>JAOPYL010000320.1 GCA_025964625.1 Actinoallomurus sp. | reverse complement strand
TGGACGTGCGCGGGCTGGCGGAACTGCCGCGGGCAGTGCGGACGCGGGTGCTCCGCGGCACGGCGATCGCCGCGGGCAGCCCGCCGGGCACGCTCGCCGCGGTCCACATCGATGAGGTGGACGCGCTGGTCACCGCGTGGCACGGTCAGGCACATGTCGACCTGCCCGGCCGCGTACGGGCTTGGCGGCGGTGTGAAAAGCTGCTCTTCGGGCCGTCCGAATCCCGGTGATTTCGCCCTAAGCGACCCGAGTCGTCGGACGGGCAGGGGAGGGGCGCGGCCGGTGGCCGCACGATCGTGAAAGGTTCTGCGGTGGACGAAACGGACATGCGGGCGGATCTCGAGAAGGTGCTCATCCCGGAGGAGGAGCTACAGGAGAAGATCCGGCAGCTCGCCGCCCTGATCGACGAGGACTACGCGGGCAGGGAACTCCTGCTCGTCGGGGTCCTGAAGGGTGCGGTGATGGTCATGGCCGACCTCGCCCGGGCGCTCCACTCGCCGGTCTCGATGGACTGGATGGCCGTGTCGTCGTACGGCTCCGGGACCAAGTCATCCGGAGTGGTGCGTATCCTCAAAGACCTGGACTCCGACATCATGGGCCGGGACGTGCTCATCGTCGAGGACATCGTCGACTCCGGTCTCACGCTCTCGTGGCTGATGAGCAATCTGGAATCGCGCGGACCTGCGTCGATCGAGGTCTGCGCCCTGCTGCGAAAGCCCGAGGCGGCCAAGATCGAGGTCGACGTCAAGTACGTCGGTTTCGACATTCCGAACGAGTTCGTGATCGGTTACGGCCTCGATTACTCGGAGCGGTATCGCAACCTGCCGTTCGTGGGCACACTTGCACCGCACGTCTACGGTGGAAGTGGGGAACAAGAAGGTTAGCCTCGTACGTTGCACGTTGCGAAGCAGGGCGCCGGTCGTCATGCTGCGGTCTTCCGTGACACCGGTGTACCTTCGGTACCCCGGACTCCATTGCGGTCGGCCGGGTTTGTAACACTCAGGAAGGCCGCCTCGGCGGGCGTTCGCGCGGCGAGGTCTGATGATGCTGGTCAGGAGGGACGGAGCCCCATCGCGGGGTTCCGCATAAATGGATCTGAAGCGCTACTTTCGCGGGCCGTTGCTATGGATTCTGGCCTTTGGGGCGCTGGTACTCCTCGTCATGTACGGGATCAATCCCGGCGGTTCATACGAGAAGGCCGACACCTCGACGGTCGTAGAGGCCATCCAGAACGACCAGGTGACCTCCGCCCAGATCATCGACAAGGACCAGCGGATCGAGGTCAAGCTCAACAACGGCAAGCAGCTGCAGGCGTCCTGGGTCGACGGCCAAGGGCTCGACCTGGCCAAGTTGCTGCAGACCAAGACCCACGAGCACAAGCTCAAGAGCTACACGGTCTCGGTGCCGAAGCAGAACGTCTTCCTCGGCCTGCTGTTCAGCTTCCTGCCGATCGTCGTCGTCGTGCTCATCTTCTTGTTCATCATGAACCAGATGCAGGGTGGCGGCTCGCGGGTGATGAACTTCGGGAAGTCCAAGGCCAAGCTGGTCACCAAGGACACCCCGAAGACCACCTTCGCCGACGTGGCCGGTGCCGACGAGGCCATCGAGGAGCTGCAGGAGATCAAGGAGTTCCTGCAGAACCCGGCCAAGTTCCAGGCGATCGGGGCGAAGATCCCCAAGGGCGTGCTGCTGTACGGCTCCCCGGGTACCGGCAAGACGCTGCTCGCCCGAGCCGTCGCCGGCGAGGCGGGCGTGCCGTTCTACTCGATCTCCGGTTCGGACTTCGTCGAGATGTTCGTCGGTGTTGGTGCCTCCCGGGTGCGTGACCTGTTCGAGCAGGCCAAGGCGAACGCCCCGTCGATCATCTTCGTCGACGAGATCGACGCGGTCGGCCGGCACCGTGGTGCCGGTCTCGGCGGCGGCCACGACGAGCGGGAGCAGACGCTCAACCAGCTGCTCGTCGAGATGGACGGCTTCGACGTCAAGGGCGGCGTGATCCTGATCGCCGCGACCAACCGGCCGGACATCCTCGACCCGGCGCTGCTGCGCCCGGGCCGTTTCGACCGGCAGATCGTCATCGACCGGCCCGACATCGAGGGCCGCAAGGGCATCCTGCGCGTGCACGGCCGCGGCAAGCCGTTCGCGCCCGACGTCGAGCTCGACACGATCGCGCGCCGTACGCCCGGTTTCACCGGTGCCGACCTCGCGAACGTCATCAACGAGGCGGCCCTGCTGACCGCGCGCATGGACCGCAAGCAGATCGACATGGACACCCTCGAGGAGTCGATCGACCGGGTCATGGCCGGCCCCGAGCGCAAGAGCCGGGTCATGTCCGACCGGGAGAAGAAGACCATCGCCTACCACGAGGGCGGCCACGCCCTGGTGGCGCACGCGCTGCCGAACGCCGACCCCGTGCACAAGATCACCATCTTGTCCCGCGGGCAGGCGCTGGGCTACACGATGACCCTCCCGATGGAGGACAAGTTCCTCGCGAGCCGCTCGGAGATGCTCGACCAGCTGGCGATGCTGCTCGGCGGCCGCACCGCCGAGGAGCTGGTGTTCCACGAGCCCACGAGCGGCGCGGCCAATGACATCGAGAAGGCCACGGCGATCGCGCGAAAGATGATCACCGAGTACGGCATGAGCGAGCGCCTCGGCGCCCGCAAGTTCGGCGAGGGCAACGGCGAGCCGTTCCTCGGCCGCGACATGTCGCACAGCCGCGACTACTCCGAGGAGATCGCATCCGCGATCGACGACGAGGTCCGGCGCCTGATCGAGTCCGCCCACGACATCGCGTGGGAGATCCTCGTGGAGTACCGCGACGTCCTCGACGACCTCGTGCTCCACCTCCTGGACAAGGAGACCCTGTCCAAGAACCAGGTGCTCGAGATCTTCGCCCCGATTCAGAAGCGGCCGGCCGCGCCGTCCTACAACGGCTACGGCAAGCGGCTGCCCTCCGACCGCCCGCCGGTGCTGACGCCCAAGGAGCTGGCGCTCATGGGCCCCAAGGACGTGGAGGACCTGACCCGGGGCAACGGCAGCGGCAAGTCGCGTCCGGCCGACCATGAGGAGCAGGACGACCACGAAGGCAAGGCGTGAGCGAGACACCTGATCTTCACGGCCCGCCGATCGACCAGGCAAGGATCGAGAAGGCGGTTCGCGAGATCCTCATCGCGGTCGGGGAGAACCCCGACCGCGATGGTCTCGTCGACACCCCCGCCCGGGTCGCCCGGGCGTACGCCGAGCAGCTCGCCGGGATGCGGCAGCGTCCCGAGGACGTCCTCACCACGGTGTTCGACGCCGATCACGACGAGATGGTGATCGTCAAGGACATCGAGGTCTATAGTCTCTGCGAGCATCATCTGGTGCCCTTCCACGGCGTGGCGCACGTCGGGTACACCCCCAACGTCAAGGGACAGATCACCGGGCTGTCCAAGCTGGCCCGGCTGGTCGACGTCTATGCCCGCCGCCCGCAGGTGCAGGAGCGGATGACCTCGCAGGTCGCCGACGCCCTCATGGAGGTGCTCAAGCCACGTGGCGTGATCGTCGTCGTGGAGGCGGAGCACCTGTGCATGACCATGCGCGGGGTGCGCAAGCCGGGCGCCAAGACGCTGACGTCGGCCGTCCGGGGGGACTTCCGCGACGAGCCGAGCACGCGTGCGGAGGCCATGAGCCTCATCCTCGGGCGCTGACACCCGGTTTCGATCACGAACCGGCGCTCCCGAGTCGGCGTCGTACCAAGAGGGCGCGGTGCTACCTTGACAAAGGGATACGCCCCTCACTGCGGCATGTAGGCACAGAGTGGAGTGGCTGCCGGTGATGATGGCACGCGGCGGACACCCGGCTGACTACGCTGTGGGTCCGTGATAGTGGAGACGAAGCGACCGACGCCCCGCCGCGGCGAAGTTCAAGAGAACCCCGAAGCCGTGGAGCGGCGCAGTCAGCGGCGCTGGGTTCCGGCCACCGCCGGATGGCTGTCCTTCCTCGTCGGGCTCCACGATGTCGTGGGCGCCCTGTTGCCCGAGTGGCACCGCCGCATGGTCCGGGTCGACGAGTTCGTCCCTGGATCGGTCAACAACGCCGCCAGGACCGCGACGCTCGTCGCCGGGCTGCTGCTCCTCCTGCTGTCGCACGGGCTGCGCCGCCGCAAGCGGAGGGCGTGGCGTGCGGTCGTCGGCCTGCTCGCGTTCACGATCGTGTCCCACCTGGTCAAGGAGTTCGCGATCTCCGCGATCGTCGCGGCGGTCATGCTCGGCGCACTGGTCTACTTCCGCGCCGAGTTCTACGCGACCGGTGATCCCAGGACTCGCTGGCGGGCGCTCTGGGTGGGGTCCTTCCTCGCCGCCTTCAGCGTGGCGACCGGCCTGCTGTTCATCGCCCTGAACTCCCGTGGGCTCGACCACGACTACACCTTCCCGGACCGGCTGTGGCACGTGGTCGTGGGACTCTTCGGGGCCAGCGGGCCGGTCACCTTCGTCTCCGAGCGCAAGAACGACCTGTTCGGCCTGATCCTGGGATCGCTCGGCCTGTTCACCGGCGTGACCACGGTCTTCCTCTTCCTGCGGCCGGCCGAGCCCGCGCCGTCGCTGTCGGCCGAGGACGAGGAGCGTATCCGCGAGCTCCTCAGCAGGCAGGGCGCCCGCGACTCCCTGGGCTACTTCTCGCTCCGCCGTGACAAGAGCGTCATCTGGTCGCCCACCGGCAAGGCCTGCGTCACCTACCGCGTGGTGTCCGGGGTCATGCTGGCCGGGGGAGACCCGATCGGCGACCCGGAGGCGTGGCCCGGCGCGATCGAGGCGTTCCTCGAGGAGGCCGCCCAGCACGCCTGGGCACCCGCCGTCATGGGCTGCAGCGAGCTCGGCGCCGAGATCTGGTGCCGCGAGTCGGGCCTGTCCGCTCTGGAGCTCGGCGACGAGGCGATCGTCGACTCGGCCGAGTTCTCCCTCGACGGCCGCACCATGCGCAACGTCCGCCAGATGGTCAACCGGGTGGGCCGCCAGGGCTACGTCGCCGAGGTCCGCAGGGAGAAGGACTACAGGCCCGATGAGCTCAAGGCGTTGTGGGACCAGGCCGACGCCTGGCGCGGCACCGCGAACGAGCGCGGCTTCTCGATGGCGCTCGGCCGCGTCGGCGAGCCCGGCGACGAGGACTGCGTGCTCGCCACCGCCACCAAGGACGGCGAGCTGCACGCCGTCCTGCACTTCGTGCCGTGGGGCACCGACGGGCTCTCCCTCGACCTGATGCGCCGCGACCGCTCCGCCCAGCCGGGGCTCAACGACTTCCTGATCGTTGAGGCCATCAAGGCCGCACCGGAGCTGGGCGTCAAGCGCATGTCGCTGAACTTCGCGGTCTTTCGCGCGGCGCTGGCCCGCGGCGAGCGGATCGGCGCGGGGCCGGTGCTGAAGGCATGGCGCGGCCTGCTCGTCTTCCTGTCGCGCTGGTTCCAGATCGAGTCGCTGTACAAGTTCAACGCCAAGTTCCAGCCGGCCTGGCAGCCGCGGTTCTTCGTCTATCCGAGCCTCAACGAGGCCCCCCGGATCGCCCTGGCGGCCCTGGAGGCCGAGGCGTTCATCGTCTGGCCCCGGCTGCGCATCCCCGGCCTCAAGCGCCCGCCCAAGCGCGCCCTTCCCGCCCCCTGACCTCGACCGCCATCCGGACTCCCGGCAGGCGAAATAGGGCGGCAACCCCCTAGGCTACCGGTATGACCACGAGCATCGCCGGCCTCCCCGCTCCGGGGCGCTGTCTCGTCATGGGCGTGGTCAACGTCACCCCCGACTCGTTCTCCGACGGAGGGGCCTGGTTCGATCATGACGCGGCGATCCGGCACGGTCTGGGCCTGGTCGCCGAAGGCGCGGACATCGTCGACGTCGGCGGTGAGTCGACACGACCCGGTGCGCAGCGGGTGTCGTTGCAGGAGGAGCTGCGCCGGGTCATCCCGGTGATCGGGGCGCTCGCCGCCGCAGGCGTACCCGTCAGCGTGGACACGATGCGGGCCGAGGTGGCCGAGGCCGCGGTCGCGGCCGGCGCCAGGCTCGTCAACGACGTGAGCGGCGGTCTCGCCGATCCCGCCATGCCCCGCGTGGTCGCCAAGGCCGCCGTGCCGTACGTCGTCATGCACTGGCGCGGTCACAGTCACGACATGGACACCCGGGCCGTCTACGCGGACGTCGTGCGTGAGGTCACCGAAGAGTTGCACGGCCGCATCAACGCCATCGTGCATGAGGGCGTCGACCCTTCTCAGCTGATCGTGGACCCCGGCCTCGGCTTCGCCAAGCGTCCGGAGGACAACCACAACTGGACGCTCCTCGCCCATCTGCCCGAGCTGATGGAGCTGGGCCACCCCGTGCTGGTCGCGGCCTCGCGCAAACGCTTCCTCGGCCGGTTGCTCGCCGCTCCCGACGGCACCCCCCGGCCGTTCGCCGATTCCGATGACGCCACCGTGGCGATCAGCACCCTCGCCGCGGCCGCCGGAGCGTGGTGCGTACGCGTGCACAGAGTGCGTCCCAACGCCGACGCGGTGCGCGCCGCCGCCGCGTGGGGAGCCGCGCTGTGACCGAGACCGACGTGGACGCCGTGGAGACGGTCAACGCCGAGTTCTACGCCGCGTTCGAGTCCGCGGACCTGGACCGCATGGGACTCGTCTGGGCCGACGGCAGCCATGCCGAGGACGTGGTCTGCGTGCACCCGGGCTGGCCGCTGCTGCGCGGGCGCGGCACCGTGCTGCGCTCCTGGGCGTTGATCATGGCGAACACGCCGTACATCCAGTTCGTGCTGACCGACACGCAGGTCCGCGTCTCAGGTGACCAGGCCGTGATCACCTGCTCCGAGAACATCATCACCGCCGCCGACGAGTCCCCGAACGCGTTCACGTCGGGGGGAAGCGTGGTGACGACCAACGCGTTCATCCGTACGGAAGAGGGCTGGCGGATGTGGCTGCACCACGGTTCGCCGGTGCTGAACCGAGCAGAAGAGGACGAGGACGAGTGAGCGGTGCCCGCAATGATCGGATAGTCCTGCGCGGACTGCGGGCGCGCGGACGGCACGGTTGCCTGCCGGCCGAACGCGAGCTCGGGCAGGAGTTCGTCATCGACGTCGTGCTGGGCCTTGACACGCGCCCGGCCGCGGCAGGAGATGATCTACTGCGTACCGTGGACTACGGCGCGCTGGCCGACCGGCTGGTGGCCGTGGTCGAAGGCGAACCCGTCAACCTCATCGAGACGCTGGCCGACCGGCTGGCGGTCCTCTGCCTCGACCCACCGCAGGTCGAGGAGGTCGAGATCACCGTTCACAAGCCGAGCGCCCCCGTACCGCACCCGTTCACCGACGTGGCCGTGACGATTCACCGGAGCCGCCCATGACGACCTCCGCGGAAAGGCGCCGGACCGTGCTGTCCCTCGGCAGCAACCTCGGCGACCGCCTGGACAACCTTCAGGAGGCGATCGACGCGCTGTTCGACGCTCCTGGACTGGACTTCATCGCGCTCTCGCCGGTCTATGAGACCAAACCCGTCGGCGGGCCGGAGCAGGATGACTTCCTCAACGTCGTCATCGTGGCGAACAGCCGTGTGGCGCCCGAGTCGCTGCTGGAGCGCGTACTCAACATCGAGGAGGCGATGGCCCGCACGAGGGAGGTCCGCTGGGGGCCGCGTACGCTCGACATCGACATCGTGATGATGGGCGACGTGACCTCCGACGACCCGGCGCTGGTGCTGCCGCATCCGCGGGCGCACGAGCGGGCGTTCGTGCTGCGGCCGTGGTGCGACGTCGATCCGGACGCCTCGCTGCCCGGTCAGGGAAGGGTGACGGATCTCCTGGCGGCCGTGGCCGACCAGGAGCTGCGGCGCCGCGACGACCTCTCTCTCCAGCTACCCACGTGAAACCGACTCGTCTCGCCGTCATTGTCGCCACCGTGGCCGTGGTGGCCGCGGTCACGTGGGCGGTGGTGCGCTTCCTGTACACCTCGCTGCCGCTGCTGCCGTGGACGATGGTGCCGTCCTTGCTGCTCCTGGCGCTCGGCGAGCTCTACACCGCTCTCGTCACGCGGGCGCGCATCCAGCGCCGGCCCGACACCAAGCCGATCGAGCCGCTCGTGGCCGCGCGCCTCGCGGCACTGGCCAAGGCCAGCTCGCACGCCGCGGCGGTGCTCGCCGGCGTCTTCGGCGGCATCATGATCTACCTGTCGTCGTCACTGGAAAAGCCGACGCCGCTGCGCGACTTCTTCGTCAGCGGCGGCACCGTGCTCGCGGCCGTCGCGCTGATCGGCGCGGCGCTCTTCCTGGAGTACGCCTGCCGGGTGCCGAAGGGGCCCGAGGACGAGGACGAGCAGCGCCCCGCCTCACGTACCTGAACGACCGCGGAAGGCATCCGAGCGCAGCCGGGACTTTTTCGCAGCCGGCTACTTGTCGATGTCGCCGACGACGAAGAACATCGAGCCGAGAATGGCGATCATGTCGGCGACGAGGTACCCGGGCAGCATCTCGGTGAGCACCTGGATGTTGTTGTACGACGCGGAGCGGAGCTTCAGCCGCCACGGTGTCTTCTCGCCGCGTGACACGAGGTAGTAGCCGTTGATGCCGAGCGGGTTCTCCGTCCAGGCGTACGTGTGGCCCTCGGGCACCTTGAGCACCTTCGGCAGCCGTACGTTGATCGGCCCGGGCGGCAGCTCGGACAGGCGTGACACGCAGGCGTCGGAGAGGTCCAGTGAGGCGTGCACCTGGTCGAGCAGGCACTCGAACCGGGCCAGGCAGTCGCCCTCGGTACGGGTCACCACCCGGAGCACGTCGGAGAGCTCCCCGTAGGCGAGGTACGGCTCGTCGCGACGCAGGTCGAAGTCGACCCCGGCGGCGCGGGCGATCGGACCGGACACGCCGTACTGCTGGATCTGCTCGCGTGTCAGCACGCCCACGCCGCGGGTTCGGGCACGGAAGATCTCGTTGCCGCTGATGAGCCGGTCCAGGTCGCGTACGCCGCGGCGTACGCCGGCGACGGCCTCGGTGACGCGGCCCAGCCAGCCGGCGGGCAGATCCTCCTTCAGGCCGCCCACCCGGTTGAACATGTAGTGCATGCGGCCACCGGAGATCTCCTCCATGACCCGCTGCAGCTGCTCGCGCTCGCGGAACGAGTAGAAGATCGGCGTGATCGCGCCGATCTCCAGTGGGTAGGAGCCGAGGAACATCAGGTGGTTGAGCACGCGGTTCAGCTCGGCCAGGAGGGTACGCGCCCAGACCGCGCGCGTCGGCACCTCCATGCCCAGCATCCGCTCGGCCGCGAGGACGACGCCGAGCTCGCTGGAGAAGGCCGACAGCCAGTCGTGCCGGTTGGCCAGCACGATGATCTGGCGGTAGTCGCGGACCTCGAACAGCTTCTCCGCGCCCCGGTGCATGTACCCGATGATCGGCTCGGCCGCGGCGATGCGCTCGCCGTCGAGGGTGAGCCGCAGCCGCAGCACACCGTGCGTGGAGGGGTGCTGCGGCCCGATGTTGAGCGTCATGTCCTCGGTGGCGAGGTCCTTGGCCCCGGCCCCCACGCCCACGATCCGCTCAGTGCTCACGACATGCCCGTTTTGGTGCTCACCTGACCATCGTGCCATGGGGGTCTCGCGGAAGGCGCCCCTGTTGGGGTTGACTTGGTGCGATGAACTCTGGCGATCCCCATCCGTACGACGGAGGCCGGCCGAACATGCCGCCGGGCAGTCCGCGGATCCTGCCGCCCGGCGCCGCTCCGGCGGCGCAGCGCGGTCCGATGCCTCCGCCGCCCGCGCCGAGCGGCCCGGCCGGTCCGTCACCGGTGCCCATCGGTGGCCGGGCGGAGCAGGCGTTCGACCCGCCGTCCGGCATGGTGTGGGCGCGTGTGTCGTCCCGCCTCACCTGGCATCGCCGCATCGCCGTGCTGCTGTGGGCCCTCCCGGTCACCATCGTCGGCGCGTTCGTGCTGTCGCGCATGATCGGCCTGGCGGGCGGGCTGATCTGGCTCGCTGTCATCTTCGTCGGGTGCGCGATGGGCTGGATCGCCGCCGAGCTCGGCTACCGGTCGTGGGGGTTCGCCGAGCGCGCCGACGACCTTCTGGTCACGCACGGTTTCTTCGTCAGGCATCTCGTCGTCGTGCCGTACGGGCGCATGCAGTACGTCGACGTGACCGCCGGGCTGCTCGAACAGTGGCTGGGCGTCGCGACGGTGCGCCTGCACACCGCCGCCGCGGCCACCGACGCCCGCATCCCCGGCCTGCCCGCCCGCGACGCCGCGGTCCTGCGGGATCGGCTCGCGCGGAAGGGCGAAGCGAGGTCGATCGGGCTTTGACCATGGGACCGTACCCCGGCCGGCCGGGGCCGCCTCCTGGGCACGGCCGGCCGGGGTACGGCCCCTATCCCGGCGGCCGCCCGGCGTACGCCCCTCCGGCGTACGGTCCGCCTCCGCCGTACGGGCCGCCCGCCAGGCCACCCGTGCACTTCTCCCAGGGCGTGCACCGCCTGCACGGGGGCACCGCCGTGATCAACGCGCTGGGCGTCGTGGTCATCGTGTTCGTGCTCGGCGGTTACTCACTACTGATCACGCAGACCGGGACCGGCATCGCGCTGATCCTGACGCCCGAGGTGGTCGCCCGGTTCGTGCTGGTGATGCTGCCGGTCGCGGTCGTGGCGTCGATCGTGGGCTTCTGGACCTGGTGGTCGGTGAAGTTCTGGATCTCGGGCGACGACCTCATGGTCGAGACCGGGATCCTGCGCCGCCGCAACCGGCGGGTCCCGCTCTCGCGGATGCAGGCGGTCGATGTCGTACGGCCACTGGTCACACGCGTGTTCGGCCTCGCCGAGGTGCGCGTCGAACTGGCCGGCGGCGACCAGGCCGAGACCAAGTTCCGCTATCTCGGCCGGGCGATGGCCGAGCGGCTGCGCGCCGAGTTGCTCGCCCGCGCCGCCGGGCTCCCCGGTCAAACGCCCGAGGCGCCCGAACGACCGTACTGGCGCGTGGGCTTCGGCACGCTACTCGGTTCGCAGCTCCTGAAGCTCCCGGTCATCGGCGCCCTGCTGCTACTCGTCTCCCTGCTCGCCTTCGGCGTGGTCTTCGGCGAGCCGGGCGTGCTGGCCGCCGCGCTTCCGGTGCTGCTCGGCCTCGCGCGCGGTGTGATCGCCCCGCTGGTCATGCACACCGGCTTCACAGCGGCCCTGTCACCGGACGGCCTGCGGCTCCGTTACGGGCTGGTGGAGACCCGGATGCAGACCGTGCCGCCGGGCAGGGTGCAGGCCGTGCGGGTGGTCGAGCCGCTGCTCTGGCGGGGGTACGGCTGGGCGCGCGTCGACGTCACGGTCGCGGGTTACGTCGGGGAGCGGCAGGCCCTGTCCTCGGTGCTGCTGCCGGTCGCGCCCCGGCACATCGCCTTCCAGATGGTCGGCCTGGTGTTCCCGGGGACCAGTGCCGAGGCCGTACGCCTGCTGCCGGCGTCGCGGTCGTGGCTGCGCGCGCCGTTCCAGAAGGGCGCGGCCGGCACCGACGACGCCCTCTTCGTCACCCAGCGAGGCCGGATGTGCCGGCGACTCGACGTCATCGCGCACGCGCGGGCGCAGAGCGTGCGGCTGACGGCCGGCCCGCTCCAGCGGCTGCTGAACCTCGGCACCGTGCACGTCGACGCGCCGCCGGGCCCGGTCCAGGTGGCCGCCGAGAACCGCGACCTCGGCGAGGCGCGGGCCATCGCCGAGTCGGCGGCCGGACGGGCGCACCGGGCCCGCGTGACCGACGTCCGCACCGACCGCTGGGCGACGTGACGTACGACCCGTGGTCCGCCGAGTTCGTCGCCGGCCCCCATCTCGTCGCGGACGGCGGCGACCTGCTCACCGAGGTCGCGGAGCCGGCCGGAAGCCGGGTTTCGTCCTGCGCGGCCTGGAGTCGTTTCAGATCGAGCTGTCGGATCCTGCGAACACCGCGGGCACGTCGATGCCGACGGTCTGCGCCAGCCAGCCGAAGCCGCCCAGCCCCTCACTGTCGATCAGCTCGGCGTCCTCCCCGGCGGCGCGCAGGGCCTGGATGTAGCCGCGCGGATCGGCCCGGGCCAGCTCCAGTGGGGG
>JAOPYL010000302.1 GCA_025964625.1 Actinoallomurus sp. | reverse complement strand
TCGTGATCGGCGGGCCGGGGGCGGGACGGTAGGCCATCGGCCGGGGCCGCGGCCGGCGCGGCGGGGCGAGCGCGCGCTGCATTCGCTCGGAGGTCCAGTACCGCAGGGTCGCGGACCGGCCCGTCGCGATCACGTGGTCGGCGACGCCGGCGACGCCGGGCGCGGGGTGGGACGCCGCCGGGCCGAGCGTGCCCAGGACGGCGCTGATGGCGGGGATGACGAGGGCGATGGGGGCGTTCTTGGACATGAGCCAAAAGTGTGCAGCACCCAGGGTGATCGTATGCTCGCTTTGGGTAAAACGGCGTCTGGGATCAGGTGTTCTGTGCTTTGAAGTAGCGCTTCTCGTGCCGCCCGGCGGGCCGAGGCCCGCGCCCGGGTCCTTCCGGGGCGGGGCAGAGGCGAGAATGGAGACGTGATTCCCGACACGAGTCCCTCTTCAGCCGGCCCCAAAGACGTTGTGATCCTCGGTTCGACCGGTTCGGTCGGCACCCAGGCCATCGACGTGATCCGCCGGAACCCCGGCCGTTTCCGGGTGGCCGGGCTGGCCGCGGCCGGCGGCCGCGTGGACCTGCTGGCCAGGCAGGCACTCGATCTCCGGCCCGACGTGGTCGCGGTCGCCAGGGGATCGGTCGTCGAAGACCTGCAGCTCGCCCTCTACGCGGAGGCTCAGAAGCGGGGGTACGCCTCCGGCGGCTTCCGGCTGCCCAAGCTCCTCGCCGGGCCGGGCACCATCGCCGAGGTGGCCGCGTGGCCGTGCGACGTCGTGCTCAACGCCGTGGACGGGGCCGCCGGGCTGTCCTCCACGCTCGCCGCCCTCGACGCCGGGCGCACGCTCGCCCTCGCCAACAAGGAGTCGCTGATCATCGGAGGCCCACTGGTCAAGCAGCGGGCCAAGCCGGGCCAGATCGTGCCGGTCGACTCCGAGCACTCCGCCCTGGCCCAGTGCCTGCGCGGGGGAGCACGCGGGGAGCTGCGCCGGCTGGTCGTGACCGCCAGCGGCGGGCCGTTCCGCGGCCGCAGCCGTGCGGAGCTGGCGGAGGTCACGCCGGATCAGGCGCTCGCCCACCCCACCTGGGCGATGGGGCCGCTCATCACGGTGAACTCCGCGACGCTTGTCAACAAGGGTCTCGAGGTGATCGAGGCGCACCTGCTGTTCGACGTGCCGTTCGAGCGGATCCAGGTGATGGTGCACCCGCAGTCGGTGGTCCACTCGATGGCGGAGTTCGCCGACGGCTCGACGATCGCACAGGCCAGCCCGCCCGACATGCGGCTGCCCATCGCGCTGGGCCTCGCCTGGCCCGACCGGGTGCCGGACGCCGCCCCCGGCATCGACTGGACCCGGTCTCACACGTGGGAGTTCTTCCCGCTGGACGACGAGGTGTTCCCCGCCGTGCGCCTGGCGCGGGAGGTCGGCGCGGCCGGGGGCACGGCACCGGCCGTCTACAACGGAGCGAACGAGGAATGCGTGGCGGCCTTCCTCCGCGGCCGTCTTGCGTTTCCGGCGATTGTCGAGACGGTCTCGCGGGTAGTCTCCGAGCACACGAGTGGTTCCGCCGCCCCGACGCGGGCCCGGCCCGATGGCGGGCTCACCCTGGACGACGTGCTGGCCGCCGACCAATGGGCACGGGCCCGGGCACGGGAGCTGACGTCTGGTTGACCTATCTCATCGGCGCGGCCGCCTTCGTCCTCGCGCTCCTCCTGTCGGTGATGCTGCACGAGGCCGGTCACCTGCTCACCGCGAAGCGCTTCGGCATGAAGGCGTCGCAGTTCTTCGTGGGGTTCGGCGCCACGCTGTGGTCGCGCCGCAGAGGCGAGACCGAGTACGGCATCAAGGCCATCCCGCTCGGTGGTTTCGTGAAGATCATCGGGTACACCCCGCTGGAGAAGGTCGACCCCGCCGACGAGCCGCGCGCGTTCTACCGGCAGCCCGCCTCGCGGCGGGCGGTCGTCATCGTCACCGGTGTGGTGATGAACCTGATCCTGGCGTTCCTGCTGCTCATCGTCCTGGCGATGGCGGTGGGGCTCCCCGATGGAGGGAAGGCCACCACCGTCGTGCGCCGGGTCTCGCCCTGCGTGGCGGCCACGGCCACCTGCACCGCGCGCGACCCGGAGTCGCCGTCGAGGAAGGCGGGCCTGCGGGTCCGCGACCGGATCGTCTCGTTCGCCGGCCGGCCGGTGCGCGACTGGGACCAGCTCGCCGCGGCCATCAGGGACGCCAAGCCCGGCAGCACGGTGGCGGTGGTGGTGGAGCGGAGCGGGGCCAGGGTCACTCTGCCGGTCACGGTCGCGGAGGTGGGCGGCCACGGCTACTTCGGGCTGGAACCGGCCCTCCGGACACATCGCCTCGGCCCCGTGCGGGCGGTCCGGTTCTCCGTGCGGTTCATGGGCGAGATGGTGGTGTCCGTCGCGCGAGTGGTCGTGGACATCCCGCACGCGATCCCGAAGCTGTTCTCCCATGACCGGGCCAGCACCCCCGGCGGCCAGGCGGGCAGTGTCGTCGGCGGCGCGGAGGCGTCCGGTCAGGTCTTCTCCTCCAGCGACACCTGGCAGGAGAAGATCGGCACCTTCATCCTCCTCGTCGCCTCGCTCAACCTCTTCGTCGGGCTGCTGAACCTGCTGCCGTTGCTGCCGCTGGACGGCGGTCACCTCGCGGTGGTGTGCTATGAGCGGGTCAAGGCCCGTGTCTTCCTCCTTCGCGGCCGGCCCGACCCCGGGCCGGTCGACATGGCCAAGCTCATGCCGGTGACGTACGTGGTCGTGATGGTGCTCGTCGGGCTCGGTGTGTTGCTGATCCTCGCCGACGTCATCAACCCGCTCAAACTCCCGCAGTAGCCCCTCCCGGGTGCGCACCACTCCCCCGGTTGCCTAGGCTGGTACCCGTCCGTCGAGCGCACCACTGGAAGGAGGGCGCGGCGCACCCCAAGGGGCCACGGCTCCGCGCCGCGTGACCGATGAGCGTCGATCTCGGAATTCCGCAGGCCAAGCCCAGGCCGATCGCCCCGCGCCGCAAGTCGCGGCAGATCATGGTGGGTTCCGTGCCGGTCGGCGGTGAGGCTCCGGTGTCCGTGCAGTCGATGACGACCACGCTGACCGCCGACGTCAACGCGACGCTGCAGCAGATCGCCGAGCTCACCGCGTCGGGCTGCCAGATCGTACGGGTGGCGGTGCCGTCGCAGGACGACGCGGACGCGTTGCCGGCCATCGCCCGCAAGTCACAGATCCCGGTCATCGCCGATATCCACTTCCAGCCCAAGTACGTCTTCGCCGCGATCGAGGCCGGGTGCGCGGCCGTACGCGTGAACCCGGGCAACATCAAGAAGTTCGACGACAAGGTCGGCGAGATCGCGCGGGCCGCCAAGGACGCCGGCGTGCCGATCCGGATCGGCGTGAACGCCGGGTCTCTCGACAGGCGGCTGCTGGAGAAGTACGGCAAGGCGACCGCCGAGGCGCTGGTGGAGTCCGCGCTGTGGGAGTGCTCGCTGTTCGAGGAGCACGACTTCCGCGACATCAAGATCTCGGTCAAGCACAACGACCCGGTGGTGATGATCAATGCCTACCGGCAGTTGGCGGCGAAGTGCGACTACCCGCTGCACCTCGGAGTCACCGAGGCCGGCCCCGCCTTCCAGGGCACCATCAAGTCGTCGGTGGCGTTCGGCGCGCTGCTGGCCGAGGGCATCGGTGACACGATCCGGGTGTCGTTGTCGGCGCCTCCCGTGGAGGAGGTCAAGGTCGGCCTGCAGATCCTTGAGTCGCTCGCCCTCCGGGAGCGCGGCCTGGAGATCGTGTCCTGCCCGTCGTGCGGGCGTGCCCAGGTGGACGTGTACAGCCTGGCCGACGAGGTGACCGCGGCGCTGCAGGACTTCCCGGTCCCGCTTCGGGTCGCGGTGATGGGCTGTGTCGTGAACGGTCCCGGTGAGGCCCGTGAGGCCGACCTCGGCGTCGCCTCCGGCAACGGCAAGGGCCAGATCTTCGTCAAGGGACAGGTCATCAAGACGGTGCCCGAGTCCGCGATCGTGGAGACGCTCATCGAAGAGGCCGTCCGGATCGCCGAGGACATGGGCATCGACGTCACCGGCGAGGGGCCGGGCGCCGACGTCACCGTGTCCTGACCATCGGCACGAGCGCTCATCGCCGGCCGCTGCCGGCGGCATCCTGTCCGCTCGTCGCGGCACGGCCCCGCCCATTCCGACGCGTCATCGCTGGGGGCACGCCGGGTGACGTGTTCTGTCACGCCTAAATGCGGGGTCCCTATTGTGATTTGTCGCGATTTGGCATCCATGATCAGAGATGCTTGATCGGACCAACCGCCCCGCATTCCCGTATTCCCGCCGGCCGCGAGGGCTGACGAACTGGTGATCACGGAATAGGTAGGGTCTGGTGAAGAGCCCCCGGTCGTCATGGCCGGGGGCTTTCGATTCCGGCGGCGGCGCTGAAAGTTGGCCACCTTTGGCCGTGCCCCTCCCGGCCGCTCGGCATAATCAGAAGAATCGTGCGTTACCGCACGAACCGGGGTTCATTGGTGAATTCCGCGTGAAAGGGGTTACGTGAAAAAGCTTGCTATCACGGCGGCCGTTGCGGGAGCCGGTCTCGTCGGGTTGGCCCTCGTGCCGACGGCGGCGCAGGCGCGTCCCGCCCAGCCGTCCGCGAGCCTGAGCTGGTCGGCGTGCGCCGACCAGAGCCTCAGCGGTCTCGAGTGCGCCAGCCTCAAGGTGCCGCTCGACCACAACAATCCGCACGGCACGCAGATCACCCTGGCGCTGTCGCGCTTCAAGCACACCGGGACGACCGGTTACCAGGGTTCGCTGCTGGTCAACCCGGGCGGCCCGGGCGGCACCGGGCGTGACTTCGCGCTGCGCGTGGCGAGCCACCTGCCGCAGAGCCTCAAGGCCACCTATGACGTGGTGGGCTTCGACCCGCGCGGCGTCGGCGGCAGCAGCCCTTCCCTGAGCTGCGAGCCGGGCTACTTCAACCCGGTGCGGCCCGACTACCTGCCGCGCACCCGGCAGCTCGAGGCGACCTGGCTGAAGCGTACGGCCGGGTACGCGGCGGCCTGCGGCAAGAAGTACGGCTCGCTGCTCTCGCACATGAAGACCACCGACGCCGTCCGCGACATGGACAGCATCCGCGAGGCGCTGGGCCAGAAGCAGATCAACTACTACGGCGCCTCCTACGGCACGTATCTGGGCTCGGTGTACGCCACGATGTTCCCGTCGCACGTGCGGCGGATGGTGCTGGACAGCAACGTCAAGCCCAGCGACGTCTGGTACAACGCCAACCTCGAGCAGGACAAGGCCTTCGAGGGCAACATCAACGCATTGTTCGCCTGGGCGGCGAAGTACGACTCCACCTACCACCTGGGCGCGACGCAGAAGGAGGTACGGGACTTCTACTTCGCCACCCGCGCGAAGCTGGCCAAGACCCCGGCCGGCGGCGTCGTGGGCGGGGACGAGCTCGACGACACGTACCTGGTCGGCGGGTACATCGATCTCGGCCCGTACTGGCCCTACCTGACGAACGCGCTGGCCAAGTACAAGGCGGGGGACTCCGCCCCGCTGGTCGCCGCCTTCAACGCGCTCGGTGCCACCACCGACGACAACGGGTACGCGGTCTACAACAGCGTGCAGTGCAGCGACGTCCAGTGGCCGCGGAACTGGGCCACGTGGCAGAAGGACAACGCGAGCCTCTACATGCAGGGCTACCAGTTCGAGACCTGGGGCAACGCCTGGTACAACGCCCCATGCGTCTTCTGGCCGGTCAAGGCCGGGAAGCCGGTCGACGTCGGGAACGCCAAGGGCCTGCCGCCGGTGCTGCTCTTCCAGGCGACCAACGACGCCGCGACGCCGTTCCCCGGCGGCCTGGAGATGAACAAGCGGCTCAAGGGCTCGCGCCTGGTGATCGAGAACGGCGGCCGTACGCACGGCGTCGTGCAGCGCGGCAACGCCTGCATCGACGACAAGTTCACCGCTTTCCTCACCGCGGGCACCCTGCCGGCGAACATGTCGCACTGCGCGCGTCTCCCGGAGCCGGTCCCGCCGTCCGGGACGGCGGCGCGGACGCTCGTCGCGCAGCAGTTCCCGCAGGTCATCGCCCGACCGTAAGTCGCTGATCGGTGAAGGTCCCCGGCCGGGCGCCGGGGACCTTCGCACGCTCGGCCTCGGCGTGCTCGTCACGATCAAGCAACAGTTGAAACCGCCTCTTCCCCACATTTGCCCCAAGCGCCACAATCTGCGCATTCGTACCAGCGTGGGCTCGCCGTTGAGCCGTGCGCGCGAGGGGGTTTCGTGAAGAGACTTGTTGTCATCACGGCCGCGGCGGGCGTCGGGCTCGCCGGCACGGCCGCGGGGGTCTCCGCTCAGGCGGAGACGACGCCGGCCGTCGCCAAGATCTCCTGGGCGAAGTGCGCGGGCGGCGACCCGTACCTGGCCAACGCCGAGTGCGCTCAGGTGCAGGTGCCGCTGGACTACCGCCACCCGACGGGGAAGAAGATCTCGGTGGCGGTGTCGCGCGTGAAGCACACCGACTCCAAGCACTACAAGGGCGTGCTGATCGGCAACCCCGGCGGCCCGGGCGGCAGCGGCCTGTACCTCTCCGGCGGCCTCGCCAGCTGGTTCACCGGCGTCGGCCACAAGGAGATCCCCGCCCAGTACGACATCATCGGGTTCGACCCGCGGGGTGTCGGCGCGAGCAAGCCCGCGCTGACGTGCGACCCGCACTACTCCGACCCGGTCCGGCCGGACTACGTCCCGCACTCGAAGAAGGCCGAGGCGGTCTGGCTCAAGAAGTCCAGGGCGTACGCGCAGGCCTGCACGAAGAAGTTCGGCTGGCTGCTGCCGCACCTGCGGACCACGGACGCGGCCAGGGACATCGACGCCATCCGCGTCGCGCTGGGCCAGAAGCAGATCAGCTACTACGGCTTCTCGTACGGCACCTACCTCGGCGCGACGTACGGCACGCTATTCCCCGAGCGCGTGAAGCGCATGGTGCTGGACGGCAACGTCGACGCCCGCGAGGTCTGGTACGACGCGCAGCTGTCGCAGGACAAGGCGTTCGAGCGGAACATCGCGTTCTTCTTCGGCTGGATCGCCAAGTACGACGCCGTCTACCACCTCGGCACGACGGAGAAGGCCGTGGAGGCGAAGTACTACGCCGTCCGCGCGGCAGCCGCCAAGAAGGCCGTCGGCGGCAAGGTCGGCCCGGACGAGCTCGACGACACGTTCCTGAACGCCGGCTACAACACGGCCTGGTACAAGCCGATCGCCGAGGTGTTCTCCTCCTATGTGACGAAGGGCGACGCGCAGGCGCTCGTCGACTTCTACACCCAGAACATCTTCACGCCGGACGACAACGGCTTCGCCGTCTACAACGCGGTCCAGGCCGCCGACGCCCGGTGGCCGCGGAACTGGAGCACGTGGCACACCGACGCCGCCAAGCTCTACGAGCAGGGCTACCACTTCAACACGTGGGGCAACGTCTGGTTCAACGCGCCGGCCGCGTACTGGCCGTTCCAGGGCGGCCCGGCCCTGAAGATCAAGGCGACGGGGATGGCCCCGGCGCTGCTGGTCCAGTCGACGCTGGACGCCGCGACGCCGTACCCGGGCGGCGTGGAGATGCACAGGCTGCTGCCGTCACGGCTGGTCGCCGAGATCGGCGGCAAGACGCACGCCAACACGCTCAACGGCAACATGTGCCTCGACGACAAGGTCGCGGCGTACCTGAGCACCGGCGCGCTCCCGAAGAACAAGCCGGGCAGCGGCCCGGATGTGACCTGCAAGGCGCTGCCGGACCCGGTCCCGTCGGCCACCGCGGTGCGCTCCTCCGCGGCGCAGGTGCCCACTCGCCCGCTGATCGGCCGTCCGTGACGGAGGCTCTGTCATAAGGAGGCGTCTGGGACCCCCGGCTCCGGCCGGGGGTCCCATCGTCCGGGCCCTGCTGGGGGGGCGGCGGGCCCGCCAGGATGGGGTGCCGTCCGCGGTACCCGCCCGCTGATCTTCGGCCGATCCTGCCGTACCCTTACAGCGTGAGCGGAGCGAACTCGTCGGCACGGCGCCCCCGCCGGCGCGGCTCCGCGTCAGCCGGCGAGGAGGCGTCGTCGTGAGCCCCGTGCTGCGGACGTCCCCGGTTCGTGTCCTCGACGATCGTCACCTCGACGAGGCGCTCGCGATCCTCGACGCCGATCCGGTGTCGAACGTCTTCGTGGGCTCCCGGGTGCACGCCGCCGGCGTCGACCCCGGCCGTCTCGGTGCCCAGCTGTGGGGGTACCACCGCGACGGGCGGCTCACCTCTCTCTGTTACTCGGGCGCCAACCTGGTCCCGGTCGCCGCCGACTCCGAGGCGGTGCGGTTCTTCGCCGACAAGGCGCGTTCTCAGGGGCGGCGCTGCTCGTCGATCGTGGGGCCGGTCTCCGCGGTGACCCAGCTGTGGAACGTACTGCGGCCCTCCTGGGGGGTGCCGCGGGCCGTCCGCGCCGCCCAGCCCGTCATGTCCACCACGTCGTCGCCGCCGGTCGTACCCGATCCGGCGGTGCGCCGCGTGGCGATGCACGAGTTCGACATCCTCTATCCGGCATGCGTGGCGATGTTCACCGAGGAGGTCGGAATCTCGCCGCATACCGGCGACGGGGGAGTGCTCTACCGCGCCCGCGTGGCCGAGCTGATCCGCTCCGGCCGGGCGTTCGCGCGGATCGATGACGGCCGGGTCGTCTTCAAGGCCGAGATCGGTGCGGTCACCCCGTACGCCTGCCAGGTCCAGGGCGTCTGGGTCAACCCCGCCCTGCGGGGCCGGCGATACGCCGTCCACGGCATGGCGGCCGTCGTCGACGAGGCGCTGCGTTCCATCGCGCCCGCGGTGTCGCTGTACGTCAACGACTTCAACGCTCCGGCCCGCGCCACCTACCGCCGGGTCGGCTTCCGCGACATCGGCACCTTCATGTCGGTGATGTTCTAGCCGATCATGGCAGCGGATGCCTTGAGCTGCCGGTATCGCTGAATAGCGATTACCCGGCGACCTGCCGTCGACGTTCCGTCGGGAACAGCTGGAAGCAGGAACAGGCTCCGGTCGACGGCCTGCCGCGCTTTCCCGGGCAGATACGCGTGCTCACGCGTTCCCTCGGGCGGGCCGAGCGGGGCTGGGGCTGGTCGACGCAGCGTGCTGATCCATGATCTCAGCGTCGCATCCGCGAGTGGCTTCCGGTGATGATCACGTCCCGGTGTCAGGGTCCTGCCAGTACGTGAGCTGGCCGCCATTCGCTCGCCCTCGGCCGGCAACATCGATCGCTGCGCGGACGCGGGCGGCAACGTGCGGGTGTAGCCGGTCCTCCAGGCGCTCAGGTGGTTGTGTGGTCCAGCCGATGATCTCGGCGCCGTCGATTCGCACCGCCTCGCGCAGCGTTGGCGTGAGCTGTCCGGCGAACAGGAACAGGATGCGATCCGCGCCACCGTGCGGGGCCCAGGCGATGACGGCCGGGCCCTGCAGCTCCGGAGCGATGCGGAGCTCCTCCTGGACCTCGCGGGCAACCGCTGCGGCCGGTGTCTCGCCGACGTGGATGTACCCGCCCGGCAGATGCCACCG
>JAOPYL010000270.1 GCA_025964625.1 Actinoallomurus sp. | reverse complement strand
GCTGCTCCACCGCAAGATCCCACACAAAACGGGCATGCGCGCAATGCTCCAGCAGTGCCCGCTCCTGGGCGGACGTGGGCTGAAGACGAAACCGCATCCGAACACGCTAACGACCACCACCGACATTCCGAAGGAGGGAGCGGCGTTTCCTCCCCGGCCTGAAGGCCGGGTCTCCACGCCGCGCATCCGATGAACCGCCTGCCTTCGTCGGACGCGGCCCACGCGGCGCTCTCCTCCGGGTCCGCGGGCGTTCCCGACGACAGGTGGAGGGCCAGGCCCATGAGCCCCATGTCCCAGCCGATGCCGACCGCCCCGGGGCCGAACTCGGCCCAGTG
Organism: Actinoallomurus sp.; assembly: GCA_025964625.1. Lineage (GTDB taxonomy): Bacteria > Actinomycetota > Actinomycetes > Streptosporangiales > Streptosporangiaceae > Actinoallomurus. The sequence continues at coordinate 21,828 of JAOPYL010000270.1, read as the reverse complement.
ATCGTCGACATGAGCGATGTGGTCCAGCTCGAGCCGCGTCCCGCCCTCCGGCTCGGTCGTCAGCCGGACCTCGATCCAGCTGACCATGTCGCCGTACTCCCAGGTCGCGGCGAAGCTCTTCGGAGGGTCGCAGCCCTCGATGGTCCCGCCCGCGTTGCCCTCGAGCTGGTAGCGCCCGCCGAGGCGCAGGTCACCCGAGACGGGCAGGAACCAGCGGGGGATGCGCTCGGGATCGGTGCACGCGTCCCAGACGTCGTCGAGGGCGGCGGCGTAGGTCTGGCTGACGGTCACGACGCGTGCCTCGCCCGCCTCGAGCGTCCGCGTGCCGACCTGCCGGCGCACGGCATCGATCTGCTGGGTGACATCGATCATGGAATGCTCCTAGGAACGGTTCGGGCCTTCGTCGGTACGGCCGAGCCGGCGTTGGCGTTCGCCGCGGTCCAGTTCGGTCGCCAGTGCGTCCAGGTGCGGTGTCCAGAAGCGCCTGAAACGATCGAGCCAGGCGTCGACGTCGCGCAGCGGCCCGGGATCGACCGCGTAGAGACGCCGGGTGCCCTCGGGGCGCACCGTCGCGAAGCCGCCCTCGCGCAGCACCTTGAGATGCTGCGACACGGCCGGCTGGGAGATCCCGAACTCCTTCCGGATGACCGCGCACACCGCACCGGAGGTCATCTCGCCGGCGGTGAGCAACTCGAGGATCCTGCGACGCACGGGGTCACCGAGTACATCGAACGCGTGCACGGCAACGAAGTTATCAACGCCAACTTATATAAGTCAAAGTTTATAAAGTGCGGGTCGGAAGCGCCGCTGCCGTCACATCGGTCCCATTGATCTCATGGCGGTTCGCCATGTTGCGCCGGGTGCCCGTCATGCTGATGCTGGGGATGTCATGACGAGTGCTGGGAGGCTGTGACGTGTCCGTTGCCGAAGGTGACCTGCTGTGGGAGCCGTCCGAGGAGGTGCGGCGCAGGGCGCGTGTCGCCCGTTTCATGGCCGAGGGCGGATTCGGCTCCTATGACGAGCTGTGGCGATGGTCGGTCACGGAGGTGGACGCCTTCTGGGACTCGGTCTGGTCCCACTTCGGGGTGCTCGGCGAGCGGGGCGCCGGGCCGGTGCGCGAGGGTGTGCCGGGGCAGTGGGGCGTCGCCACGGACGGGCCGATGCCCGGCGTCGGCTGGTTTCCCGGCGCGACGCTCAACTACGCACGAAACGCCCTGCGGCCCGATCGCGACCCGGACGCCACGGCGGTCGTCTTCCGCTCCGAGGACGCCGGCTCCAGAACGCTGACCTTCGGTGAGCTGGCCGGCCAGGTCGCCGAGGTACGCGCGGGGCTGCGTGAGCTGGGCGTGACCAGGGGCGACCGGGTCGCGGCGTACGTGCCGAACATCCCCGAGGCGCTGGTCGTCTTCCTCGCCACCGCCTCTCTCGGCGCGGTCTGGTCGTCCTGCTCGCCGGACTTCGGCGCACCCAGCGTGATCGACCGGTTCACCCAGATCGAGCCGAAGGTGCTGGTCGCGGTGGACGGCTACCGCTACAACGGCAAGCGCTACGACCGCCGTGACGTCGTACACGACATCGAGGCGTCGCTGCCCACGCTGCGGGCGACCGTGCTGATCCCCCACCTCGACCCGGCCGCCGGGCCGCCGGTGACCGAGCACGGGCGCGGCATCGGCTACGCGGATCTGCGCCGGCCGGGAGAACCCCTGGCGTTCGAGGAGGTGCCGTTCGAGCACCCGCTGTGGATCCTGTACTCCTCCGGCACCACCGGTCTGCCCAAGCCCATCGTGCACGGCCACGGCGGGATCGTCCTGGAGCACCTGAAGTCACTGAGCTTCCAGCAGGACATCGGCCCGGGGGACGTCTTCTTCTGGTTCACCACGACCGGCTGGATGATGTGGAACTACCTCATCGGCGGCCTGCTCGTCGGCGCGACGATCGTCATGTACGACGGCGCCCCGAACGGGGACACGCTGTGGCGGCTGGCCGCCGAGACCGGGGTGACCTATTTCGGGGTCGGCGCGCCGTACGTCCTCGCGTCGATGAAGGCGGGCCTGGAGCCCGGCGAGCGGTACGACCTGTCCCGGATCCGCGGGATCGGCTCGACCGGCTCGCCGCTGCCGCCCGAGGGATTCGGGTGGGTGTACGACGTCGTCGGGCGCGACCTGCTCGTCGGCTCGTTCTCCGGGGGCACCGACGTGGCGACCGGGTTCGTCGGGCCGTGCCCGCTACTGCCGCTCCGCGCGGGCGTCATCCAGTGCCGCGGTCTGGGCGCGAAGGTGGAGGCGTACGGAGACACGGGGGAGCCGGTCGTCGGGGAGGTCGGCGAGCTGGTGCTCACCGAGCCGATGCCCTCCATGCCGATCCGCTTCTGGAACGACGGGGACGGGCATCGTTACCGCGAGTCCTACTTCGGGATGTACCCGGGCGTGTGGCGGCACGGCGACTGGATCAAGATCCTGTCCGAGGGCGGCAGCGTGATCTACGGCCGGTCCGACTCGACGCTCAACCGCGGCGGCGTGCGCATGGGTACCGCGGACTTCTACCGCGTCGTCGAGGCGTTCGACGAGATCGCCGATTCGCTCGTGGTGGACACGGGGCAACTGGGGGAGGAGGGGCGCCTGCTGCTGTACGTCCAGCTCGCCGAGGGTGTCTCGTTGTCGGACGCGCTGACCGGCCGGATCCGGTCGGTGCTGCGGTCGACACTGTCACCGCGGCATGTTCCGGACGAGATCCGCGTCGTGCCGGGCGTCCCGCGCACCCTCTCCGGCAAGAAGCTCGAAGTGCCGGTCCGCAAGATCCTGCTCGGCACGCCCGTCGAGAAGGCCGCCAACCGCGATGCCATGGCCAATCCGGAGGTCCTGGAGTACTTCACGCCCGCCGGGCGGCAGTAGGCCAGGGGCCGGCGTGGAGCGGCGTGGTCCACCTGCCCTGACCCGAGCGGCTGACCGAAACCTCAAATCTTGCCCCCTCCATGTCCGATAAAAACAGATTCCGCGTTAGCCTGGCTTGCCGTGAGCGCAACACCACAACGGCGTGGTGCGACTGCGTCTGGTTCCGGTGCGTCCGGGAACGGATCCGGCGCACCCGGACGTAACTTCGGTGAAGAAGGGGGGCGCCTCACCTACGGCGCCTACCTCAGGCTGCCGGCCCTGCTCGACCAGCAGGTCCTGGAGTCCGATCCCCCTGCCCGCGACGAGCTGCTCTTCATCTCGATCCATCAGGTCTACGAGCTCTGGTTCAAGCTCCTGCTGCACGAGCTGGGCGAGATCCGGCAGGCGATGGTCTCCGGCGAGCTGTGGCTCGCCCGCCATCTGTTCCGTCGGGTACACGCGGTGGAGAGGATCCTGGTCGACCAGATCCAGGTGCTCGAGACCATGACCCCGCAGGACTTCCTGGAGTTCCGGGAGAAGCTCGCGCCCGCGAGCGGCTTCCAGTCGGTGCAGTTCCGGGAGATGGAGTTCCTGTCGGGTCACAAGGACCCGGGCTTCGTCAAGCGGTTCCGCGGGCTCACCGACGACGAGCGGGAACGCCTGGACCGCCGGCTGGCGGAGCCGACGCTGTGGGACGCGTTCGTAATGCTTCTGCGAAAGCGCGGCCTGTCCACCGGCGACGATGATGAGATCAGAGAGTCCCTGGTGACGGTGGCACGCGACCGTGATCGCCATGACGATCTCTGGCAGCTGGCCGAGGATCTGCTGACGCACGACGAGATGGCCGCGCTGTGGCGCAAACGGCACGTCCAGATGGTCGAACGGCAGATCGGCACGAAGTCGGGCACCGGCGGTTCGACCGGCACGCCCTACCTCCGCGGCAGGCAGGACCTTCGGTACTACCCGTTGCTGTGGGAATTGCGTGCCCTGCTCTGAGATGGCGTCTCTGACGAGGCATCGAGGAAGAGTTGAGATGAGCGGCGAACCGACACGCGAGCGGACCGGCCGTCCGGCCGACCGGGTACGGAACAGGTGAAAGGGTGAGCGACAGCATGGGCAGGACCGGCAGGCTCGACGAGGCGAAGGACGATCTGCTGCGGCGTGCGGTGGAGACCTGCGCGCAGGATGAGGCCGACGAAGTCCTGGGCTACCTGCGGCTCTACTACCGCCACGTCGCCCCCGAGGACCTCCTGGACCGTGACCCCGCGGACGTCCGCGAGCCGGCGATGTTCCATCGGCGGCTGGGCGAGAACCGCCCGCAGGGCCGGGCGCTCGTGCGCGCCTACACGCCCGTCCTGGACGAGCACGGCTGGGACTCGGGCCACAGCGTCGTGCAGGTGGTCACCGACGACATGCCGTTCCTGGTCGACTCCGTGATGATGGAGCTCAACCGGCACGAGCTGCCCACCCACCTGATCGTCCACCCGCAGCTGAAGGTCTGCCGCGACGTGACCGGCCGCCTCCAGGGACTGGGCGACGGCGACGGGTTCGTGCTCGAAGAGTCGTGGATCCACATCGAGATCGACCGGCAGGCGGACCGGGCGGTGCTCCAGCGGCTCGAAGACGATCTTCAGCGTGTCCTCGACGACGTGCGGGCCGCCGTCGAGGACGAGGAGAAGATGCGGTCCCTGGCCGAGGCGATGGCGGACGAGCTCGCGGAGAAGCGGCCTCCGCTGCCGGACCCGGAGACGGCCGACGGCATCGAGCTGCTCGACTGGCTGGCCGATGACCACTTCACGTTCCTCGGCTACCGGGAGTACAACCTGGAGCAGGGTGACGACGGCGACCGGCTGCGCGCGGTGCCCGGCACCGGCCTGGGCATCCTGCGCTCCGACCAGACCGAGTCGAGCAGCTTCGCGGCGCTGTCTCCGGAGGCGCGCGCCAAGGCCCGCGAGCCACAGTTGCTCGTCCTCACCAAGGCCAACTCGCGCGCGACCGTGCACCGGCCGGCCTACCTCGACTACGTCGGGGTGAAGAAGTTCGGCGACAGCGGTGAGGTTGTCGGCGAGTGCCGGTTCCTGGGGCTGTTCACCCATGCGGCGTACAGCGAGAGCGTCGAGCACATTCCGGTGCTCGACCACAAGCTCGAGGCCGTGCTGGAGCGCGCCGGGCTGGCCGCCGACAGCTACGACGGCAAGGACCTCATCGAGATTCTCGAGACGTATCCGCGGGACGAACTGTTCCAGATCTCGGTCGATGAGCTGTTCCCGATCGCCATGGGCGTGCTGCGGCTGCGGGAGCGCAAGCAGCTCAGGCTGTTCGTGCGCGAGGACGATTACGGCCGCTACATGTCGTGTCTGGTCTTCCTGCCCCGCGACCGGTACACCACCCAGATCCGGCTGCGCATCCAGGAGGTCCTGCGCAAGGAGTTCGACGGCACCAGCGTCGACTACAGCGCCATGGTCAGCGACTCCGCCCTGGCGCGCCTGCACGTGGTCGTCCGCGGCGAGCGGGGCCGCCGGGTGCCCGAGGTGGACCTCGCCGACCTGGAGGCACGCCTCGCCGCCGCCACCCGGTCGTGGGCGGACGATCTCGTCGAGGCCATCGCCGAGGAGTGCGGTGGCGAGCAGGCGAGCGCGCTGAGCCACCGCTACGCCGACGCCTTCCCGGAGGGTTACAAGGTCGAGTTCCCGGCGCGCACCGCCTGCGCGGACCTTCGGCGCCTCGAGGCGCTGACCGAGCCGGGCCAGATCTCGATCGACCTGTACGAGCCGTACGACGCCGAGCCGGGCGAGCGCCGCCTCAAGATCTACCGGCTCGGGCCGCCCATCTCGCTGTCGCATGTGCTCCCGCTGCTGCAGAATATGGGCGTCGAGGTCGTCGACGAGCGGCCGTACGAGGTCGCCCCCGCCGGCCGTCACCGGTCATGGATCTATGACCTGGGCCTGCGGTACGAACCGTCGCCCGCCGTGAACGACGCGGAGGTCAAGGAGCTCTTCCAGGACGCCTTCACCGCCCTGTGGCTGGGCGACGTGGAGAGCGACCCGTTCAACACGCTGGTCCTGCACGCCGGGCTGGCCTGGCGGCCGGTGATGGTGCTCCGCGCGTACGCCCGTTACCTGCGGCAGACGGGCACCGCCTTCAGCGAGCGGTACATCGAGCAGGTGCTGGTGGCCAACCCGCGCGTGGCCCGGCTGCTCGTACGGCTTTTCGAGTCGCGGTTCGACCCGCGCCTGACCGGCCGTGCGGACGACGGCGGTGCCGCGGGCGCCCACGAGGAGCTGGGCTCGGCGATCGCCGAGGAGATCGAGGGGGCGCTCGACGCGGTCACCAGCCTCGACGAGGACCGCATCCTCCGCAGCTTCCTGTCGATGATCCGCGCCACGCTGCGCACCAACTACTACCAGCGGACCGCGAACGGCACGCCGAAGCCGTACCTGTCGCTGAAGTTCGATCCCGAGGCGATCCCGGATCTGCCACTCCCGAAGCCGAAGGCCGAGATCTTCGTGTACTCCCCCCGGCTGGAGGGCGTGCACCTGCGGTTCGGCCCGGTGGCCCGCGGCGGCCTGCGCTGGTCGGACCGCCGGGAGGATTTCCGCACCGAGATCCTCGGCCTGGTCAAGGCGCAGGCGGTGAAGAACACCGTCATCGTGCCGGCCGGCGCCAAGGGCGGCTTCGTGTGCAAGAGGCTGCCCGATCCGGCGGACCGGGAGGCGTTCCGCGCCGAGGGCGTCGCCTCGTACAAGCAGTTCATCAGTGGTCTCCTCGACATCACCGACAACCTGGCCGGCGGCAAGGTCGTGCCCGCGCACGACGTCGTACGCCACGACGGTGACGACCCCTACCTGGTCGTCGCGGCCGACAAGGGCACCGCGACCTTCTCCGACATCGCCAACCAGGTCGCGGCGTCGTACGGCTTCTGGCTCGGTGACGCGTTCGCGTCCGGCGGCTCGGTCGGCTACGACCACAAGGGCATGGGCATCACCGCGCGCGGCGCCTGGGAGTCGGTGAAGTACCACTTCCGCTCACTCGGGGTGGACGTGCAGAGCGAGGACTTCACCGTCGTCGGCGTCGGCGACATGTCCGGGGACGTCTTCGGCAACGGCATGCTGCTCTCCGACCGCATCAGGCTCGTCGCCGCCTTCGACCACCGGCACATCTTCCTCGACCCGGCTCCGGATCCGGAGGTGTCCTACCGGGAGCGCCGGCGGATGTTCGCGCTGCCGCGCAGTTCCTGGGCCGACTACGACGCCGCGCTGATCTCCAGAGGCGGCGGGGTGCACCCGCGCACGGCCAAGAAGATCCCGCTCACGCCGCAGGTACGCGAGGCGCTCGGCATCGCCGGGAGCATCAACGCGATGACCCCGCACGAGCTCATCCACGCGATCCTGTGCGCCCCCGTCGACCTGATGTGGAACGGCGGCATCGGCACGTACGTCAAGGCGTCGAGTGAGAACCACGCCGATGTCGGCGACAAGGCCAACGACGTGCTGCGCGCCGACGCGAGCGAGCTGCGCTGCAGAGTCGTCGGCGAGGGCGGCAACCTGGGCCTCACCCAGAAGGCGCGCATCGAGTTCTCCCTGGGCGGCGGCCTGGTCAACTCCGACTTCATCGACAACTCCGCCGGTGTGGACACCTCCGACCACGAGGTCAACATCAAGATCCTGCTCGACCAGGTGGTACGGGACGGCGAGCTGACCGCCGAGCAGCGCGACAAGCTGTTCCTCGACATGACCGACGAGGTCGCGGAGCTCGTCCTGCACGACAACTACGCGCAGAACGTCGTGCTCGCCGCCGCTCGCGCGCAGGCGCCCGCCATGCTGCACCTGCACGCGCGTTACCTGCGCAAGCTGGAGCGCGAGGGCAAGCTGAAGCGGCGGCTGGAGTTCCTGCCCGACGACAAGACCCTCGCGGAGCGGCGGCAGGCGGGGCTCGGCCTGACCGGCCCGGAGTTCGCCACCCTGCTCGCCTACACGAAGCTGACGCTGGACGAGGAGATCCGCGGGTCAGACCTGCCGGACGACCCCGACCTGGCCAGCCGGCTGGTGGAGTACTTCCCGACGCCGCTGCGGGAGCGGTTCCGCGACCGCATGGACCGGCACCCGCTGCGCCGGGAGATCATCGCCACGTCGGTCGTCAACAGCATGGTCAACGACAGCGGCACGACCTTCGCGTTCCGCCTGGGCGAGGAGACGGGGGCCTCGGCCTCCGACATCGCCCGCGCGTACCTCGTGGCACGCGAGGTGTTCCACATGCCGGGGTTCTGGCAGTCGGTGGACGGGCTGGACTACCAGATCGACACCGCGACCCAGATCTCCATGCGCCTCGAAGCGCGGAAGCTGACCGAACGCGGCGCCCGGTGGCTGCTGCACAACCGCCGGATGCCGTTCGACATCCGCGACACGGTCGACTTCTTCGCGGGAGGCGCGGCCGAGCTCGCCGTGCAGCTGCCGAAGCTCCTCGTCGGCCGCGACCTGCAGGGCTTCGAGGAACGCCGGGACAGGTTCGCCGAGCGGGGCGTCCCCGACCGGCTGGCCGAGCAGGTCGCGATGATGGTTCCGGCGTACTCCACGTTCGACCTGGTGGAGATCGCGCACAGCACGGGCCGGCCGGTGTCGGAGGTCGCCGAGGTCTACTTCGACCTGGCCGACAGCCTGCAGCTGTCCCGGCTGCGGGAACGCATCATCCTGCTGCCGCGGGACGACCGCTGGAAGTCGATGGCGCGTTCGGCGCTCCGCGACGACCTGTACGCCGCGCATGCCGCGCTCGCCCGCGACGTGCTGGTGACCAGCGAGCCGGGGGCCGCACCGGAGCTGCGCCTGGCCACCTGGGCGGAGAAGAACAGCGCCGCGGTGGGCCGCGCCGCGCAGACGCTCGGCGAGATCTGGGAGAGCGAGAGCTTCGGCATCGCGACCCTGTCGGTCGCTCTGCGCGCCATCCGAACCCTCGTCACGGCCGGCACCCTGCCCGGCTGAGGCGTCGCGGGAACGGGGACGGTCCGGGAGTCGCCGGGCCGTCCCCGCCGCGTGCGCCTACCCCGGGCGCGATGTTCTCGCTGAAGCGCCATTCGCGCACCGCGGACAATTCGGGGTGTCCGGGAGTTCCGGAGCTGTGCCCGGCAGGATTGCGAATGCGTACTGTGATCAGGTTGTCACTGTGCGAATCTAGCGGCATGCGTAGACATCTGGCCGTCCTGACGGCCGTACTCCTCCCACTGTCCGCGTGCGGGTCCTCTTCCGCTGAGCCCCCTACACTCTCCAAAGGCCAGGCCGAGCAGGTCCTGGCGAACTACCAGTCGGTCAACAACCGGGCCAACTCCGCGCTCGACGCCAACCTGCTGGGCACCGTGGAGACCGGTGCCCAGCTCGACATGGACCGTGCCGCCTACCTGCTGCGCCGGGCGAAAAAAGAGAAGTACTCCGCCTTCGCCTACTCCGCGCCGTCCTACTACATCCCCCGCCAAAGCGACTTCCCGAAGTGGTTCGCGGTGGACGCCATGTCGGGGAAGACCCGTCATGCGCTGCTGTTCGTGCAGGAGCGGTCCGGTGCGCCCTGGCTGCTCGCCGCCGACCCGTTCCCCACCTCGCCCCTCTCCGACATCGCGCTGGACAAGGACGGCTACGCCACGGCAGTGACGCCCGGCGACACGCACGCGGCGGTCGAGCCGGGCAAGCTGGCCGGCACACACGCCGCCGTGCTCGCCCGGGGCGCGACGGGCATGGCCGCCGGCCCTTACACCACGGAATCCCGCGACGCGCTGGTGAAGGTCCAGTCCGGGCTTCAGCGGCATGGCGTGACCCTCACCTCGAACTTCGCACCTGACCAGCAGCGGGCGTTCGCGCTTCGTACCACCGGCGGCGGCGTCCTGGTGTGGTACGTCCTGCGCCAGAACGAGAAATACGACATGTCCACGGCCGGCACGGTGGGCCGCGGTGGGGATCTCACCGGCCTCATCAACGGCGAGGTGGGTCACCACCTCAACACCACCGCGCTCATCCAGTACCTCGCCACGGTGCCGGCCCACGGCAGTCCGCAGGTGATCGGCAGCTACCGTAAGGCGGTGCAGGCCACCACCTCGTAGGCCCGTGCCGGACTTTCGCGATGCCCGTACGCCGCCTCGTCCTGGCCGCCCTGGTGGCCGGTGCGCTCACCGGCCGCCGGCACGGCCAGGACGGCGGTCCTCCGGGCGGGCGCCGGCCGCCGGCCGTCAGTGGCCGGGGACGCTCGCCTTGACGATGCCGCCGTCGGCGCCGATGATCACGGCCTTGCCGGTGCTCGCGCCCTTTTTCGGCTTGGGGGGGACCAGGGCGGCGAACTGCAGCGTCTGGGTCACGTCGATCTCGTTGTGCACGAGCGCCGGGTCGATGAACGGCACGGCTTCCTTGGGCACCGGCAGGCGGCCCGGCTTCTTCTTGCTCTTCGACGTCACCGCGTCCCGGCTCAGCGCGTACAGCACGATTCCGCCGCCGTCGGTGGTGGCCAGCGGGAAGATCGGGAAGGTGGTGGTGGCGTACACCGTGTCGACGTGCACGGCGGAGCCCTTCTTGGACTTGGCGGTCTTTGTGATCTTCTGGTCGGCGTTGTAGTACTCGGTGGTGTGCTTCCCGGTCGCCATGACCTCGGCCGCGACGTTCCCCGGCCCCTCCTCGGCGAGCGTGGCCTGAATGGAGGGCACGACACGCGGCTGGATCACCAGCGCCGTGTCGAAGGTCGCGAGGGGCTTCGCGTAGCCCTCGGCGTCGACGGCGATCTTTGGTGGTTTCTGCTTCTTGTCCAGGAGCGCGCTCAGGCTCAGCCGCCAGCGCTGGGTGGGTTTGCTCCGGACGAATCCCATGATCGCGGTGCGGGGATCCTTGCCGTCCGCGGTGCTCCGCCGCGCGGTCACCACGAACCACTGCGCGCCGACGGGACGCAGCCGGGGTACGTAGAAGGCGGGGGAGTCATAGCGGTACCGGGGGATCGGGTCGCCCGCGGCCATCGCCTGGCGGAACGCCGCGGCGGTGAGCTGTGACTGCCCCTCGCTGGTCCACCACAGGGCCAGCCGCTCGTCGCCGCTGGCCCGGGCGACGTCGTCGTTGCTCACGAACGTGCGGAAGGCGTTGGCGGCCGTCTCCGGGGTGAGGGGCTCGGGCGCGGGGCTGGACTCGGCGGCGGCCGGAGTCGTCCGGACCCGCTGCGCGGTGCCCGAACAGCCCGCCGCGCCGGCGAGGGCGAGCGCCATCGCCAGAGCAGACGCAACCGCTTTATTCATGCTCCCCGGCCGATCATCGTTACCGCTGTCGGGCAGAGTATGCCAGGCATGTCCGGGTGCCTCCGCAGGAGCCTGATCACGTGGGCGCTCCCGTACGGTGGGGAGTGCTCCCCGGGTAGGCTTTCGGACGTGGCAGCCATCGACCCCATCGAAGACATCAAGGAGCTCGGCGCGATGCTCGGCGGCATCGAGGCCGTACTCGACCTCGACGGCATGCGCCGCGCCGTGGCGGAGCTCCGAGAGCAGGCTGCCGACCCCGAACTGTGGAGCGACCAGGACCGGGCGCAGCAGGTGACCCGGCGGCTGTCCTACCTCGACGGGGAGCTGGGCAAGGTCGAGGGCCTGCGCAGCAGGCTCGACGACGCCACGGTGCTGCTGGAGCTGGCCTCCGAGGAGGGCGACGACGACGTCCGCGTCGAGGCCGAGCGGGAGCTCGGCTCGCTCCGCAAGGAGATCGAGCAGCTCGAGGTCCGCACGCTGATGTCGGGGGAGTACGACTCCCGCGAGGCGCTCGTCACGATCAACTCGCAGGCGGGTGGCGTCGACGCGGCCGACTTCGCCCAGATGGTGCAGCGGATGTACCTCCGCTGGGCCGAGCGCCACGGCTACCCGACCGAGGTCTATGACACCTCCTACGCCGAAGAGGCCGGCCTCAAGTCGACGACCTTCACGGTGAAGGCGCCCTACGCCTACGGCACGCTCCGCGGCGAGCACGGCACGCACCGCCTGGTCCGCATCTCGCCGTACGACAACCAGGGCCGGCGGCAGACCTCGTTCGCGGGCGTCGACGTCGTGCCCGTGGTGGAGCAGACCGACCACGTCGACATTCCCGAGGACGAGCTGCGGATCGACGTCTACCGCTCCAGCGGCCCCGGCGGCCAGGGCGTCAACACCACCGACTCGGCAGTGCGGATCACGCACCTGCCGAGCGGCATCGTGGTGTCCTGCCAGAACGAACGCAGCCAGTTGCAGAACCGCGCGACCGCGATGACGGTCCTACAGGCCAAGCTCCTCGAGCGCACGCGCAAGGAGGAGGCCGAGCGGATGAACGAGCTTCGCGGCGAGTCGACCAGTTCGTGGGGCACTCAGATCCGCAATTACGTGCTGCACCCGTACCAGATCGTCAAGGATCTGCGCACGGGTGTCGAGGCCGGAAATCCCGGAGCCGTCCTCGACGGCGAGATCGATGACTTCGTCGAGGCCGAGATCCGGTGGATCCGCCGCCAGGAGTCCGGCGAGGGTCAGTAGGCGGGGGAAGGCATCCCTCGTGATCTAGTGAAGCCCGAACTTCAGGGCGATCACGAAGGTCAGCGCCAGAATCAGGGCGCCGATCAGGATCGGTGATATCGCGAGCGGGCCGGAGTGGTGGATCTCCGCCCGCGCCGCCCGGCAGGTGGCGCAGCGTCCTTCTACCACGGGCCCCGCGCACCGAGCACAGATCAGGTGTTCGCAGCTCATCTGGCTCCTCTCCGAGGTATTGGTCTGCAGGTCGGCGCGGCCGGTGCGGCCGTGCCTCCTCGCTGTGCTCCGGCGCCCATGTCGGACCGCCGGTACGTGTGATGCCCGGTTGCTTCTATGGGTGTACCCAAGTTGGACGATCCATGTCAGTCTCCCCCCTAGACTGCTGCTTGGCCAATCGGCCCGCCAAGCCGGGAAGCCACGGTGCGGCGCCTGCGGCCAAAAGGCAGTCGTCTCCGTTCCCCAGCCCCTAGACTGGCACGTCGTGATGCAGCCGTGATCCACTTTGATAACGTCACCAAGGTCTATTCGCACCAGAGCCGACCGGCCCTCCAGGGGGTCAACGTGGCCGTCGAGAAGGGCGAGTTCGTCTTTCTCGTCGGTCCTTCCGGGTCCGGCAAGTCGACGTTCCTGCGCCTGATCCTCAAGGAGGAGCGGCCGACGCAGGGGGGCATTCACGTCGCAGGCAAGGATCTCAGTAAGCTCACCAACTGGAAGATCCCCCACCTCCGCCGCCGCATCGGCTGCGTGTTCCAGGACTTCCGGTTGCTGCCCAACAAGACCGTGAACGAGAACGTCGCCTTCGCGCTCGAGGTCATCGGAAAGCCGCGGCGCTTCATCCGCAAGGTCGTTCCCGAGGTCATCGACCTCGTTGGCCTGGAGGGCAAGTCGCACCGGATGCCCGATGAGCTGTCCGGAGGTGAGCAGCAGCGGGTGGCCATCGCCCGGGCGTTCGTCAACCGGCCGATGGTCCTGCTCGCCGACGAGCCCACGGGCAACATCGACCCGGCGACCAGCATCGGCATCATGAAGGTGCTCGACCGGATCAACCGGACGGGCACGACCGTCGTCATGGCGACCCACGACGCGGCGATCGTCGACGCGTTCCGCAAGCGGGTGGTCGAGCTGGAAGACGGCCGGGTGGTACGCGACCAGTCGCGTGGCGTCTACGGCCAGGCGTACGGCGGCGTCTAGCCCCTCCCGATACGCGACGACCCCAACCGGACGACCAAGGACAGTGAGGCATGCGGGCACAGTTCGTTCTTCAGGAGATCTGGATCGGTCTCCGCCGGAACCTCACGATGACCATCGCACTCGTCGTTACCGTCGCGATCGCGATGGCACTGTTCGGCACCGGCGTGCTGCTCAAGATGCAGGTCGACAAGTCGAACAACTACTGGTCCGACAAGGTCGAGGTCTCGATCTACCTGTGTAACAAGATGAGCGCCAACCCGTCGTGCCACAAGGCCGAGCCGACGCAGGGCGAGAAGGACCAGATCGAGGCCCAGCTCAAGGCAATGCCCCAGGTGGCGGACGTCACCGCGGAGACCCAGCAGCAGGCGTTCCAGCGTGCCAGGGAGCGCTTCAAGGACACCCCCGGCTTCTCCGACACCATCCAGGTCGGCGACATCCCCGACTCCTTCCGGGTGAAGCTCAAGAACCCGAAGGAGTACCAGGCGGTCGTCGCGCAGATGCAGGGGCGGCAGGGCGTCGACCAGGTGATCAACGAGCGCGCCATCCTGGAGAAGTTCTTCAAGATCCTCGGTGGCCTGCAGTGGGCCGCGATGATCATCGCCGCCATCCAGGTCGTCGCCGCGGTTCTGCTGGTGGCCAACACCATTCGGCTCTCGGCGTTCAACCGACGGCGCGAGACCGGCATCATGCGGTTGGTCGGCGCCTCGAATCTCTACATCCAGCTGCCCTTCGTCCTCGAGGGCGCCATCGCCGGGCTGATCGGCGGCATCTTCGCGGCCGTGCTGCTGGGCTTCTCCAAGGTCTTCCTCCTCGGACGCCTGCAGCAGAATCTTCAGTTCGCGACTTCGCTGGGCTGGCTCGACGTCATTCAGGTCATCGTCTTCGCGATGTGCTTCGGCGTGGTGCTGTGCGCGCTGGCGTCCTTCCTCACACTTCGCCGCTACCTGAAGATCTGATCACGGCACCGGCAGAGTCTCGGTGCCGTGAGCAGGCCGGCTCGTAGAATCCTCCCATGTCCTGGCTGACCAGTCGTGTGTTCCGCTGGGCTGCCATCGTGGCCGCCCTCGCCTGTGCGTACGCCATGGGCGCGGCGACGGGTGGCACGCCCCGGCCGGTGCCGGCCCGCCAGGGCCGGCCGCTGCTGGACGACGCGGCCGGCACGATGGCGGACGATGCGGCGGGGCAGGTGTCCCGCGGCGAGCTGGAGCGTGCCGCGATCGACGGGATGCTGCGCCGGATCGGTGACCGCTGGGCGCGGTTCTACACCGCGGAGCAGTTCGGCGGTCTCCAGAGCACCATGAACGGCTACTACAGCGGTGTCGGGCTGTGGCTGGACGCCATGGGCGAGGACACCCGGATCGCCGGTGTGCGGACCGGGTCGCCGGCCGGCCGGGCCGGAGTGCGGGCCGGCGACGTGGTCTCCTCGGTGGACGGCACGCCCGCCCGCGATCTGACGGTGGCGGCCGTGGCGGCCGCTCTGCGCGGGCGCCCCGACACCGCTGTGGCACTGGTGGTCCGCCGCGGTGCCAGGACCGTCCGGTTCCAGTTGGTGCGCGCGGCGATGGCCTCGCATAATGTGAGCGTTTCGCTCGCCGCCGATCGCGTCCTGGTGGTCCGGGTCGCGGCGTTCACCCGGGGCGTGGGCCGCGAGGTACGCGGCGCCGTGACCGGCCACGCGGACCGGCACAGCGGCGGCGTGGTGCTTGATCTGCGCGGAAACCCCGGTGGCCTGCTCGACGAGGCGGTGGAGACCGCCTCGGTCTTCCTCGCGGGCGGCACCGTGGTGACGTACGAGCGGGGCGGAGCCAGGCCGGAGCGGCTGGACGCCGAGGCCGGCGGCGACACGGTGACGCCGCTTGTCGTGCTGGTCGACGGGGGCACGGCCAGCGCCGCCGAGGTGGTGGCGGGCTCATTGCGTGATCGCGATCGCGCAGTGATCGTCGGATCGCGTACCTTCGGGAAGGGGTCGGTGCAGGAGCCGTTGCGGCTGACCGACGGGTCCGCGATTGAATTGACCATCGGTCGATATCGGACACCGAGTGGTCGTAGCCTCGATGGCTCCGGGATCGATCCCGACGTCGCGGTCAATGCAGATCGCCCACCCCGGGAGGCCGAGCGGCGCGCGCTCACCGTGTTGCGCGGACTGCTGGCCACCCTGCCGACGAAGGACCGAGGCTGAGTCAGTGCCACGCGAACAGGGGCGCAAGGTCGTCGCCCAGAACAGGCGCGCGCGCCACGATTACCACGTAGAGGACTCCTACGAGGCGGGCCTCGTGCTCACCGGCACCGAGGTGAAGTCGCTGCGCGCGGGGCGGGCCAACCTCACGGACGGGTACGCTCTCATCCGCGACGGTGAGGTCTGGCTCGAGGGGGTCCACATTCCCGAGTACACGATGGGCACATGGACCAACCATGCGGCGCGCCGGCCCCGCAAGCTGCTGCTGCACCGGCGGGAGATCGGCAAGCTGATCGCCAAGACGAACGAGCCCGGCTTGACGCTGGTTCCGCTGTCCTTGTACTTCCAGGACGGAAAGGCCAAGGTCGAGATCGCGGTGGCCCGGGGCAAGCGCAGCTATGACAAGCGGCAGGCCATCGCCAAGCGGGATGCCGCCCGGGAGATGGAGCGCGCCCGCGCGGCACGGCTGCGGGGACGCTGAGGGTGGTCATGGTACGGGTCCGTAGGGCGACGGCCGCCCTGGCAGCCGCGCTGCTGGTCACGACGATGAGCTCGGGTTGCTTCGCGGAACCCTCGCCGCTGCCGACGGTGCGAGACTTCCTGGTGGCCTGGCAGAACGGCAACTACCGAGCGGCCGCCAAGCAGACCAACGGCGACCGGACGGCGGTCGCGGCGGCGCTCGAGGCGGTCCCCGGCGAACTGGACCTCGCGTCGCTTCGGCTCGCGCTCGGTCACGTCCGCAAGAGCGGCAACGATGCCACCGCGCAGTTCGAGGTCAGGATAGATCTCGGTGACAACGGGCCGCCCTGGGCCTACGTCGGCGAAATGCACCTGCACCGCACAGATGGCCAGTGGAAGGTCGTCTGGAGCCCGTCGGTCATTCATCCGAAGCTGGGAAAGGGCCAGCGGCTGGCGGTCGTGACCGAGTCGCCGCAGCGCGCGTACATCCTGGACGCCAAGGGCCGGTCGCTGGTCAAGAAGACCAAGGTGCAGATCTTCGGGGTGCTGCCGGGCCAGTTGCCCCAGCCGTCGACGACACTCGGCCGGCTGGCGAAGATCACACATCTGGACAAGGACCGGGTGCTCGGCCGGGTCCGTTCGGCGCCGCCGCAGGAGTTCCTGCCGCTGGTCACGCTTCAGCTGCCCGCGCAGGCCGCTGACGCCGCCCAGCTGCTGCAGGTGCCGGGAGTGCAGGCGCGCACCCTCTACCTGCCGGTCGTGCCCGCCCTGGCGAAGGAGGTCGTCGGCGAGCTCGGGCCGGCCACCGCCGAACGCCTCCAGCAGGTCGGCGCCCCGTACCAGCCGGGCGACACGATCGGTGTGTCCGGGCTCCAGGTGCTGCTGCAGCGGCGGCTGGCCGGCACGCCGACTGTCAAGGTCGTCGCCCAGGATCCGTCCGGGGCGTCCACGCAGGTGCTGTACCAGTCGCTGGGAACGCTGAGTGAACCGGTGCAGACCACGATCGACCGGAAGGTGCAGACGGCGGCGGAGACGGCGGTGAAGAGGCTGCGGGCGCCGGCCTCACTGGCCGCCGTTGACCAGGCGACCGGGGAGGTCCTCGGCGTGACCGACCATCTGACGCAGGGCAACAACGAGGCGTTCGAAGGCCACTACCCGCCCGGCATGACCTTCAGTATGGTGACGACCCAGGCGCTTCTGGGGTACCACCAGAAGCTGAACGCCCCGGTGCCGTGTCCGCCGGAGTACACGGTCGACGGCCAGATGTTCCGCGACTCGGCGGCCCGTGGCAAGACCTTCCAGAGCAACTTCGCCCGCAGCTGCCCGACGGCGTTCGCCTCGCTGTACCGCACGCTCGCCTACCAGGATCTGCGGACGAGCGCGGCACGCTTCGGGATCGGCGTTCCGTGGTCCCTGCCGCTGCCGTCGTTCTCCGGCTCCGTGCCCGCCCCGGCGAGCGACGCCGACCGGGCCGCCTCCATGGTCGGGCAGGGCAAGATCCAAGTGAGCCCCCTCACCATGGCGCTGGCCGCCGCGACGGTCGAGAGCGGCACCTGGAAGCCTCCGACGCTGCTGAAGGATCCGAGCAGTCCCCAGCCGATCCAGCCGCAGTCGCTCGACTCCGACTCGATCGGGGCTCTGCAGACGCTGATGCGCTCATCCGTCCACAGCGGTGCCGCCAAGGCCGCCGATCTTTCCGGCGCCCCGGTCAGCGGTGTCTCGGCCGTCGTCCCGTACGGTTCCGGCAAGACCGTGTCCTGGTTCGTCGGTTTCCGGGGCAACGTGGCGTTCGCGCTGGCTGTGGAGGGCAAGGTCGCCGCCGCGGGCGTGGCCGCCACGTTCCTGAGGGCGCTGTCGGGCTGACGCGACGCCGCTACGCGGAGCTCCGTTACGGCTTTGTGATCTCTTGACTCGGGGGGAGCAACCTTCCCGGGGGTCGCGGACGTCTTAACAAGTGACTGAGCACCGCTTGGGGGGTTGCGGACTCAGTCGCCGTGATGAGACCAGAGCCTCGTCTCGGGGGAGGCTCTGCCGTCCGGACCGGCCCGACCCTGCCGGTCACCCCCGTGGGTGTGCCTAGTTCGCGCCCACGGGGGTTCTCATCGTGGGCCCCCGTTTCCCTCGCGCCTCACCCACACGCATCCATCCCGCGCTGGCGGGAATCTCGTTGGCGTGGCGAGTGTTGTACGTGTACGGTCAACATGACGGACGCTTCGGCGCCCGGTTGACAACTCAAGAGGGGGTGACCGGCTTCGACTTCGGTATGTCGAGACATGGGGAAGCGGGCCGAGGGTTGCGGTTGTAACCTCGTTAATCCTGTGACCGCAATTTCACAAGTGCCAACTCTAAGCGCACTCAGTTCGCCCTTGCCGCCTGAGGCTAGGTAGCGAACTTGTCAGCCCGGGAGCGTCTCCGACTCGGGATCTGGCATCGTAAGGAGACTCCACCTGTCGTCCCGGCCGCGGGAATAACAGGGAAACCAAACAGCGGCTGAGCCTGTCGGCGACACGCCTGCGTGAGCGCCGGGGCTGAGAAAACGACTAGCAGGCTGCGCCCGGAGAAGTCCTGTCCCGGTATCGAAGGACGCGGGTTCGATTCCCGCCACCTCCACTCTTGCCCATGGCCGCCGACCTGCATTCCAGGTCGGCGGCCATGTCTGTTTCACGACCATGGACACCGCCTGTTCCACCCCGCCTGGCGGGGGCGGCCGACGCGTCGGCACGGGGCGAGCGGGGAAGGCCCTAGGCCATGTCCGTGGCGATCTGCTTGTTCACCGCCGGTCCGCGCCGACGCGTCGACCCGGTGCCGCGCGGTGCGCTGGGCGCGGCGGACCAGGTGGTACCCCTGTTCGTCCTGGACGACGGGGTGCGCGCCGACGGCCTTGCCCGATTCCGCCGGGCCCGGACCGCACGGTGATGCCGGAGTCGGCGGGCGACGGTCCCCTGTGCCTCGTCACGGGAGCGACGGGGTACGTCGGCGGCCGGCTCGTGCCCGAGTTGCTGAACGCCGGTTACCGGGTGCGCTGCATGGCCCGGTCTCCCGAACGGCTGCGCGACCACCCGTGGAGTGAGCGGGTGGAGGTGGCCCGCGCGGACATGACCGACGCCGCGGCGGTGCGCGGCTGTCTGGCGGGAGTAGATGTCGCGTACTACCTGATCCACGCCCTGGGCAGCGGCCGCGACTTCGGCGAGACCGACCGCCGCGCGGCGCGCGTGTTCGCGTCCGCGGCCAAGGAGGCGGGAGTGGGCCGCATCGTCTACCTCGGCGGCCTCGGGCCGTCGGGCGAGGATTCCGGGCAGGTCTCGGAGCACCTGCGCTCCCGCGGCGAGGTCGGTGAGATTCTGCTGGCCTCCGGCGTCCCGGCGGCGGCGCTGCGGGCCGCGATGGTGGTCGGCTCGGGTTCCGCGTCATTCGAGATGATGCGGTACCTCACCGAGCGCCTGCCGGTGATGGTCACCCCCCGGTGGGTGCGCAGCCGGATCCAGCCGATCGCGGTGCGCGACGCGCTCCGCTACCTCGTGGAATGCGCCGCCCTGCCGCCGGAGGTCAACCGGTCATTCGACATCGGCGGCCAGGACGTGCTGACGTACGAGGAGATGATGCGCCGGTACGCCGCCATCGCGGGGCTCCCCCGACGTGTCATCACGCCGGTTTCGGTGCTCTCACCTCGCCTGTCCAGCCTGTGGGTCGGCCTGATCACGCCCGTGCCCGGCGGCTTGGCGCGGCCCCTCGTGGAGTCCCTCCGCCATGAGGTCGTCTGCGGCGAACACGACATCGCCCGGTTCGTGCCCGACCCGCCGGGGGGCCTGATCGGCTTTGACCAGGCGGTCCGGCTGGCTCTCAGGCGCATCGGCGACGCCGACGTCGCCACGCGCTGGTCGTCCGCCTCGGTGCCGGGTGCGCCGAGCGATCCCTTGCCGACCGACCCGGACTGGGCCGGCGGCAGCCTCTACAGCGACGTGCGCGAATGCCCGGTCGCCGCGTCTCCGGAGAGGCTGTGGAAGGTGATCGAGGGGATCGGCGGTGAGAACGGCTGGTACTCCTGGCCGCTGGCCTGGGCGGCCAGAGGTTTCCTCGACCGCCTGATCGGCGGCGTGGGGCTGCGGCGCGGGCGGCGCGACCCGTACCGGCTGCGGATCGGGGACTCACTGGACTTCTGGCGTGTCGAAGAGATCGAGCCGGGGCGACTGCTGCGCCTGCGTGCGGAGATGCGGCTGCCCGGCCTCGCCTGGCTGGACCTGTCCGTGGACGTGCGGGAAGGCCGGACCTGGTTCCGGCAGCGGGCGCTGTTCCGCCCTCAGGGGTTGCTCGGCCAGCTCTACTGGTGGGCCGTCCGGCCGTTCCACGGGATCGTCTTCGGCAGGATGCAGCACAACATCCGGCGCGCCGCCGAGGCGGGGCGCGAGGCCTCGTGACAGCCGGCCCAGGCACGCGCGGCGGCGCAACCGGGCCCTTGCCGTGGGCTTCGGCACCTCGGTCTTTGTGGTGTTCATCATTCCGCTGGGTACGGTGTTCGCCATGCCGGGTGCCGTCGCGGGCGGTACGCCGCTGGCACGCGAGAGGCTGGGTGATCACGGTGTTTCCGCATGTCACGGCGCATCTGTCGGCAACTCGCGATGATCGGGGCGTCGCTTCCGGGTCACCGCGCCGATAACAAGCTGTGGCCGGAGCGTGATTGGCGCCGTAAGCGAGAAATGTTGATCTTCACGTAGCCTGTTCGGCATGTCGGATCAGGGGGACGCCGGGCAGTGGCGCCCGGCCAGCAGGCACAACGGCGAGAACTCCGCACCCGATGACACGACCGGCCCGCTCCCGGCGGTCTCGGAAGACGAGGCCGCCGCTCCCGGCTTCCCGCCGATGGGCGGCACGTCGAGCACGTGGTCTGCCGATGACGACGAAGCACCGGCCGGCGGGTTCCCCAATGTCTCACCGCCGGCCGAGGCGCAGTCGGCGCCGTCCAGCGGGAGGGCGCCGTTCGAGCCGGCGGACCCGCTCCCGGCCCCGCGCTCCTCCGACTCGACGACACCCATCTCCGATGAGGCGTGGAGCTCCTACGTGCGGTCTGTCGAGGAGCGGTCGTCCGAGGCCACGGATTCGCCGTCGTCCGAGGCCACGGATCCGCCGTCGTCCGCCGGGCAGGAGGCGGAGTCCTCCGGGCCGACGCCGCCCTTCGGCGTGGAGATGCCGGACGTGAAACCGTACGAGGCGGGGGAGTCCTTCTCCGCCTACGGCACGCCCGGTGAGCAGATCGAGGAGTCCTCCCACGGCTACGGCACGTCCGGGGAGAAGCCCTCCGGGTTGGGGAAGCCGTCGTTCGGCTCCGGCTCGCGGGGTGAGGAGTCCTACGAGCCGGGCGGGTCCTCGTTCGGCTCCGATACGCCGGGTGAGAAGTCGTTCGGGTCGGAGAAGTCGTCGTTCGGCCGGCGTCCCGGTGAGTCGTTCGCGTATGACCAGCGGGTGACGGCCGAAGAGCAGGCCGCCGAGAACGAGTTCTTCGCCCCCGATGACCATTCGCCGATGTGGGACAAGGTGGTCGCTCCGGCCGGCCCGCCGCCCCAGCCGGGCAAGCCGAGCAGCGGCAACCTGCGGCTCCCGGACTGGATGCGGGACGAGGCCGCCGGAGGCGGCGAGTACACGGG
>JAOPYL010000261.1 GCA_025964625.1 Actinoallomurus sp. | reverse complement strand
GCACGCCATCGGCGCGCTCGGGCGGCCGAGGGGCCGCGACGAAACCACTGCCCGTCCGGCGGAGGCCGGGCAGCCGTCCCTCGCCTCCGAGGCGTCCTCCGCAGCGGCCGCGGCGCCCCATCGTCCGCCGTGACCCGATCAGGCGGCTCAACGTGGGCCTGCTGCTCGTGGCCTTCGTGCTCTCCCTGTTCGCCGGCCGTCTCGTCCAGCTGCAGGGGATCGAGTCGAAGGGGTACGCCGAGGCGGCCGTACGCCAGCGGCTCAGCAGGATCAACCTGCCGGCGGTCCGCGGTCCCATCACGTTCGCGCAGGGCCAGTACCTGGCGATGACCGTGGACGCCAGAGTCATCTACGCCGATCCGGTAATGGTCCGCCCGGACCAGCGCAACCAGATCGCCACGTCCCTGGCGTCGATGTTCGGTCTGGACCCGGCCGACCTGCTCAAGAAGCTGATGCCCGGCCGGAAGATGAACCGGTATGTGGAGCTGGTCCATCACGTGGAGCCCGACCGGGCCCGCATGGTGACCGCGATGGACTTCAAGGGCATCGGCACCCTTCAGGAATACCGGCGCGTCTACCCGGGCGGCACGCTTGCCGCCAACGTCGCCGGCTTCGTGAACGCCGACGGCGACGGCGGGGCGGGCCTGGAGTCCGGTATGAACAAGCTGCTCAAGGGACGGAGCGGCTGGCAGAAGGTCGAGCTGAGCGAGAACGGCCAGCGCATTCCCATGGGCGAGGACCAGCAGAGCAAGCCGACCCCCGGGCGGGGCATCCGGCTGACCCTCGACCGGGACATCCAGTGGAAGGCACAGGACGCGATCACCAAGCAGGTCAGGGCGACCGGAGCGCAGAGCGGCAGCGTCATCGTCATGGACCCGCGCACCGGGCAGATCGTCGCCATGGCCACCGCGCCGACCTTCGACCCGGCGACCTACTTCCAGACGAGCGAGGCGAACCTGGGCAACCGGGTGGTGCAGGAGGGCTTCGAACCGGGCAGCACCAGCAAGGTCATCACGGCGGCGGCGGCGATGGAGGACGGCGGAGTCACTCCGAGCACGGTGTTCACCGTGCCCGACCACCTCAAGCGATACGACCGGGTCTTCCACGACTCCGAGACGCATCCGCCCGAGCGGCTCACCTTCGGTGGCGTGCTCGCCAAGTCCAGCAACGTCGGCACGATCATGGCCAGTGAGCGCGTCTCGCCGACGCAGCTCTACCAGTACATGCGGGCGTTCGGGTACGGCCAGCAGACCGGTGTCGGCCTGCCCGGCGAGAGCCCCGGCCTGCTGAAGCCGGTCGCCCAGTGGTGGGGCACCGACCGGTACTCCATCGCGTTCGGGCAGTCGGTGTCGGTGAATGCCCTGCAGACGGCGAGCGTGTACGCCACGATCGCCAACGGAGGCGTCCGGGTCACCCCCAACCTGATCGCCGGCACGACCGACGACCGGGGCACGTTCGTCCCGGCGGCCCGTCCGGCCTCCCGCAGAGTCATCCGCCAGGGCACGGCGGACGAGCTGACCAAGATGCTGGAAGGCGTCACGACCACGGAGGGCACCGCGCCCGAGGCGCAGATCCCCGGCTACCGGGTGGCGGGCAAGACCGGCACCGCGCAGAAGGTCAATCCCACGTGCGGCTGCTACACGGGCGGCGGGTACACCGCGACGTTCGTGGGCTTCGCGCCCGCGGACAATCCGCAGCTCGTCGTCGAGGTCGTCCTGCAGAAGCCGCAGAACGGCTACTACGGCGGCCAGGTGGCCGCGCCGGTGTTCAAGGACGTCATGAGCTTCGCGCTGCAGAGCCGGAGGATCCCTCCGACCGGCAGTAAGTCACAGAAGATCCGTATCTACGCAGACCAGCGGTGACCAGCGGTACTCTCTCCGCCGTGTCCAACAGACCCGACATCATGCGCCCCAAGTCCGTGCCTCCCCGGCCGCTGTCCGGGCTCGTGTCCCTCCTCGGCCTCAGCGAGCAGGGACAGCCGGTGCGCGGGATGGTCACCGGGGTGACGCACGACTCCCGGAGGGTCCTGCCGGGCGACCTGTACGCCGCACTGCCCGGCAGCCGCTTCCACGGCGCGGTCTTCGCCGAACAGGCCGCGGAGTCCGGCGCCGTCGGGATCCTCACCGACCGCGAGGGACGCATCCGTGCCGAGCGGGCCGGCCTGCCGGTGCTCGTCGTGGACGACCCGCGGGCGGTCCTCGGCGAGGTGGCGTCGTGGGTGTACGGCCGGCCCGTCCGCGATCTGGCCCTGCTGGGCGTCACCGGCACGAGCGGCAAGTCGACGACGACGTTCCTGCTGGAGGCGGGGCTGCGGGCGGCAGGGCACGAGACGGGCGTCGTGGGCGGGATCGAGATCAAGGTCGCCGGCGAGAGCCGGCCGAGCGCGCTGACCACGCCGGAGGCGACCGACCTGCACGCGCTCCTCGCGCTGATGCGCGAGCGCGGGGTGACCGCGGTCGCCATGGAGGTCTCCAGCCACGCCCTCGGCTTCGACCGGGTCGGCGGGGCGTTCTACGAGGTCGCCCTCTTCACGAACCTGTCGCAGGACCACCTGGACTACCACCCGACCATGGACGACTACTTCGCCGCGAAGGCGAGGCTGTTCACCCCGGAGTTCAGCCGGCTCGGCGTGGTCAACGTGGACGACTCCTGGGGGCGCAGGCTGACCCACGTCGCGACGATCCCGGTGACGACCTTCTCCGCGGACGGCGACCCGGGCGCGGACTGGCGGGCGGCGGACGTGCGCCTCGGGCCCGGCGGCAGCGCCTTCCGGGTGGTCGGGCCGGGGGGCGTGGAGGCCGAGGCGAGCGTGCCGCTGCCCGGCCCGTTCAACGTCGCGAACGGGCTGGGCGCGATCGTGGCACTGGTCGAGGCGGGCATCTCCCTGCAGACCGCCGTCGACGGGATCGCGACCGTGCCCGGCGTGCCGGGCCGGCTGGAGCGCGTCGATGAGGGCCAGGAGTTCACCGTCCTCGTCGACTACGCGCACAAGCCCGGTGCCGTGCAGGCCGTTCTCGCGACCCTGCGTCCGCTGGCCGAGGACCGTCTCATCATCGTGCTGGGCTGTGGCGGCGACCGTGACAGGGGAAAACGCCCGATGATGGGCGAGCTGGCCGCGCGCCGCGCCGACGTGGCGGTGTTCACAAACGACAACCCGCGCTCTGAGGACCCCTGGGTCATTCTCAACGCTATGGTCGGGGGAGTACTCACCGTGCCGGAAGACGAACGGGCTCACGTCATCGTCGAGCCCGACCGGGCGGCGGCGATCGCGCTGGCGGTCGGCCGTGCCCGGCGGGGGGATGTCATCGTCGTCGCCGGCAAAGGTCACGAACAGGGGCAGTACATCACCGGTGAGATCCTCCCGTTCGACGATCGCGAGGTCGTACGGCGTGCGCTGCGCGACCGCCGGACCAGGGAAGAGGAGAGGCGAGATGACGACTGAGCGCAGTGGTCCGTCTTCTCCGCGCGAAGCGCGTTCCCTGGCGGCCCGCGGAGCGAACGAGGCGTCGAGCCCGACCATGGACGAGGAGCAGTTTTGATCCCACTCTCGCTTGCGAAGATCGCGGAGGTCACCCGCGGCAGGCTGGACGGGGCGTCCCCTGAGACGGTCGTGAGCGGACCGGTCGTCATCGACTCACGGAAGATCGAGTCCGGCGCGCTGTTCGCCGCGTTGCGCGGGGAACACGCCGACGGCCACGACTTCGCCGCGCAGGCGATCGCGGCGGGCGCCGCGGCCGTGCTCGCCGAACGCGAGGTCGGTGAGGCGGCGATCGTGGTGGACGACGTGCTGACCGCGATGGGCCGGCTCGCCCGCGCGGTGGTCGACCGGCTGCCCGGCGTGACCGTGATCGGTCTCACCGGCTCGGCGGGCAAGACCTCCACCAAGGACCTCCTCGCCCATCTGATCGGGCGCCTGGGCCCGACCGTGGCGCCGCCGGGGTCCTACAACAACGAGATCGGGCATCCGCTCACCGTGCTGCGCGCCGACGAGGACACCCGCTACCTCGTCCTGGAGATGGGCGCGCGGGGCATCGGCCATATCGCGCACCTCACCCGCATCGCGTCGCCCGATATCGGCATCGTCCTCAACGTCGGCAGCGCCCACATCGGCGAGTTCGGGAACCGTG
The DNA here is from genome assembly GCA_025964625.1 of Actinoallomurus sp. Classification (GTDB taxonomy): domain Bacteria; phylum Actinomycetota; class Actinomycetes; order Streptosporangiales; family Streptosporangiaceae; genus Actinoallomurus. The sequence continues at coordinate 245 of JAOPYL010000261.1, read as the reverse complement.
ACGTCGTCGCCAAGGCCAAGGGGGAGCTGGTGGAGGCGCTCTCGCCGCAGGGCACGGCGGTGCTCAACGCCGACGATCCCCGCGTGCGCACCATGGCCGCCCGCACCCCTGCCGAGATCGTGACGTTCGGCCGCGCGCCGGATGCGACCGTCCGGGCCACCGGTGAGTCGCTCGACGAGGCGGGCCGCCCGCGGTTCACCCTGGTCACGCCCGAGGGATCGGCCGCGGTCGCGCTGCGGCTGCAC
>JAOPYL010000231.1 GCA_025964625.1 Actinoallomurus sp. | reverse complement strand
CCGGTCGTCGGCGTGGATCGACACTGATTTGTCGGCCTTGATGAGGATGAGTCGCGGGGCCATGGGCAGGTGGGCGGTGAGCTTGCCGACGTAGTCGACGCTGCAGCGGGCGATGACGAGACGCACGATCGCCCACCCTAGTGCCGTCTCCGGGGGTCCCGGTCCGTTTCGCTCGCCTCCATGTGATCCTCCGCCGGAGCCACTGACGGCGGTACCCGCACCTGGGCGCGGCGACCCCGCGTCGCTCTGGGAGACTGCGGACCATGAGCGGTTCGTTGAGCAGGGTCGGGGTCGTGGGGCTCGGCACGATGGGGGCCGGCATCGCCGAGGTGCTGGCCCGCGGCGGGTACGACGTCGTCGGCGTCGAGGTGGGCGACGAGGCGCTGCGGCGCGGCCGTGGGCACCTGGAGAAGTCCACCGGGCGTGCGGTCGAGCGCGGCAGGCTCTCGGCGGAGGACCAACAGGCGATCCTGGACCGGGTCGAGCTGTCCACGTCGTTCGAGGCGCTCGCCGGCTGCGACCTCGTCGTCGAGGCCGTGCCGGAGCGGATCGACCTCAAGCGCCGGGTGTTCGCCGAGCTGGACAAGGTGTGCCGCGCCGACGCCGTACTCGCCACGAACACGTCGTCGCTGTCGGTCACCGAGATCGCGGTGGCGACGAACCGGCCCGAGCAGATCGTCGGCGTGCACTTCTTCAACCCGGCTCCGGTGATGAAGCTCGTCGAAGTGATCCACACCGTGCTGACCCGGCCGGAGGCGCTCGCCGTCGTCCAGGGCCTGGTGGAGAGCCTGGGCAAGGTCGGCGTCACCGTGGGCGACCGGGCCGGGTTCATCGCGAACCGGCTGCTCTTCGGCTACCTCAACCAGGCAGCCGGAATGTATGACTCCGGGCACGCGTCGCGTGAGGACATCGACGCGGCCATGAAGGCGACCGGCCTGCCGATGGGGCCGCTGACCCTGATGGACCTGATCGGGCTCGACGTCTCGCTGGAGGTCTGCGAGGCGATCTACCGAGAGACCCGGGACCGGCGGCACGCGCCCGCCCCGATCCTGCGCGAGCTCGTCACCGCCGGCCTGCTGGGCCGCAAGACCGGCCAGGGCTTCTACACGTACGGCGAGGGGGAGGGTGCCGTCGAGGAGAGCGCAGGCGGGCCGCCGCCCACTGTCGGGGTCGCCGGGTCGGGCCCGCTGGCGGTCGCCGTCATCGCGGCGTGCGCCAGGGCCGGCGCCGAGGTGCGTTTCGTCGCGGAGGACGGCGAGAGGGCCCGTGCCGTCGAGGCGGCCGTCGGTGAGCCGGTCGCCGGTGGCACGGAGCTGTCGCTACTGGGCGAATGCAGTCTGGTCATCGAGGCGTCCGAGGACACCTCTGCCAAGCGGTCGCTGCTCGCGGCGGTCGCCGGCGTCGCCAAGCCGGGGGCGGTCGTCGCGACCACGGGCTGGACCGGGCCGGTGATCGAACTCGCGATGGCCACGGACCGGCCGCAGGACGTCGTCGGCCTGCACCTGCCCGACGCCGACGCCGACGGCGACCTCGCCGAGATCGTGGCGACCGTGATGACCGCGCCGGAGGTGACGGCACGGGCCATGGAGTACACCGCGCTGCTCGGCAAGCGCCCGGTGCGTTCCCGCGACCGTGCCGGTTTCATCGTCGACGCGCTGCGCATGCCCTACCTCAACGACGCCGCCCGCATGCTGGAGGCAGGGTACGCCGACGCGGACGCGATCGACGCCGCGATGCGGTACGGCTGCGGCTACCCGATCGGCCCGGTCGCCGACCTCGACCGGCTCGGCCTCGACCGCGTCGTGGAGGTGTTGCGCGCGCTCTACACCGAGTACCGCGAGCCCGCGTTCGCGCCCGCGCCGTTGCTGGAGAAACTGCATATGGCCCGGCGTACCGTACGGTGACGCCACCGCGACGGTGAGTGACCGGGAAGAATCAGTGTGCGCGTTGCCTCTGACCAGGTACCTCGGCCGAGCCGGCGCTCGCCGCCGAACCGGGTTCCGGCATCAGGGTTCGCGCACCTCGACCAGCGTGCCGTCGTCGAGTAGGTCCTGGACGGAGCGAGGGAGTACATAGGCCGTTCCACCGCCGGGCTGTTCGAACCAGGGTACGGCCACCCCGGTCAATGCCCGCAACGGTCGCTGCAATCGGTACACGTGATAGCCGCTGTTGATCCATTCCGGGGGGAGTGAACGATTCTCGTACGGTGTCCGCGCCGCGTACACGAGGTTTCCGCCAGGCGTGCCGAACCGATCCACCACGGTACCGGCCGGCAACTCGATGCTCCGCCGGTCCCGCAACAGGGTGAGTGGGGGCTCTCCGGGCAGCGGATGGATCGCCGCGTCGCCTCCTGAAGGTGCGCGTTCCGTGGCGTCGGTGGCTGAGCGGTTCGGCGCGGCGGTGGGCCCCGCAGGCTGGTCCGGGCCGCGCATCCGGCTGGGCACGATGACCAGAGTGCCCAGCAGATGGGCGACCGCCTGGTCGGCCGTGGCGAAACGGACCGCATTGTGCCGGCCGCCGCGTTCGGACCAGAACACCGACCAGCCGTCATCGTCGTGCGTCAGGCACCACGCGTCGTCGGCCACCTCGCCCACCCGGTAGACCGCCGGATCGACGCCCAGTTCGCCAAGGCGCCGCCTCAACTGGGAGAACGCGGTCTCCTCGAGGACTTGTCTGGCTTCTTCCTCCAGTTCCCGCTGCTGCTCCTCCGCCGCCGACGGCTGAGACGGCGACGGCCGTGGCGCGGCGGGCTCGGGCGCCCGCGTGGGCATGGGCGCGCCGGTGATGACCGACACCGCGACGTCACGTGTGTGCTCGTCGACTACCGGTAGCTCGAACGCACGCGCGCGGATGTGAGCCACCAGGTCAGGCTCCGGCGGGATCTCGTGCGTACGCAGGTAGTACGCCACCGCACCGGGCCAGATCCACTCCCCGTCGGTGTGGAACGTCATCGGCACGTTGGCCCCGCGCGACGGGTCCTTGTCGTCGGTGTCGTAGCCGCGCGCCGCGAGCACGATCGGCGCCTTCTCGAGGTAGGCCAGGACCCGCGCGGTCTCCTCGGGCGGCACGAGCGCGCGCGAGACGTATTTCCGGCCGTTCTCGCGGACCCCGTCCCAGACCCGCGCCTGCCGCATCTCACCCGTCACGCGGAACCACCCCTGATCGCCGCGACGGCGGCGTCGCGAGTGCCCTGGTCGACGTCGGGAACCTGGAAGCCGCGGGACCGGATGTGCTCGACCAGACCGCGCTCGGGCGCCACTCTGTGCGCTCGCAGGTAGTAGGAGACGGACGCCGGCCACACCCAGGATCCGTCCGTGCGGTACTCCCGCGGGATTCGGGTGGCGCCGGTCCGGTCGAACAGATCCGGGTCGCCGCCCTCCTGGGTGAGAACAACGGGGGCGTTCTCCAGATATGCGGAGAGACCGTCGCGCTCTTCGTCGGCCAGGGTCGGCCGGTCGGTGAAGGTCGGATAGCCGTTCGGATAGTCGGGAAAAGGAAGGGCCGCGTCATAGGGCTTGGCCACGCTCAGCTCAGGCCCCGACGTGAGACCGGCACGCCGGGCGAGCCAGTACGGCGTGACCTCCAGCGCACGCGGGTACAGCTCCAGCTCCTCCCGGTACGCGCTTTCCGGCGGAGCGACCTCCCACTTCGGCTCACTGTCGTAGTTGAACTCCAGAGAAATATGACTGATTCCTTGAACCTGGAGTCGGACGCCGAACCAGGTGCCGGCCCCTTGCTCATACATTCCCTCTCGCAGCTTTTTTAGCAGGTCCAGGAGCTTGGCCGGCGGTTCCCAAGCCACCTCTCTCATACGCACGTTCAAGACATCGGCGCTCATGTCGACATGGTCGCCCATCGCCTGATAGTAAATCGTCGTCTGGTGATTTCCAGCCGGAAGTGACTGCGCCAACAGGGCGGCCGCCTCATCGGCCCAGTCCCGTTGATCCTCCAGATTCATGCGGCCGACGATAGAGAAGCTTCCCGTGAATCTGCCGGGCTGCGCCTCCCTCAGTTTGTCCCGCAGCCAGATCGGAAGATGCATAATGTCCCGGGGGAAAGTCTCATAGTCGCGGAGATACATCGCCGGCTCGAGCGGAGGCTCCCACGGTGGTTCGTGATAGAAGTCATAGGCCACCGAATAGGAATCATGCTTCGCACTCAACCGCATGGAGAACCAGGTGCCGCTTTCGGGGCGGAAGTGCATCTGGCGCAGCTCCGCCATCGCCTCGATGATCCGCCGCTGAACGTCCGCGTCCAGCTCCGAGGCCGCCGCCTCGCGGCCGTCCTCCAGCACCACTGCCAGGCGAAGCTGCTGGGTCTCGGCGGTCATGGATCCACGCAGGTCAACCAAGTACCATCCGGGTGGCGCGATCTCGATCAGCGCGAGCCCGATACGGCTCTCCAGGATCTCCTTACGCTCAAGATCGGCTTGAGGCTGCCGCGGATGGGACATTCAAGAAGCTCCTGATGAATAGACGAGGCGGTTGACCGTTGTGACTCTCGGTCCACATCTGCCACATTACCCGCGGCGTTCCCTGCGATGGCAGGAACGCCCCTAGTGCGTTGATCGGCCCGATCGTCGCCCCGTCCGCCGCGCGGGACGCCCGATCCTCTTCCATCTGGTACCAGGACTCGGGGCGCGTGACACCATCGGAATTGAGCCCGCTGTTCTGCGCGTGCAACTGGGGCATCTGGCCGGCGGCCTCGCCCATCATCCCCTCGGCGTTGCGAGCGCCGTGGCCGCCGGCGTACCTGGTACCCGGATGTTCGGTCCGGCCGACCGATCCGACCTCGCTTTGAGCGTTGCCATCCCGGCGGAACTTGTTGTCGGAACGTACGGAATCGCTGTCATGGGTCACGCTGTGGGTGCCTACATAAGTTCGTTCGTGACCAGAATCCGAGATTATGACGGGATGGCGGGTGTTGAGCAGGGTCGGGCGATGGACACCGTTCTCGTCGAGATGATTGACGCGATACTGGCTCTCGGGATTCGGGTTGTTCAGGTCGGTGTTGAACGGTTTGAAGGTATCGACCGCCACCACCTTTCCCTCGCTATCCGTATAACAAACCGCATACGGTTGAACCCGTTCGACCTCTTTTCCGCGCACTTTCTCGATGAATTTTTGTTCCACCACGTATTTGTGGTTTGGCTCAAGCCCGTCACGACCGACGAAAGGATCATTGGTGGCGACTCTCCTATGCAGTGAGTCCCCGTCCTTGCTGTCCAGAGTGATCTTGCTTTCGCCGACGTGCGGGGGCGGATCAAAGTTGGCGTCCGGTCCCTTGAGATGGTTCGGATCGAAGTTCTCGCTCAACCGGTACTGAACGCTCTCCTGATAATTCTTTCCGAGCTCGGGATGCTGCCGGTACTGCCGCCCGGAATCGGTGTCCGCCCAGCGCGGATGCCCCTCGCCGTCCGTTGTGTAGGTACCGACGTGGTTGCCGTTGGTGTCGTACACCTCATAACGGGTGTTCGGCGCGAGGTCGGTGCGGTGGGCGAATCCTTCGCCCGGCCGCGGTGGCGGGATGGAGCCGTCCGCGTCGGGGTGTGCTCCCACCGTGACGGTCGGCACCTCGCGCGGAGAACTTCCCGGGTTCGCCAGGATGTGCGTGGGCGGTTCGTAGAGAGCCGCGGCGGGCGGATACCCGTTCTTGTCGGTGCTGAACGTCAATTCGCCGTGGTCGGTCCTGACCCGATACTGCGCCTTCGGCAGAGGATGGTGTACGTCCGGGTTCTGCCCGTGCCGGGTGTTCGGGATCTCCGCATCGACATAGCGGACGTGACCGTTCTGGTCGGTCCAGAACGTCCCCCGGCCCTCGACCTCGTATCGGGTACCCGGCTCCAGGTCGGTTCGATGGCCGAACGGCTCGTCCGGCACGACACGAGGGTCGTCCGCTGCCAGGTGGACGACCGGACCGTCCATCGGCGGATCGAACGGCTCGGCGAACGGCGACTCCGGGTGGATCGCGTGGACCGGCGTCTCTTCGTCGGAGTGTGCGCCCGGAGTCCCGGTGTGTTCGCCTGGCTCGTGGTCCGGCGTCGTGTCATCGCCGCGTGACGCGGCATGGTGTGCGTGGTCCGACCGCTCGTCGTGGTCCGGCCCGTGAGGGACGTCCTCACCGGCGTGGTGGGGCGGGAAGCCGTCATGGCCGGAGGCGACGGCGCTGCCGTCCGGCCGGTACGTGTGCCAGCCACCGTCCGGCGGCCAGGTCGGACTGGCCCTGCCGTCCGTAACGTGCTCGCTCGAGGAGGAGTAGATCCGGCCCTGGTTGTCGGTCCAGGCCGGCCGGTCCGGCGCGGTGACCGGTACGCCGAGTTCGTGGGAGAGTCGCGCGGCGAACGCCTCGGGGTGCGCGCCGGTCTCGCAGGAGACCAGGAGCACGTCGCGGCCGTTCCAGTTCGGGTCGCTCCGGATGATGTCGGCCACGTCGCGGGCGCCCAGCGTACGGTCGCCGAACCGCATCCCCTCCGCGTTGCCATGGCCGTCCATGACGTAGTGGCTCGGATCGGTATGCACCCGCTGCGCGAGGTCGCGCATGTTCTGCTGATCCGAGGTGTACAGCGACCGGCCCGCCGGCGTCTCCTCGCTCGCGCCGTAGACGTCGTGCAGGTGCGACGGCAGGTTCTCCGGCAGACCCCCGGGTGTGTGGCCGCCGGCGTCCGTCCCGTCATGAGTGTCGCCGTGGTGCGTCTGGTCATCAGCGTGGCCGGAATGTGGTTCCGTCGATGACGGAGGCTCGAGACCGGGTGTTCTGGGTTCCGAGGGGTGCTCGGCCGGCGTGGTCTCCGAATGGGACGCGGATGGTCCTCGACTGCTCTCGGACCTTTCCGGGGTCGTCTCGGGATGCTGATGACCGGTATCGCCCACGGGCACCGGTGCGGCCGCGGTGCCGTCGGGTCGGGTCATCCCATAGTCGGAGGGGATGGTGAGCCCGTCCGAAGGCACGGAGGGCACCTCATGCAGGACACCTTTGTCCAGCAGCGTGGACAGATCGGAATTGATCAGCTTGACCTGTCGTCCGCCGCCCCCCTGCTCGAAAGCCGGCGCGACATCGGCCAAGTCGACGGTGACCGGAGCGTCCAGAACGTATATGTGGTAGCCCTTTGCGAGGCTGTCCGGCAGGATCGCGCGGTCCTCATAGGAGTACGGATGCCCGTCCGGCCGCAGCGGCGAGAGATATTCGCCGCCCGGATAGCCGAAGCGGTCCAGTACCGTGCCCGCCGGCAGTGTGATCCGCCGCGCCGGTCCGGCAGCGCCCTCGTCGGGCGGCCATTGCACGCGGCCGTCAGGGCGGTATGCCGCGTCGAACGCCGCCTTGTCCGGCAGGTCCCCCCACGGCTTGTAGTCCTCGAGCAGCGGTACCGCACGCTGATCGTTCGTGCCGATCCCGTCGCCATAGTCATGGAAATCACCCGGCACGGCGTACTCGTGCAAGCCCACCGGGGCACCGGATGGACCGACGGTGTGAGAGTCACCCGCCCCGCCACTGTCGGTGGACGGTGCGGCTCCATCGGTGCCGCGAGGGATGGCGGTGCCGTCGCGTCCGTCGCCCGGAGAGGAACCAGGCCACCGGTCGGTACCAGGGCCGCCGGGACGTTCGGTGCCGGCTCCACGCTCGGTTCCGGTCGTGGGACGATCGGTGGTCCCGCCCGGGCGTTCCCCGGTCGTGGACGGCTGGTAGCCACGAGGCTCGGACGTCGTACCCCCGCCTGGGCGCGAGGACGGGCCGTGGCCATCACCGCCGCCGAACCCGGACATGCCGCCGCCCATCGGCGGGGCCATCGGCGGGGCCATCGGCGTTCCGCCGGCCGAAGGACCGGCCTGGACCGGTGCCGCGCCGTTCGGCGCGCTCTCGTTGCTCCCGTGCCCCGGTGCACCCGGCATGTCGCCGATCGGGGGTGCCGCGGCCGACGCGGCGGCGCCGGCGCCCGCCAGGGTGCTGGCGTGCGAGGGTGCGGGCGACCCGTGATCGGATCCGCCGCCGGACGAGCCTCCGTTGAGCAGGGAGTCGATGCGGTTGGCCGGCGGGTCGTGGCTGATCGAGGAGCCGCCGCCGTCGTAGCTCGTCGGGGTCGTTTCCGATGACACGTGGGGCGCGGCGGATGACGGCGTGGAGCCGCTGTCGGTGCCGAGCAGGTTCGTCCGGTTGAACGACGTGCCGTCATGGGACGGGCTTGCGGCGGTGGAGTCCGTAGGAGGCGCACCGCCGGAGTCTCCGCTGGTGGTGTGGACGCTGTTGCCGCCGCCGTCCGAAGAGATGTGCGGGGCGGTGGTGCTTGCCGAACCACCGCCGTCCGAACCACCGCCGTCCGAACCGCTGTCGTTCTGCGATCCGCTGAAGTCGCTGTCGCCGGGGGAAGGCGCGTTGTCGTCGCTGCCGTGTGATCCCCCCTGGGCGCCCTCGTGCATGCCTCCTTCGGCGCCGCCGACCGCGCCGCCGAAACCACCCGAGGTGGCGGCCTTGGCGAGTGCGTCAGGGCTGAGGTCGCCGCCGTGAATCGCGGTGCTGGCCGCCGCGCCGGCCACGCCGGATACAGCCCCTGAGACGGCCTCGCGGGCGGCGCCCTGGACCATGCCCTTGAAGGGAGAGGCGGCCCCGGACAGGCCGGGGATCTTGCCTGCGCCGAATCCGACGCCGCCGCCGATCACGCCGTTGACCAGGCCGTCCAGGGCAGCGGTGCCCGTCTTGCTGAGGTCCAGGCCGTCCCGGTGACCCTCCGCGATCTGGATGCCCTGCACCACTACGTCAAGGCCGACGCTCTGCAGCTCGGACCAGGCGACACTCTTGAGGATGGCTTCCAGCAACTGACGCGCGATCGATTTCGCGACGAGCTGGGCGCCCTCCTCCACCGCCGGAATGAGGGCGGCGGATCCTCCGAAGGTCTCGATCATGTTGGCGATCAAGATCGCGATCTGGATCGCGGTCACGATGAGCAGGGCGATGAACATGTACTTGCCGTACTCGATCTCGTTCGCGCCGTCGTCACACTGTTTGGCGAGTGCGCGGCACGTCTCGGAGAGCTTCGGCAGGTACTGCGGGTCGGTCGTGACGAATTTGTCCCAGAACGTGTGGAAGCTTTCCGCGGCCGGGCCGTCGACGACGCCCAGGACCTTGCTCGCCGTTCCCTGAAGGTCGCCGGTCAGGTCATCGACTCCGGTCGCGGCGTCCTGCCACGCCGTGGCGAGCCGGCGCATGGCCGTCTCATCGCCCTCGGGCCAGTCCTGGCCGATGATCCACGAAAGCCACGTGACCTCGCCGGGTATTTCCAAGCCCATGGATCAGCCACCCGACGCGTGTTCGGCCTGGTCGTAGTTGGTGCCCATCTTCTGGACACCGCTCTCGATGCCGTTCAGGCTCTTCTCGAGCGAGGGGAAGGTCTTGAGTGCGCTGTCCCTTGTACCTGTGTATTCGCTCGCGAAGGCCTTGCCGGTGTTGTCGTTGCCCCAGCAGTCGCCCTCGGCCGAAAGCGCCGAGTTGAGCTGGTCGAAGACCCGTCGGAGTGCTTTGGACCCGTCGCCGAAGCCCTTCGCGTTCCGCTTCAGCGCCTCCCGCTCGACCTGTAGCTCGTCACCGCCCATTGGTGCGCCGCTCCGTTACTTGTCGCGAAAGCCGTATCGTTCTTTGAGCGCTTCGAAGTCGTCAGGATGTTCTGGGAGAACTTTCGACAGGTCGAACCTTTCGCCTGCGACCGCCTCATATGACGCGTTCTCCGGCGTAAGCGGTTCCAGCGCGGCGCGCATTTGGTCTCCGACCTGCGCGGTCGCCTCCTGGACGGCGGCGAGTACGGTCTCGGCGAGCTCGGACGGCGACAGCTTGCGGTACACGCGGGGGTTGAATTCCAGGCCGACGAGCCGGCCCTGCGCTCCGACCTTGACCGTCACCATGTCGTCGGCGGCGGTGACCGTGGCCTCCGCCGAGGCCATCGTTTCCTGGAGTTTCTTCAGATCAGCGCGTTTTTGGCGGTACTCATCGAGCAGTTCGTCGATATGTGCCTGCCACTCCGGCCGCATTCGAGCCTCTCCCTCCACCCCGCCGCGCCCCTGGCCGTGCGCATTCCGGGACAGGTCAGCATATGACCTTATGGGAAGAAGGCGATTTGAGCTAGTCGAACACGACCGAAATTAGAGATAGGGGACAGTGGGGAGGAGGTCGGGCCGGTAACGGCGCACCCAGTCGCCCATCGCGCCGACCGTCCACGTGTCGTCCAGTCCGGCCAGCGGGATCGCCACCTCCGGTGCACCCGTGTGCGGGTCACGTGGAGCTCTGGCGAGCAGGTCTTTGACCCATTTAGGGGCTTTTTTCGGAATCTTCTGCTCACCCCAGCCGATCAGCCCGGAATTGTGCCAGGCACGGACGGTAAGCCGCGCGCCGCCCGACACGCCGATGCGCGCCCCGGGCTTGGTCATCGCCGTCTGGACCTCGCCGATGCGGACGATCCGGTCCCAGCGGAGGCGTACATGGAAGCCGTAGCCGTCCCACCATTCGACACCTGCGGGCGACATGCGCAACACGGTGCTGAGGAATCCGCGGCGCGCCTTGCTGTAAACGCGGAGCACCAGGAGGGCCGTCGGCACGAGTCCGATGGCCAACCCCGGAAGCAGCCGGCCGCCGAACGGCAGCGATCCGAGCGCGACCATGATGGCGTAGAAGATCACCAGTAGCGGGAGGATCCGCAGGTTGGCCCGCACCATCATCAGCCACGGGTCGCGTACCCGGAACTCCTGCGCCGACCGGTCGCCCGGGGCCGGCCAGGACGGCGTGTTCAACCGCTTTCCTGTTGACGCGCTTCGCGCTCCCGGCGCAGCCGGACGCTGTTCTCATACGCTCGCAGCCTGCTCTTCGCGTCCTCACAGCTGCCCGGTCGTCTGCGCACCGCCGCTCCCTACCGTCCGCGGGTCCGGCCTCGCATCATGCCGGATATCGCGGAATATCTGTACCGCATCCCGTCTCGCGGCCGTTCTCTTCTCTCAGGCTCGGTGTTATTCGCCCCGGACCACTCCGCCGTCTCAGCATCCGAGAACTCAATCAGCCCTGATGGGGCGGGCGTACGGTACGCCGATGGCGCGTACCAGGTGGCGAACGGCGGCCTTTACCCTGATCTGCATGAGTCCGCGCAAGAATCACCGCACGCGCGACGTACCCCGTGAAACCGGGCGTGGCGCGTTCGGTGGTCCGCAGTGGACGGAAGAGGGGCCCGACGGCGAGTGGATCGTCCGGCCGGCCGCCGGGGCCGCGAAGACGTACCGCTGCCCCGGATGCGACCAGGAGATCCCGCCGGGCGTCGGGCACGTGGTGGCCTGGCCGGCCGAGGGCGGTGGTCCCGAGGACCGCCGGCACTGGCACCGGCCCTGCTGGAACCACCGGCTCAACCGGCTGCCCAAGATTCAGCGGTCCCGCCGCGGCCCGCGCTACTGAAGGGACCACGATGGGAGAGATCCGGGCGAGCACGGTGCTGCCCGCGCGCCGTACCGACATCGAGCTGCAGACGGCCGACGGGCTCACCCTGGTCGGTGAGCTGGCGCTGCCGGAGGATCGCCCGCCGTCCGCGACGCTTGTCTGCCTGCATCCGCTGCCCACGGCCGAGGGCATGATGGACAGCCACGTACTCCGCAAGGCGTCGTACCGGCTGCCCGCCCTCGCCGGCCTCGCCGTACTCCGGTTCAACACCCGCGGCACGAGCAGCGAGCGAGGCACGAGCGAGGGCGAGTTCGGCGGCGGCGACTCCGAGCGGTACGACGTGGCCGCGGCACTGGAGTACGCCGAGTACCACGACCTGCCGCGCACCTGGCTCCTCGGCTGGTCGTTCGGCACCGAGCTGGCCCTCAAGTGGGGTCGTGACCCTCTCGTCGAGGGCGCGATCCTGTTGTCCCCGCCGTTGCACCGGGCGACCGACGAGGACCTGGACGCCTGGACGGAGTTCGGCCGGCCGCTGGTCGCGCTGGTCCCGGAGCGCGACGACTACCTGCGGCCGCCGGAGGCCCGCGAGCGTTTCAAGCGGGTGCCCCAGGCGGAGGTCATCGGCGTCGACGGGGCCAAGCACCTGTGGGTCGGAGAGCCGTACGTCCGGATCGTGCTGAACGAGATCGTGAAGCGCGTGGCGCCCGAGACCTGCCCGCTGCCCACCGAGATTCCGTAGGACCCCGCCTCACCGGGGAGAAGACGCCTCACAGACGTTCACCCTTCTCAAACGTCCGCGACCGAACGCGGCCACGCTGTCGGCGTATCGGTTATCAGAGGTGACGATGATCTGATACCGAACGTGTGTCGGGCTGGGCTGGGTTGGTACCGGGTTGAGGGGGAGGGTCGCCGTGCAGCTGTACACCCGCGACGTCGGGGGCGGGACGCCGTTAATCCTCCTGCACGCGTTTCCGCTCTCCTCGGCCATGTGGCTGGCCCAGCGGGAGGGCCTCGCCGCGCGGTTCCGGGTCATCACCCCTGACCTGCGCGGGTTCGGCGGATCTCCGCTCGGCGCCGACGATCCGTCCGTCGACGTCATGGCGGACGACGTGGCGGCGCTGCTCGACGCGAAGGGCATCGAACGCGCCATCATCGGCGGGCTGTCCATGGGCGGATACGTCACGCTCGCGCTGTGCCGGCGGCACCCGGAACGGATCCTGGGCGTGGTGCTCGCGGACACCAAGGCGAGCGCGGACCCGGAGGCGGTGCGGCACTCCCGGGTCCGCACCGCCGAGCGGCTCGAGTCGGAGGGGAACGTGAGCGTCCTCCTGGAGGATGTGCTGCCGAACCTGGTCGGGCCGACCACGATGCGGCAGCGGGCGCTGGTGTACGGGCGGGTGCGCGGCCTGGTGCAGTCCACGCCGCCGCACGCCGCGGCCTGGGCCCAGCGGGCCATGGCCGCACGCCCCGACGCCCTCGGGGCGCTGTCCGGGTTCCGGAGGCCGGCTCTCGTCCTTCAGGGGGCCGAGGACACGATCGCGACCGAGGAGGACGCCCGGGCCATGGCCGGGGCACTCCCCAACGCGGAGCTGATCATGATCCCCGGGTCCGGTCACCTCACCGCCGTCGAACAGCCGCAGCTGTTCAACGAGGCGGTCACGGAGTTCGGCACGGCGCTCGCGCGTACGGCGCGCTGAGCGACCGGCAGCCGGCCCAGGCGGCCGCCGCCCCTCACAGCTCCTCCTGGCGGGGCATGACGACCTCACGGAGGATGAGCGCCACCGCCGCCGCGGCCGGGATGGCCAGCAGGGCGCCGATCACGCCGAGGAGGGCGCCGCCGAGCAGCGCCGCGATGATCGTCACCGCGGGTTGCACGTCGACGGACCTCTTCATCACCCGCGGCTGGACGACGTAGTTCTCGACCTGCTGGTAGATCACGAAGAAGATGGCCGTGGCGATGCCCGTCCAGAGTCCGGAGAACAACCCCACGGCGATGACGAGGACGGCGCCGATCGTCGCGCCGATCAGTGGGATCAGGTCGGTGATGGCCACGAGCAGGGCGAGCGCGAGGGCGTACGGCACGCCCACGATGAGCAGGAAGATGTACGACGTCACGCCGGCGATGATGGAGATGACGAGGTTGCCGGCGACGTACCCGCCGATCCGCGTGAGGATCTCGTCGCCGAGCAGTGCCACGCGCGCTCGCCGCGACCGCGGTGCCAGCCGGTACATGAAGCCGGTGATGTTCGGCAGGGAGCTCAGGAAGTAGAGCGTGAGGATGAGCACGGTCAGCGTGCTGAAGACGCCGCTGATCACGACTTGGCCGACGCCGACGATCCCGTCGGCCGCCTGCCTGCCCAGGTCCTTGCTCTGCAGCGCGGTCCTGGCCTTCTCCAGCAGGTGGTAGCGGTGGTCCCAGTTCTGCAGCCGCGGATTGTTCTGCAGCTGCTGCAGGTAGCCGTTTCCGCTGGACATGTTGTGTATGAACGCGGTGATCTGCTCGGACAGCGGCGGGACGATGGCGAACCCGAACCCGACGAAGAAGCCGACGAGGCCCAGGAAGACGAGGAGCACCGACCACCGGCGGGACACGCCGACGCGCTCGAGCGCCTCGACGGCCGGATTGAGGCCGACGGCCAGGAACAGCGCGACGACGATCAGGATGATCACTTCGCGGGCGTCGGTGAACGCCTGAACCAGCGTGTACGCGGCGAGGACTCCGAGCGCGCCGTAGAAGCCGAAGACGAACGGGTGGCCGCGGGTCAGGGGACGACCGGGACGGCCGAAGGGATACAGGTCGTCGACGCCCGCTTCGCGCTCACGTGTCTCGATGTCGGTGACCGGATCCGGCGTTTCCCCCTCAGCCGGGGCCGCCCGATCCTCGGCGAGTAGTCCCGGGCCCTGGCGCTGTTCCCTGTCAGTGGGGGATTCGGCAGGCACGCCCGCCTCCTTGAACTGTCCGTTTACGGCGAAAAGCCTAGAGGCTCACTTGCCTCTAGGCTTTTCGCCGTCTCGCTGTTTTATGCGGGATTGCCCGACTTATTTGGAGAGCCGCGCGGTGGCCTCGGTCACTCCTGCCACCAGTCGTCGTCGTCCTTCTTCTTGGGCTGGGCCTGCTGGGCCTGCTGGGCCTTTGGCGCGGGCTTCGGGTTGGCCGCGGCGAGGGCGGGCTTCTCCGGAGGGGCGGAGATGGCCTCGTCCCCGACGCCGGCGCCGCCGCCCATCGGGGCCTGCATGCCGCCGATCAGCTGGCGCAGCTGGTTCAGGTGGCTGGTGATGCTGTCGCGCTGACGGGTGAGCTCGTCGACCTGGCGCTGCGCGGTCGTGCGCATCCGCTCGGCCTCGGACTTGGTGTCGCTGAGCAGCTGCTCGGCCTGGGACTTGGCCTCGGCGATGACCTGGTCGGAGTTCTTCCGGGCGTTGGCCACGAGCTGCTTGGCGTGGTTGTCGGCCTCGCGCCGGGTCTGCTCGGCCTGCTGGGTCGCCTTGGTGGCGCGCTGCTCGGCGGAGGCGGCACGCTGCTCGGCCTCGGCGACGAGCTTCTGGGTGGCGCTCTGCGCGGCGGCGTGACGCTCGTTGTCCTGCCGCTCCGCCTCCTCGCGCCGGGCGGCGAGCTGGACCTCGAACTCGCCCTCGGCCTGGGCCCGCTGCGCCTCGCTCTCCTCGAAGATCCGCTGGGCCTGGGCCCGCATCTCGTCGGCCTGGCGCTTGGCCGTCGTGAGGATCTCGTCGCGCTCCCGCTTGGTGGACGCCCGCAGCTGGGCGACCTCCCGCTCGGTGGTGGTGCGCAGCTTGGCGATCTCGCGTTCGGCGACGGCGCGCTTCTCGGCGACCTCATGGTCGGCGGTGGCACGGAGCTTGGCGACCTCGCGTTCGGTCGTGGAGGTCAGCTCGTCGGCCAGGCGGCGGGCGCCGGTGCGCACCTCCTCGGCCTCGCGCTCGGCCGCGTTGCGCATGTCCTCGCCCTCGCGCTGGGCGGTGGCGCGCAGCTCGGCCGCTTCGTTCTCGGCGGTGGCGCGGAGCTCGGCGGCGTCGACCTTGGCGGCCGCCTTGATCTCGTTCGTCTCCGAGCGAGCGGCCTGGACGAGCTCGGTGGCCTGCTCCTCGGCGAGGCGGAGCAACTGCTCGATACGCGCGCCGAGGCCGGAGTAGGTCGGCCGCTCCTGCTCCTGCAGCTGGCGATGGGCGTCGGACAGCTCACGCTGCATCGCCTGAGTCTGCTCGCGGCTCTGATGGACCTCGTTGTCGAGCTGCTTGATGTGCTCTTCGACCTGGTGCCGGTCGTAGCCGCGGAGCACCACGTCGAACTCGCGTGGGGGCGTGTCTTCGAAGAAGTTACTGAGCTGGGCGTCGATGTCGGACTGCATGAGGCTCAATCCTGCTGTGACGAGACGGCAACAAGTGGTTGAGGTGCCAGATCATGGGCCGCGCGAATACTGCGAGTCACTGATTACTGCACGCGCGGGATCACTTCCGGCGACAGCAGCGTACTCCGGACACTGCCGTGTTGGGGGCTCAACTTGACGTACTGGGGGCTTTGTCCGGTTTGTTACGTTCTTTCGGAGCTCGCGGCCTGTACCAGCTCGGTCAGGACCCCCCCGACGTCCTTCGGATGGAGGAACGCGATCGACGCTCCCATGGAGCCGTGGCGGGCCCGTTCGTCGAGCGGACGCACCCCCTTCGCGCCGATCGCCTCCAGCGCCGCCGCGACGTCGTCGACGCCGTATCCGACATGGTGCACGCCCTCGCCCCGCTTGGCGAGGAACCTGCCCACCGGAGTGTCGGGGCGCAACGGCTCCAGCAACTGGACGTACGACGCGCCGGCGGGTCCGTCCGCGACGTGCAGCATGGCCTCCTTCACCCCCTGTGCCTCGTTGACCTCGCGAGACGCGACGACGAGCCCGAACGTGGTCTCGTAAAACGCGATCTTCTCCTCGAGGTCGTGGCATGCGATCCCGACATGGTCGATGCGTGTGAGCATGGTGTTGGCCCTCCTGTCAGTCCGCGGCTCAGTCCGCGGCCCCGTGTGGGTATGTTGGCAAACGTCGTTCCGCCCGGTGTTACTGGAGGTCCCTTTCAATGGCCGGATCCGTCATGGTCGCCGGAGCGCGCACGCCGATCGGGCGTCTGCTCGGCTCCCTCAAGGACTTCGCCGCGGTGGACCTCGGCGCCCTCGCCATCAGGGCCGCGCTGGAGCGCGCCGGCGTGGCCGGCGACCAGGTCGACTACGTGATCATGGGACACGTGCTGCAGGCCGGGACCGGCCAGATCCCGTCCCGCCAGGCCGCGGTCAAGGCGGGCATCCCGATGGGCGTCCCGTCGCTGACGATCAACAAGGTCTGCCTGTCCGGACTCGACGCGATCGCCCTCGCCGACCAGCTGGTCCGGGCCGGCGAGTTCGAGATCGTGGTGGCCGGTGGCATGGAGTCGATGACCAACGCGCCGCACCTGCTGCCGAAGTCCAGGCAGGGCTACAAGTACGGCTCGATCGAGGTGCTCGACGTGACCGCCCACGACGGGCTCAGCGACGCCTTCGACGGCGTGTCCATGGGCGAGTCGACCGAGCGCTACAACGCCAGGCTCGGCATCTCCCGCGAGGAGCAGGACGCGTTCTCCGCACGCTCACACCAGCGGGCCGCCGAGGCCATCAAGAACGCCGTCTTCGACGACGAGATCGTCCCCGTGGAGATCCCGCAGCGCAAGGGGGATCCGATCGTCTTCAGAGCGGATGAGGGTGTGCGCGCCGACACCACAGCGGAGTCGCTGGGCCGCCTGCGGCCCGCCTTCAGCAAGGACGGCACGATCACCGCCGGGTCCTCGTCGCAGATCTCCGACGGTGCGTGCGCGGTCGTCGTCATGTCCAAGGCCAAGGCCGAAGAGCTCGGCGTCACGTGGCTCGCCGAGATCGGCGCGCACGGCAACGTCGCGGGCCCGGACAACTCCCTGCAGTCGCAGCCGGCGAACGCGATCAAGCACGCCCTGGGCAAGCAGGGCCTCACGGTCGGCGACCTGGACCTCATCGAGATCAACGAGGCGTTCGCCTCGGTGGGCATCCAGTCCATGCGCGAGCTGGGCGTCGACGAGAGCACGGTCAACGTCAACGGAGGCGCGATCGCGCTGGGGCACCCCATCGGCATGTCCGGTGCCCGCATCGCCCTGCACCTGGTGCATGAGCTGCGGCGGCGGGGCGGCGGCGTGGGCGCCGCCGGGCTGTGCGGCGGCGGCGGCCAGGGCGACGCCCTGATCCTGAAGGTCTGAGGGCGGCCGGTGGCGCGGAAGGCCGATGTCGGCGATCTGGTCGAGCGGGCGCAGAAGGGCGAGCCGCGCGCGGTGGCGCGGCTGATCTCTCTCATCGAGAACGCCTCGCCGCAGCTGCGTCCGGTCATGGCTGCGCTCAACCCGCTGGCGGGCAAGGCACGGATCATCGGCCTGACCGGTGCGCCCGGCGTCGGGAAGTCGACCTCGACCAGCGCGCTGGTCAGGGCCTTCCGCGCCCAGGGCCTCCGGGTGGGCGTGCTGGCGGTGGACCCGTCCTCGCCGTTCACCGGCGGGGCGCTGCTCGGCGACCGTGTGCGCATGCAGGACCACGCCTCCGACCCGGGCGTGTTCATCCGCTCCATGGCCAGCCGGGGCCACCTGGGCGGCCTGTCCTGGGCGGCCCCGCAGGCCATCAGGGTGCTCGACGCGGCCGGCTGCGACGTGGTCCTCGTCGAGACGGTCGGAGTCGGCCAGGCGGAAGTGGAGATCGCCTCGCTGGCGGACTCGACGATCGTGCTGGTCGCGCCCGGCATGGGCGACTCGATCCAGGCGGCCAAGGCCGGGATCCTGGAGATCGCGGACGTGTTCGTCGTCAACAAGGCCGACCGCGACGGTGTCCAGCAGACGGTACGCGACCTGCGCAACATGATCGCGCTGGCCGATCCGGGGGGATGGAAGCCGCCCATCGTGCCGACCGTGGCCGTCAGGGACGAGGGCCTCGGCGATCTCGTGGAGCAGCTCGGCAGGCACCTCGCCTGGATGGAGGGCGCCGGCGAGCTCCAGCGCAGGCGGCAGGCACGCGCCCGCGACGAGATCGAGGCGATCGCGGTGACCACGCTGCGCGAGCGCATGGGCGACCTGCACGGCCATCAGCGCCTCGACGTGCTCGCCGGGAAGGTCCTGGACGGCTCGTGCGATCCGTACACCGCCGCCGACGAGCTGGTCGAGGGTCTCACCGGCCCTTGATCACCAGCCGGGGGAGGTGGGCCAGGTCGCGTACGAGTCCTCGGCGACCGGCTTGGCGCGGCGGTCGGCCTCCGAGGCCGCGTGCCAGCGGCCGAACTCCAGTGTGAGCAGGACCAGCGCGACGGGCACGATGCTCGCCCACGACGGGAAGACCACGCTGCGCGGTACGTAGCGGGGCCGGAACTTGCGGTTGAACAGGTACAGCGACTCCACCTTGATGAACGGGTCGAGCAGGTGGATCAGGCGGTACCCACCCTGCTCGAGGGCGCCGCGCTCGGCGGTGTCGAGCAGCTCGCGGAACGCCGCGAAGTTGAGGGACACCTCGTCGATGCCGTGCTCGCGCGCGTGCGCCATGATGTCGGCGATCATGCGCTCGTTGAGGCCGTTGGCGGAGTCCGGGCTCCGGCGCATCGCGTCCAGTGACAGCCGCCGGCCGCAGGCGCTCGGCAGGTACCGCTGGAAGCCGACGGGCGTGCCGTCCGCGTCCCGGGCCACCACGACGATCGGCGAGGCGTGCTTCCCGGTCAGCAGCCCGTCGAGGTTCATCGAGAAACCGCGCTCCTCCGCGCCGCCCATCGCCTCGGTGGCCACCACCTGTAGCCGGGCCCGGTCGTCTCCGGACAGCTCGCCCTCGTGGACGACCTCGGTCGTCACCCCGGCGTTGCGAGTGCGCTGCACCGCCTGGCGTACGTTGCGCATGCTGCGCCCGCTCAGGCCGAACTCGCCCGGCGTCAGCAGCACCTCGTCGCCGACGCCGACGGAGCGCAGGCCGTACCGGTGCCACAGGCCGAGGAGGTCGGCGCGGGCGCCGAGCACGGCCATCCGCCAGCCGGACCGGTGGGCCAGCGCGGCGAACTCGGCGACCGCGGCGGGATAGGAGCGCGGGTCGCCGGCCGGGTCGCCGCCCGCGGCGGCGACGCCGAACAGCACCCGGTAGCCGATGACGGCGCGGCGGTCCGGACTGAAGACGTAGGACTTGTCGCTGCGCAGGATGAACGGGGCCAGGGTGTCGGAGCCGCCGTCGTCGACCAGGCGCGCGGCCTCGGCACGCTCCTCCTCGGTGCCGGCCGGAGGCGGGGGCGCCGGAGTGAGGACGGTGATCAGCATGGCGAGCAGGCCACCGCCGCCGAGGATGCCCAGGCTGGCCTCGAACCAGTGGTCGGGGGAGCCGCTGAAACGCACCGGGCCCGGCCCTGAGCCGGTCAGGCCGGCGAGGATCTCCCGGCCGATGTCGCCGAGGCTGGGGCCCGGCGTGATGTGGTGGCGTTCGGCGGCCATGATGATGAGGCCGTACAGGATCGCGAGACCGTATGTGATCAGGCCGGTCGTGACCGCCGTGCGGACCCGGCTCGGCGAGGTGGTGAACTCGCCGCGGAACCGGAAGAAGGCGCATGCCGCGGCGACGAGGAGGAGCAGGCGTCCGGGCTCGCGGGTGTTCAGCGCGTCGAGCGAGGAGAGCACGGCGAGCGTCAGGACGACGTAGTAGGCCACGCGGCGGCGCAACAGCACGCCGCGGGCGGTGGCCAGCATGACCAGGGCGAGGAGGAGCTCCTGCCCGTTGGGGAAGAGGTCACCGACGATCAGCTCGGCCGGGCGGCCGGACGCCGAGGCGTCAAGGGCGGGAAGACCGACCACGACCGCCGCTGCCGCGATCGGCAGGGCGAACGGCCACGTCGGCCTCCGCGTGAGAGTTGATGTGCCTGCCATGGACACAGCGACCACCCCGGTTTGTGCCTAACCAGACCCTTTGCTGTGCTATTCCCCGTGGGCCGCCCCGAATAAGGTCAGGACGATGTGGCGAAAGTCACCGTAACGTATGTGAAGCCCAGAGCCCGCAAAAGGTTCGTCATCATCTGCCTGGTGTTCGCATCCGCGCGTTGCGCCAGCCCGCTGGCTCCGGCCGCGTCCTGGATCTTCTGCGTCGCCAGCACGTAAAGCTGCTGTTGCTGGTTGGGGTTGGAGCTGAAGAAGTCGCCGAAGCGGTTGAACAACCCGCGCTGATGGGCGAAGACGTAGCTGTGCTTTGGATCGAGGTTGGCCTTCTCCAACTGGGCGTGCGGCAGCCGTACGGTCACCGAGGTGCGGTTCTTGTCGACCGTGAGCGCGCCGTTGCCGACGCGGGAGAAGTCGACATAGGCGTCGACGCTCCCGGTGCCCACGAACAGGGTGCGTTCGCCGCGGAGGGCGCCGGGCAGGAACTGGGCGTCCTTCTCCAGGTCGACGATCACCTGGAAGTTGCCGCTCGCCGCCTCGTAGCGGGAGAGGTTCTGGATCGAGTGCAGCACGACCGGGCCGCTGCGGTCCGTCGTCCGCTCGGCGAAGGGGTCGAGCCAGCGCGGCAGGGCGTGAAGACCCTGCATGACCGCGTAGACCAGGGCGGCCAGCACGACCACGACCGCGATCGTGCGCAGGCCGGGCCGGCGCGACCGCCGGGATATCCGTACGTCCTCGGGTGCTTCCGAGTTCGACATTCGCCTCACCTCTGGCAGTTGCTCACGACCCGGCATTCCCCAGAAAGCCGGGAAGTCACCCGGACGCCTCCACGTGCGGGGTCGTGGCGGCCTGCTCGACCTCGATCAGCGACTCGCCGCGCCGGTGCGCCTCGTAGGCCTCCTTACCACCACGGATGCCGAACAGCCTCTTCGACACGAGGAGGTAGACGACCAGGCCGACGTTGATCACCAGCGCTCCCACCCGGAATGCGGTGATCCGGTCGGTCAGCTCGTAGATCTCGACCGGCAGCCCGCAGGCGGTGGCGACCACGGCGAAGTACTCACCCCAGCGCTTGAGCAGCCACAGGCCGACCGCTTCGACGAGCTCGATGAGCGCGTATGCCAGCAGCCCGGCCGCGAACCAGGTGAGGGTGCTGGACTTGAGGCTGAAGACGTGCCAGATGCTCTCCACGACGCGGGAATGGTCGAGGTCCCAGCCGACCTGCCGCGCGAGCGGCTTCAGCAGCGGGATCTCCTTCTCGAAGACCCGCTGGATCGACCCTCGGTTGGCGGAGAACCGCCACACGCCGTACGCCGCGGCCACGATCGCCAGGCCGCGGATCACCCGCTCGAGGGCGAAGAACCGCATGATGAACGCGTCGCGCAGCTCGCGCCCGCGCATCACGTGCGGCGCCCGGTCGGCGGGCCCCTGCCCGTGCGGCTCGCCGTGGACGTAGGTGCCGCAGCGCAGGCACCGCCATGCCTGGCCGGTGGGGGTGCCGACGTGCAGCCGGTCGCGCAGTGCCGGCTCGTCGGGCGCGTAGGTGATGTGGCCCTTGCGGGCACAGGTCAGCAGGCTCCAGTCCACGGCTCCCGAGCCTAATGAATTCCGGTGACTCGCGTCGTCCGCCCGCGACCGGCCCGCATCGGCGGGGTCACCACATGCGGAAGTCCTTCCCGCGGAGCATGCAGGAGTGGTAACGGCCGTAGTGGGTCCGCAGCCATTGGCGCCGCTGCTGTTCGTCCCAGCGGCCGAACTCGCGGGCGGCGGCGGCGTCGCCGAGCCGCGGGGGTTCCTCGTCGAGCAGCCACGCCGAGACCAGCGCGCTGTAGCGCGCGCCCGCGGCGTGCCGGGGGTCCCCGCAGGTGCGCGCGTCGAGCAGGCTGATCTCGATCTCCTGCTCGGCGCGGTGCTCGTATCCCGGCGACAGGTCCCTGAGGTGGATGTACACGACGCCGTGGCCCGGACGGGGAAAGTCGTTGTCGGGCCGGTACTCGACCCGGGTGAACCGGCCCGGAGTGCCGCTCAGTCGGGTCGCCAGGGGGGTCAGCGCCGCCTCCAGCGACGGCAGCGCCGTGCGCAGCGCCGGATGCACGCACACCGTCAGCGGCCACTGCCGGCAGGCGTACTCGAAGGCGCGCGGGGTGAGGGGGGCCCGCTGCTGCCCGTGGATCCACAGGGTGGTGCCGGCGATGAGAGCCGTGGCCGCGACGAGTGGGACGGCGAGCCGGGCACGCCGGGTCAGCGCGGACAGGTAGCCCGTGACCAGCAGCGTGCCCAGGCCGAGCGACCACAGCGCCTGGCCGGTCAGGAGCTCGGTGCGCAGGCCGGCGAACGGGCGGATGTGCTCGACGTCCGGCGGCGGCAGGAGGTACGTCCAGGTTCCCGGGCGTGCCACCCCCCACAGGTAGGTGACCGCCGCGGCGGCCGGGACCGTCAGCAGGCGGGGCACGACCCGGCCCGCGAGATAGCCGATGACGGTGTACACGAGCAGCGTCAGCGCACCGGCGAGGAGCCCCATGACCTGTGGGTGGCCCGCCTGCACGCGGATCAGCGTCTTCACCGCGACGACCGCCGCGACGACGGTGTACGCGCTCAGCGTCACGACGCCGAGCACCAGCAGGTCGAGCAGTGGGCCGAGTGAGGGCGACCGCGCGCTCAGGCCGCGCAGGTAGTCGAGGCGGTGCTCGCGCAGGGCGACCCATGCGGCGAGCGCCGCCGACGCTGGGCCGAGGAGACGGACGGAGGTGAAGAGCGCGGCCACCGCGTCGTCCCAGTAGGCGACGCCGGGCAGCAGCGCGTGCCAGGCCGCCACGGCCCCGAGCAGCGCCAGGGCCGGGACGGCCAGGAACGGGGCGGTGCGGCGGGCATCGATCCGCAGCACCCGCCCCAGGTCAGACACCGGCCGGCACCCGGGACCACGATCGGGAGACGTCCAGCGACTCGATGAGGCGGGCACGCGCCATGCTGAAGACCCGGTCACACCATCCCGTCAGCTCCGCCGGGTCCGGCGCGGTGACGACCACCGTCGGGGCGAGCCCGCGCAGCAGGCCTATCAGCTCCTCTCGCTCAGGCTCGGCGATGCCGTTCAGTGGCTCGTCGAGGAACACCAGGTCGGGCCGGTGCACGCAGGTGGCCGCCAGCCCCGCCCGCAGCCGCAGATCGGCGGGCAGCATGTCCATCTCCAATTCGGCCGCGTCGGTGAGCTCAAAGCGTTCTAAAATCGCATCGACCGCCCGCCTCGGCATGCCTTTGAAATAGGCGGCGTAAGCCACGAACTCACCGGCCGTGAGCCCCGCCGCCCAGCCGAATCGATCGGGCAACAGGCCCAGCCGGACGCGCACGGCGCGCTGGCCGGCGGGGCCGGTCACGTCGTGCCCCAGCAGCTCCAGGCCGCCCACGGCCGGCCGGCGCAGTGTTGCAAGCGTCTCGAGCAGGGCCGGCCTGCCTGAGCTGGGCGGACCGGCCAGGCCGACCACCCCTGATGTGATGCCGAACGTGGTGGGACGCAGGATCCACCGCCCCCCGCGGCGAATACCCAAGCCCCGTGCCACGATCGTGGAAAAATCCGCGATCATAACTACCCCCCGAATTCGCGATGCGTGCTCGAAGACGAGGCCAGATGTGCGATGAACGGCTGCGCGGCCGCCCCCCTTGTCGCCCACCTTTGCCGTCGCCGCACGCATCGACAACGGAACTATAACTTGCCTTGGTGATGACTGTCAGCGTTGTTGTGGGCGCGGACGCGTTTAGTGGTGGTTCGCGGAGTTTGTTGGAAAACAATTGTCGATAATGGTCCCTATATGTCGGGTGATCGCCCGGCAAGCGCTAACGTGTTCGGGTGGCCAAGCCGCTCAATCTTCCGTTCGACCCGATCGCCCGTGCCGGAGAGCTCTGGGAGCGCCGCTGGGGCCGCTCGCCCGCCATGCTCGCGGTGACGTCGATCATGCGTGCGCAGGCGATCCTGCTCGCGGAGCTCGACGCCCTGCTCAAACCGTACGAACTGACCTTCGCCCGCTATGAGGCGCTGGTGCTGCTGACGTTCAGCGGGGCGGGGGCGCTGCCGCTCTCCAAGATCGGCGAGCGGCTGATGGTCCATCCCACGAGCGTCACCAACACGATCGACCGGCTGGAGCGGCAGGGGTACGTCCGCCGGCGTCCGAACCCACGCGATGGGCGGGGCGTGCTGGCGGAGATCACCGACAGCGGCCGGGACACCGTCGAGCGGGCGACGCGCGCGCTGATGGCCGCCGACTTCGGGCTGGACGCGTACGACACGGACGACCTCGGGAGGATCTTCGACGTGCTGCGCCCGCTGCGGGTGACCGCGGGCGACTTCGAGGCCTGAGCCGGAAAGCCGCCCGGCCCGGCTGGCCACCGATACTAGGACGTCCTAGTATCGGTAGGGAGGAGCCGTCGGCCGGAGGAGCGCTCATGGACATGCGGGACATCGAGGCGGGCCGCCGTCGCTGGCAGGAGCGGTTCGACGCTTCGCGCAGGCGCGACGCCGACTTCACCACCCTCTCCGGCACCGAGGTCGACCCGGTGTACGGCCCGTCCGCCGCCGATCCGCGGTTCGAGCGCATCGGCTGGCCGGGGGAGTTCCCCTACACCCGCGGCCTCTACCCCACCGGCTACCGGGGGCGCACCTGGACGATCCGGCAGTTCGCCGGGTTCGGCAACGCGCGGCAGACCAACGAGCGCTACAAGATGATCCTCGCCGCGGGCGGCGGCGGCCTCTCGGTCGCCTTCGACATGCCCACGCTGATGGGCCGTGACTCCGACGACCCGCGCTCCCTCGGTGAGGTCGGCCACTGCGGTGTGGCGATCGATTCGGCCGCCGACATGGACGTCCTGTTCGACGGCATCCCCCTGGGCGAGACCACGACGTCGATGACGATCTCCGGCCCCGCGGTGCCGATCTTCTGCATGTACCTCGTGGCGGCAGAGCGTCAGGGCACCGGCCTGCGCGGCCTGGACGGCACGCTGCAGACCGACATCTTCAAGGAGTACATCGCGCAGAAGGAGTGGCTGTTCGGGCCCGAGCCGCACCTGCGCCTGATCGGCGACCTGATGGAGTTCTGCGCCTCGGAGATCCCGGCGTACAAGCCCCTGAGCGTCTCGGGCTACCACATCCGCGAGGCCGGCTCGACGGCCGCGCAGGAGCTCGCCTTCACGCTGGCCGACGGCTTCGGGTACGTCGAGCTCGGCCTGTCGCGCGGCATGGACGTCAACACGTTCGCGCCGGGCCTGTCGTTCTTCTTCGACTCCCACGTCGACTTCTTCGAGGAGATCGCCAAGTTCCGTGCCGCCCGGCGAATCTGGGCCCGCTGGCTGCGAGACGTGTACGGAGCGACCTCCGACAAGGCGCAGTGGCTGCGGTTCCACACGCAGACCGCCGGGGTGTCGCTGACCGCCCAGCAGCCCGACAACAACGTCGTGCGCACCGCGCTGGAGGCGCTCGCCGCGGTCCTCGGCGGCACGAACTCCCTGCACACCAACGCCCTCGACGAGGTACTGGCGCTGCCGAGCGAGAAGGCCGCGCAGATCGCCCTGCGCACCCAGCAGGTGATCATGGAGGAGACGGGAGTGGTGAACGTCGCCGACCCTCTGGGCGGTTCCTGGTACGTCGAGGAGCTCACCGACCGTATCGAGGCCGAGGCGGAGCAGATCTTCGCGCGGATCAAGGACATGAGCACGGACGGCTCGATGACCGGCGGCATCCTGCGGGGCATCGAGGACGGCTGGTTCATGGCGGAGATCGCGGACGCCGCCTTCACCTACCAGCAGCAGCTGGAGAAGGGCGAGAAGAAGATCGTCGGGGTCAACTGCCACACCGGGAGCATCGAGGAGCCGCTGGAGATCCTCCGGGTCGGCCACGAGGTCGAGCGCGAGCAGAACCGGATCCTGGCGGGCCGTCGCGCCGCCCGCGACCAGGCCGCCGTCGATGTCGCGCTGGCGCGGATGACCGAGGTGGCCCGCACCGACGAGAACCTGATCCCGGCCATGCTCGACGCCGCGCGTGCCGAGGCCACTCTGGGTGAGATCTGCGGTGCCCTCCGGGACCAGTGGGGCTCCTATTTCGAGCCCGCCCGGTTCTGACCCGCCCGGCAGCCTCGGGACCGGGTACGCGTAGGCGGAAACCTGCCTCCTGTGCGTGCGCCTGCGCGCACATGCGGCAGGATGGATACATGACGTCATCGGACTTCTCATTGCACGGCGCCGTCGACCTCGGCGCCCGGCAGGCCGCGGCCAAGAGGGACCAGCAGCGTCCGGCTGCCGCGGGTGATTCCTACGTCGTCGACGTGACCGACGCGACGTTCAACACCGAGGTCATCGACCGGTCGCGCACCGTTCCGGTGCTCGTCGACTTCTGGGCCGACTGGTGCCAGCCGTGCAAGCAGCTCGGCCCCATCCTGGAGAAGCTGGCGAACGAGGCGGCCGGCCGCTGGGTGCTGGCCAAGGTCGACATCGACGCCAACCCCGCACTGGGCCAGCAGCTCAGCCGCATGGGCGTCCAGGGCATTCCGTTCGTCGCCGCGGTGATCGCGGGGCAGATGCTCCCCGTGTTGAACGGCGCCGCCCCCGAGCCGCAGGTGCGCCAGGTGCTGGACCAGCTGTTCGACGCCCTGCGTGAGCAGGGCCTGATGCCCGACGCCCCTGATGCCGCCGGTGCCGCCGGCGGCGAGGAGCCGCAGCAGCCGGCCGCCGACCCCGTACAGGTCGAGGCGGAGACGGCGCTGCAGCGCGGCGACCTGGACGCCGCCGTCGACGCCTTCGGCAGGATGCTGCGGACGCGGCCGGACGACCCGTACGCCAAGAGTGGCCTGGCCCTCGCCGAGCTGCAGCGCCGGGTCCGGTCCTATGACCCGGAGCAGGCGCGCAAGGACGCCGCCGACCGTCCCGGTGACGCGGCGGCCCAGGCGCGGGTGGCCGATCTCGAGTTGATCGACGGACGCGCCGACGAGGCGTTCGACCGGCTGATCGGCACCGTGCGCCGCACGTCCGGCGACGAGCGTGAGACGGCCCGTAAGCACCTGGTGACGCTGTTGGACCTGCTGCCGCCGGACGATCCCCGCGTGGCGAAGGCGCGCCGCAAGCTCGCCTCGGCGCTGTTCTGACCGGCGCTCACCGGGAATCAGTTCGCCATGGCCGGCATCGTGACGATCTCCGCGACTTTCGGCGCGAACGGGAGTGTCATCGGTCCCGCGGTCGCCGAGCGGCTCAGTGTGCCGTTCGTCGACCGGGCGATCCCGTACTCCGTGGCCGCCGATCTCGGCTGCACGCTGGAGGAGGCGCTCCTCCACGATGACCGTACCGAGCACGGCCTGGGGCGCATCCTGGCCAGTGCCGCGCGCCTGCCGAACCTCACCCTCGGCGGCATGGAGGTTCACCTGCCGGACCCGGGCGCGGTGCCGGAGGAGGAGTTCGTCCTTCACACCGAGCAGGTGATCAAGCAGATCGCCGACCACGGCGGCGGGGTCATCCTGGGCCGCGGGGGGCAGATGGTGCTCGCGGGTCATCCCGCGACGCTGCATGTGCGCCTGGACGGCCCGCGGGACCGGCGGATCTCGAACGTCCGGACGGCGATAGGGGTCTCCGAGCAGGAGGCCGAACGTCTCCTCGAGGACAACGACCGGGCGCGCAGCGCGTATGTCAGGCACTTCTATCGGGCCGATCCGGGCGATCCCGCGCTCTATGATCTGGTCATCGACAGTACGCGGCTGGCAGCGGCGGCCTGTGCCGGCATCATCGTGACGGCCGCGCTCGCCATCCCCTAGGCCTCGCGGCAGGGCCGCCACCCGGGATGGCACCATTACGGGCACAGTCCTGAGCTCACGAAGGAGCAGTTGACGTGGCCACCGTGCCCAGTGTGTCCTATTCGATCACCGTCCGCCTCGAGGTCGCGGCGGGCGGCAAGGCGGTAAGCCAGCTCACCGGCGCGGTGGAGCAGGCGGGCGGCATCGTGACCGCCCTCGACCTCACCCCGGCCGGCCACGACAGGCTCCGCATCGACGTCACCTGCGCCACCCGTGACACCGACCACGCGCAGGAGATCATCGACGCACTGGAGAGTGTCGACGGCGTCGCGATCCACAAGGTCAGCGACCGGACGTTCCTGATGCACCTCGGCGGCAAGATCGAGATGCAGTCGAAGGTGCCGCTGCGCAACCGTGACGAGCTGTCCATGGCCTACACGCCCGGTGTGGCCCGGGTCTGCCTCGCCATCGCCCGCAACCCGGAGGACGTGCGGCGGCTGACGGTCAAGCGCAACAGCGTGGCGGTGGTCACCGACGGCTCCGCGGTGCTTGGTCTGGGCAACATCGGGCCGGAGGCGGCGCTGCCCGTGATGGAGGGCAAGGCGGCGCTGTTCAAGCGCTTCGCCGGCATCGACGCCTGGCCGATCTGCCTGGACACCCAGGACACCGACGAGCTCGTCCGGACCGTGCAGATCATCGCGCCGGCGTTCGGCGGCATCAATCTGGAGGACATCTCCGCGCCGCGCTGCTTCGAGGTGGAGCGGCGGCTGCGCGACCTGCTGGACATCCCGGTCTTCCATGACGACCAGCACGGCACGGCCATCGTCGTGCTGTCCGCGCTGATGAACGCGCTCCGGGTGGTCGGCAAGGACCTCACCGACGTGCGCATCGCCATGGCCGGCGCGGGCGCGGCGGGCACCGCCGTCCTGAAGCTGCTCCTGCACGCGGGCGCCAAGCACGTCGTCGTCTGCGACTATCTCGGCGCCGTGCATCACGGCCGCGACGACCTCGACGAGTCCCTGCGCTGGATCGCGGACAACACCAACCACGAGGCGTACACGGGCGACCTGCACGGAGCGGTCCGCGGGGCGGACGTCTTCGTCGGCGTGTCGGCGCCCGGGGTACTGACCGGCGACGACATCGCCACGATGAACGACGACGCGGTGGTCTTCGCGCTGGCCAACCCCGATCCGGAGGTCGATCCCGCGGAGGCCCGCGAGCACGCCGCCGTGGTCGCCACCGGCCGCAGCGACTACCCCAACCAGATCAACAACGTGCTCGCCTTCCCCGGCGTCTTCCGCGGACTGCTCGACGCGCAGAGCCGTACGGTCACCCAGGACATGCTGCTCGCCGCCGCGCGGGCGCTGGCCGAGGTGGTCACCGACGACGAGCTGGGCCCGAACTACATCGTGCCCAGCGTCTTCCACCCGGACGTGTCGCACGCGGTCGCGGCGGCCGTGCAGAAGGCGGCCAGCGCGTCGCAGTGACCCCGGTCAGCGCCTCGTGTTCACTCCGCCCGCTCGGCCGGCATTCGCCGCGGCCGGTCCTCGCCGATGCCTCGCGAACGTCGCTCACGGCGTGTCGTCGAACATCTTGTCGCGGCGGCGCGGCCACTGGCGGCCGTACCAGAAGATGACGATGCCGGTGAGCATCGCGGCGAGGCCGGTGGCGACCCTGGCCAAGATCAGCCCGCTGTCCGGGCCGGTGCGCGGGAGCGTCTGGGCCGAGGTCCTGTGCACGCAGTTCGCCGTGCGGTCCAGACTTTTCACCGGCACGTTGTGCCAGGTCACAGCGATGGTCGTCGCGTGGTCCTCCTTGACGTTCAAGGTCGACCTGCGGGTCGCTCCCGCCGGGATGCGGTCCGCCACGGAGATCGAGTCGTCCGTCGTGATCGCGTAGTCCTCGGTCTGGTGGCCGTCGTTGACGACCGACACCAGGACGGTACGCCCGGGGCACCGGACGGCGCCGATCGTGACCTTCAGCGGCACCAGGGGCGTGATGGACGGCGCCGGGGGGGTGCTCGGGTGCCCGGTCGGCGTGGGGGAGGCCGGGGGGCGCCGGCTGGGAGACGCCGACGCCTTCGAGGACTTCGACGCGGAGGCCGAGACGTGCGGCAACGGCGTGCTGCTGGCCGCCTGGGACGGCGACGAGGACTTCATCAGCATCGGGATGACAAGGAGTGCCCCGACGACGAAGAACACGGCCGCGAGGGCGACCCTGGACAGCTGCATCGGGTCCTCCGGGGGGTGGGGGCACTTTTTGGATCTAGGCCCGTATTCTGCCGATTACCCAGGCGTCAGGGGCGCTTAACCGGCCGACTCGGCCATGGTCTGTTCCCTCTCCCCCCGGCACAGGATGATGAAGGTATGGACGACGGCATAATCGCGGGTCGGCTGCTCGTCGCGACACCGCAGCTGGCCGACCCGAACTTCCGGCGTTCCGTGGTTCTGGTGGTGGAGCACGAAGCGGAGGAGGGCACGCTCGGAGTCGTGCTCAACCGCCCGACCGAGGTGCCGGTCGACCGGGTACTCCCGCCATGGTCTGAGCTGGTGACCGGCCCGTCCGTGGTGTTCCAGGGCGGCCCGGTGGCGCTCGACAGCGCACTCGCGCTGGCCCACGTGCCCGGCACCGAGGAGCCCCTCGGCTGGCGGGCGCTGAGCGGCAGCCCGGCGGTGGCGCGGGTCGGGCTGGTGGACCTCGACGCGCCGCCTGAGCTGCTCGCGCCCGAGGTAACCCGTTTGCGGGTGTTTGCCGGGTATGCCGGGTGGGGCGTTGGCCAGCTCCGGTCAGAGGTCGAGGAGGGCGCCTGGTACGTCCTGCCGGCCGAGTCCGGCGATGCCTTCATGGACGATCCCGAGCGCCTGTGGCCGGACGTTCTGCGCCGCCAAGGCGGCGATCTGGCGTTCGTCGCGACGTTCCCCGACGATCCGTCACTAAACTGAGCCCGTGAGTACGAAGATCCTTCCTGAGAGCGACACCAGGCCTGACCTCTCCCATGGCGACGGTGATCGTGAGCGGTTCGCGCACTACGTGCAGAAGGACAAGATCATGGAGAGCGCCGTCAGCGGCACTCCCGTGATCGCGCTCTGCGGCAAGGTATGGGTGCCCAACCGCGACCCCAAGAGGTACCCGGTCTGCCCGGAGTGCAAAGAGATCTACGAGTCGATGGCCGGTGGCGGTGGCGACGACGAGTGATCGTCAAATCCACTTGACGCACCCGCGCGTCGGGCGACCGGTACGGCGCTGACGGCTAGCGTCTCCGTCTCGGGGGGAGTCCAATGAGACGGAGAGGTCTGTCGGGGCTGTTCGGCGTCGTTCTCGCGTCGTGCGGCGCCGTGCCCGCGAGCACATGTGTCCCAGCGGCGCACGGCGTGACGGCCTCGTGCATGCGCCGCGGGTTCACGGCCACGTCCGGCAGGCCGCCGGACCCGGACGCCTTCGATCCGCCGAAGGTCCGGGCGATGCTGCGCGACTTCACCGGCACCCTGCGCCGCAGGTACGCCGTCACCGGCGAGCGGGCGCTGGAGGCGAGCCGGCGGCTGCCGGGCCGGCTCGTGATACCGGTGCGCTTCCACACCGTCACCGACGGGCAGAACGGGCGGCTGCCCCAGTCCGCCATCGACCAGCAGCTGCGCACGCTCAACGCGGCCTACGGCGGAAGCACCGGCGGCGCCGACACCGGTGTGTCGTTCCAGCTCGCAGCCGTCGACGCCACCGACAACGCCCAGTGGTTCCAGCAGCCGCACCTCTACCAGCAGCAGATGGTGGGGGCGCTCGACAGGGGCGGCCCGGGCACGCTCAACCTGTTCACCGCGGCGGTGGGCTCCGAGGTGCTCGGCTTCTCCACGTTCCCCCAGTGGTACCGCGCACGGCCGACGATGGACGGTGTCGTCGTCGACTACCGCAGCCTGCCCGGCGGCCGGTTCCCGAACTTCGACCGGGGATACACCGCGGTTCACGAGATCGGGCATTGGCTCGGGCTGTTCCACACGTTCGAGAACGGCTGCCGGCCGCCCGGCGACGGCGTCGACGACACGCCGTACGAAGCGGTGCCCACCGAGGGCTGCCCGGCCTTCAAGGACACGTGTCCGCAGCCGGGCCCCGACCCGGTGCACAACTTCATGGACTACGGCTTCGACACCTGCATGAGGGAGTTCACCCCGGGCCAGGGCCTCCGGATCCGGGCGATGTGGGCCGCCTACCGGGCAGGTGACGCCAACGCTGCCGGCCGCCGAGCGTCCCGATAACACGGGTCCCCCCGGTTTCGGTGGACCACAGGACGCTCGGCACGTCCTGTCAGTGGGTCCGGGTAGCCTTCCTTCACCGTGAGCACGTTCGCCGCATCCGACACCCCTCCCGCCCTTCCCGACCGGGCGCCCTGGGGCACCGCCCCCGCACTGCGCGCCTGGCAGCAGGGGGCGCTTGAAGAATATTTCCGGGCCGAGCCCCGCGACTTCCTGGCCGTCGCCACACCCGGCGCCGGCAAGACCACGTTCGCGCTGCGGCTCGCGGCCGAGCTGCTGGGCCGCAGGATCATCGCCGGCATCACCGTGGTCTGCCCGACCGAGCACCTGAAGCGCCAGTGGGCGGAGTCCGCCGCGCGCGTCGGCATCAAGATCGACCCAGAGTTCAAGAACGCCCATGGCCGCACCTCGAAGGACTTCGTGGGCGTCGCGATCACATACGCCCAGGTCGCCGCGCACCCGGCGCTGCACCGCGGTCGCACGGAGAACCGCAAGACCCTCGTCATCCTGGACGAGGTGCACCACGCGGGCGACGGCCGGTCCTGGGGTGACGCGATCCGTGAGGCCTTCGAGCCCGCCGCCCGGAGGCTCGGGCTGAGCGGCACGCCGTTCCGCACCGACATCAACCCGATCCCCTTCGTCACGTACGTGGAGGGGCCCGACGGCATCCGGCGCAGCCGGGCCGACTACACCTACGGCTACGGCCCCGCGCTCGCCGACGGGGTCGTCCGGCCGGTGATCTTTCTGGCGTACGCGGGAGAGATGCGCTGGCGCACCCGCGCCGGCGACGAGATCACCGCGACGCTCGGCCAGCCGCTCACCCAGGACCAGACCTCCCAGGCGTGGCGGGCCGCGCTCGACCCGAAGGGCGACTGGATCAAGCAGGTGATCGCCGCCGCCGACCGGCGGCTCACCGAGGTCAGACGGGGTGTTCCCGACGCGGGCGGCATGGTCATCGCCACGGACCACGAGACGGCGCGGGCCTACGCCAAGATGATCCGGGCCGTGACGGGCGCGGGCGCGACCGTCGTGCTCTCCGACGACCCCGCGGCGAGCAGGAAGATCAACCAGTTCAGCGCGTCCGAGGACCGCTGGATGGTCGCGGTCCGCATGGTGTCCGAAGGCGTCGACATCCCCCGGCTCGCCGTCGGGGTGTACGCGACGTCGACCTCGACGCCGCTGTTCTTCGCCCAGGCGATCGGCCGCTTCGTCCGGGCCCGGCGGCGCGGCGAGACCGCCTCGGTGTTCCTGCCGTCGGTGCCGACCCTGATGGGGCACGCGGCGGAGATGGAGACCGAGCGTGACCACGTCCTCGACCGGCCCGTCCGCGAGGACGGCCTCGACGACGACCTGATCGCCGAGGCCAACCGCAAGCACGACACCCCCAACGTGGGCGAGGAGCTGCCCTTCGAGACCGTCGAGGCGTCGGCGCAGTTCGACCGCGTCGTGTTCGACGGCGGTGAGTTCGGCATGGGCGCGGCACCGGGCTCGGCCGAGGAGGAGGACTTCCTCGGCATCCCCGGGCTGCTCGAGCCCGAGCAGGTGACGAGCCTGCTGAAGCAGCGCCAGGCCGAGCACCTGGCCGCCCAGCGCAAGGGGACGGCGGCCAAGCCCGACGGCCGCACCGCGGCGGAGGACCTGCACGCGCTCCGCAAGGAGCTCAACGGCCTGGTCGGCGCGTGGCACCACCGCACCGGCCAGCCGCACGGCGTCATCCACGCCGAGCTGCGTCGCGTCTGCGGGGGGCCGCCGTCGGCTCAGGCGTCCGCCGAGGACGTGCGCAAGCGCATCGCCAAGGTCCGCGAGTGGGCCGCCCGCCCGCAGCCCAGGACACGCGACTAGCCACGGGACACGCGGTGAGCGCCCGGGCTCAGCCGCCGTCGCGCGGCTGCAGGCCGAGCCGGTTGATGATCTCCTGGACGACCTGCTCGGGCGACCCGTCGATGGGCACGATCAGCGCGTCCTCATCGGGCCCCGGCGGCTCGAGGTCACGGAACTGGCTGTCCAGGAGCTCTTTCGGGAAGAAGTGCCCGTGCCGGGCCACCATGCGCTTCTCGATCAGCTCGCGGCTGCCGTCCAGGTAGATGAGCTTGAGGTCCGGCCGGGCCTCCCGCAGCACGTCGCGGTACTTCCGCTTGAGCGCCGAGCACGTCACCACCGCGGGGTCGGTCTGCCGCCGCATCCAGTCCGCGATGGCCTGCAGCCAGGGCCAGCGGTCGTCGTCGGTCAGCGGAATGCTCGCGTGCATCTTCTCGACGTTGGAAGGGGGGTGGAAGTCGTCGGCGTCGACGTAGGTCCAGCCGAGCCGCCCGGCCAGCATCGCGCCGATGGTCGTCTTCCCGCTGCCGGCGACTCCCATGACGACCAGTATCGGGTTGCGCATGAGAGGAACGTATCGACCGGTGCGCCGCTAGCCGACGACGGGTTCACCCGTGAGTTCCACCCCGGCGTCGCGCAGCTCGGCGAGGGCACGCGTGGTGGTCGCCTCCGCCACCCCGGCCGTCAGGTCGACCAGCACGCGCGTGGTCAGCCCAGAACCGGCCGCGTCGAGTGCGGTCGCGCGCACGCAGTGGTCGGTGGCGAGCCCGGCCACGTCGACGCCGCCGATCTCGTGCTTGCGCAGCCACTCGCCCAGCGGCGTGCCGTCGTCGGCCACTCCCTCGAAGCCGCTGTAGGCGGCCTCGTACTCGCCCTTGCTGAACACCGCCTCGATCGGCGCGAGGTCGAGGTTCGGATGGAAGTCCGCGCCGGGCGTGCCGATCACGCAGTGCGGTGGCCAGGTTTCGGCGTAGTCCGGCTCGTCGGAGAAATGCCCGTCCGGGTCGAGGTGGAAATCCCGGGTGGCGACGACGTGCGCGTACTCTTCGCGGTGCGTCCCGACGTACGCGGAGATCGCGGCGGCGACCTCCGCGCCGCCCGCCACCGGCAGCGAACCCCCCTCGCAGAAGTCGTTCTGCACATCGATGATCAACAGTGCCCGGTTCATCGGTAGTTCACCGCTCCTCGACTCGCTCCTGCGGCCGGCGTCTTCCCCTACGTTTCCCGGCGGACGAGACGCTACGCCGGGCAGGCCTCAGCCGTTGAGAAAGTCGGTGGGGATGGCCGGGTCGCCCCGCGACAGCTGGAACGCCTGTGGCGGCAGTTCCGCGAGGGCCCGCTCATGCCGGGCGCGCGCCTCCGCGAGGGGTTCCCGGCCGACGATCTCGCCCTCGCGCACGAGCGGGGTCAGCAGGCTCCGGTCGTACGGCCCGGTGGCCGGCTCGCTCGTCGAGACCACCTCGGCGATGGCCTTCCCGTTCTCGCCGAGGTGCCGCACCGCCCACTTGCGGCCGCCGCGGCTGGGCTTGCCGACCGACCGCTTCGCCACCGGCCGCAGCGGCCCGTCTTCGGACTCGGCCCGCGCGACCAGCTTGTAGACGAGCGACGCGGTCGGTGCGCCCGAGCCCGTGACCAGGGAGGTGCCGACGCCGTACCCGTTGACGGGCGCGGCGGCGAGGGCCGCGATCGAGTACTCGTCGAGGTCTCCGGTCACGATGATCTCTGTCTTGTTCGCACCGAGCGCGTCCAGCTGGGCGCGTACCTCGTGCGCCGTCTCCCCCAGGTCGCCGCTGTCGAGGCGGACCGCGCCGAGCTCGGGGCCGGCCAGCTCCACCGCGACCGCGACCGCGCGCGCGACGTCGTAGGTGTCCACGAGCAGAGTCGTGTCCGCGCCGAGCGCGTCGAGCTGGGCCCGGAACGCGTGCCGCTCGCTGTCATGCAGGAGCGTGAACGCGTGCGCGCTGGTCCCGGCCGTCGGCACGCCGTACGAGCGGCCGGCGTGCAGGTTCGAGGTGGAGGTGAAGCCGGTCAGGTACGCGGCCCGGGCGGCGGCCACACCGGCCACCTCGTGCGTGCGCCGGGAGCCCATCTCGATGATCGGGCGGCCCGCCGCGGCGTGCACCATCCGGGACGCCGCGGAGGCGATCGCGGAGTCGTGGTTGAGGACCGACAGCGTCAGCGTCTCCAGGATCACCGCTTCGGCGAAGCTGCCCTCCACGACGAGGATCGGCGAGCCGGGGAAGTACAGGTCCCCCTCGGCGTAGCCCCAGATGTTGCCCGAGAAGCGGTAGGACTCCAGCCAGGCGGCGGTCGGCTCGTCGACGATGCCCTCGGAGGTGAGAAACTCCAGAGTCGGCGCGTCGAAGCGGAAGGACTCCAGCGCGTCGAGCAGCCGTCCCGTACCGGCGACGACGCCGTAGCGGCGGCCGGCCGGCAGCTGCCGGGCGAACACCTCGAAGATCGCGCGGCGCTCCGCGGTGTCGCTGGTCAGGGCACCCTGCAGCATGGTGAGCTCGTAGCGGTCGGTCAGCAGAGCCGTCGAATGATCCACGAGTGGCAGATTACGGTGTGTTGTGTGCACGATGTTCGAGCAGCTCCGCAGAAGGAGGCACGACAGTGACCACGGCTCCCGTCGAGCTGGACCGACCGGACGCCGCCGAGGACGTACGACCGGACCGTCCGTGGGTGGCGATCGTCTGGAACGATCCCATCAATCTCATGTCCTACGTGACCTACGTGTTCCAGGCCGTGTTCGGCTATTCCAAGAAGAAGGCCGAGAAGCTCATGCTCGACGTCCACCACAAGGGCCGGGCGGTCGTCTCGAGCGGCACACGCGAGGAGATGGAGCGCGACTGCGAGGTCCTCCACTCCTACGGCCTGTGGGCCACCGTGAAGCACGACGTCTGAGCGGCCCGGCGAGATGAGCGAATGGGAAGCGTGAACGAGTGATGAGCACCGGGTTCAAGAGGGTGCGCGGGGGCGGTGCCCGGCTGAACATGGCGCCGGACGAGGCGGCCATCGTCCGCACGCTGATCGGCCAGCTCCTCGACCTCATCGGCGGTGGCGAGGCGCCCAAGACCTATGAGGGGATGCCGGACGTCGCGCTGTCGGACAACACGTCCGTCTCCGACGACCCGGTGCTGGCCCGGCTGTTCCCGGACGCCTACCGGGAGGACCAGGACGCCTCCGCCGAGTTCCGCCGGTACACCGAGGCGACGCTGCGCGAGGGCAAGCGCGCGGCGGCGGAGATGGTCCTCCAGACGCTCGGTGACGGCGGAGAGGTCGTCCTCGACGCCGAGCAGGCCCAGGCCTGGCTCCGGGTCCTCAACGACGTGCGGCTCGCGCTGGGGACGCGCCTGGACATCACCGAGGAGACCCTCGAGGAGATGCGGGGGTTCGACTGGGACGACCCTCGCTACGCCGGTTTCGCGGCCTACGACTGGCTCACCTACCTCCAGGAGACCCTCGTCCGGGCGCTCTGCTGACCGCCCGGCGGGGCCCGTGCCGGTGGCCGCCCGGCCGCCGGGCGCGCCGCCGCCATGGATACCCTTTGCGCATGCTGACGATCGAACGGGCCATCGTTGACCAGATCGTTTCGCACGCGCGCGCCGACCACCCGGACGAAGCGTGCGGCGTCGTCGCCGGCCCGAGCGGCTCCGACCGCCCCACCCGGTTCGTCCCGATGGCCAACGCCGAGCGCTCGCCGACGTTCTACCGGTTCGACTCGATGGAGCAGTTCCACGTGTGGAAGGAGATGGACGACCGCGACGAGGAGCCGGTCGTGGTCTACCACTCCCACACCGCGACGGAGGCATACCCCTCGCGTACCGACATCTCCTATGCCTCGGAGCCGAACGCGCACTACGTGCTGGTCTCCACCCGCGACGCCGACACGGAGTTCCGCTCATACCGGATCATCGACGGCAAGGTCACCGAGGAGGAGGTCACCGTCGTCGGGGCGTACGAACCCGATTCTGTAAGCTGATCCCGTGACGACGATGACGATGGAGCGCCCCCGCGGGGGCGGTGTCGTCGCTCCTGTGCAGAACTTCCTCTTCGGCCACTGTCGCGCTGAGATCGTCTACGACTGTCACTAGGGCTTCTCCCAGCCTGGAAATCCCCGAGCGTCCCGCCGCGTTGTCGTGCGATGCCGGGCCCGTACGACGAAGGAGCACAATCGCCATGGCGATCGAGGTTCGCATCCCGACCATCCTGCGTAACTACACCGATGGAGCGAAGGCCGTCGAGGGTGGCGGCACCACGCTCGACGAGCTGTTCGCCGACCTGGAGGCCCGCCACCCCGGCCTCCGCGACCGGCTGGTCGACGAGAAGGGGCTGCGCCGGTTCGTCAACGTCTACCTGAACGACGAGGACGTGCGTTTCCTGGGCGGTCTCGACACCGAGGTGTCCGACGGTGACACGGTGACCGTGCTGCCCGCCGTCGCGGGCGGCTGACGTGCGGTTCGACTCGCTGCTCGACTCGCTGGGCGGCACGCCGCTGGTCGGGCTGCCCGCCATGTCCCCGTCGGCCGACGTACGCCTGTGGGCCAAGCTGGAGGACCGGAACCCGACCGGCTCCGTCAAGGACCGGCCGGCGTTCTGGATGATCAACAAGGCGGAGAAGGAAGGGCTGCTGAGACCGGGCTGCACGATCCTGGAGCCCACGTCCGGCAACACCGGCATCTCGCTGGCCATGGTGGCCCGGCTGCGCGGCTACGAGATCGTCTGCGTGATGCCGGAGAACACCTCGGCCGAGCGCCGGCAGCTCCTGCGGATGTGGGGCGCGCGGATCATCTCCTCTCCGGCGGCCGGCGGATCGAACGAGGCGGTGCGCGTCGCGAAGGGACTGGCCGCAGAGCACCCTGACTGGGTGATGCTGTACCAGTACGGCAACGAGGCCAACGCGCGCGCCCACTACGAGACGACCGGCCCGGAGATCCTCCAGGATCTGCCGTCGATCACCCATTTCGTCGCGGGCCTGGGTACCACCGGCACGCTCATGGGCGTGGGACGGTACCTCCGGGAGCAGGTGCCGGACGTCGCTATCGTGGCCGCCGAGCCGCGTTACGGCGAGCTGGTGTACGGCCTGCGCAACATCGACGAGGGGTTCGTGCCGGAGCTGTACGACGAGTCGGTGCTGACGACGAGATACTCCGTGACGTCGGAGGACGCCCTGCGGCGCACCCGCGAGCTACTCACGCAGGAGGGCGTCTTCGCCGGCATCTCGACCGGCTGCGCGCTGCACGCCGCGCTCGGCATGGCCGACAAGGCGGTCAAGGAGGGTAAGCGCGCCGACATCGCCTTCATCGTGGCCGACGGCGGCTGGAAGTACCTCTCGACCGGCGCGTACGAGGGCACGCTCGACGAGGCCGAGGAACGCCTCGAGGGCCAGCTCTGGGCGTAGTCCGCGGTTCTTGGTCACATCCGGTCCGCGCGCGCCCTTGATGCCGGATCGTTGACGATCGGAACGGTAGGGTTCATACCGAATCTGATTCGACTTTGCGGCGGGGTGGGTATGGGCGGCTTTGGCGGGGCCACGGCGGTGCGGCGCACGGCGGAGGGGCGCTACGCGGTTGAACTCGACGCCGATTACGGGTTCGACGAGGCGCTCAACGGCGGATACCTGATGGCCGTGCTGGCCCGCGCCGCGCTCGACGCGTCGGCCCACCCGCATCCGGTCGCCACCGCCACCAGCTTCCTCCGGGTCGCCAGGCCCGGACCCGCCGAGCTGTGGGTGGAGCCGCGCAAGTCCGGGCGCACCGCCGACGTGGCGCGCGTCACGCTCGTCCAGGGCGACCGGCCCGTGGTCGAGGCCCTCCTGACCACCGGCACCCTCGACGGCGACGCCGAGCCGGTCTACTCCGCGAGCGTCGATCAGCTCCCGCCCGTCGGCGAGTGCGTCACGTTCGACGCCGGGAATCCGGCTCGCGGCTTCGCCACGCAGGTCGACGTGCGGTATGACGGGGCGACCATGGGCTGGCTCGACGGGCGGCCGAGCGGCATCCCGGAGATGCGGGCCTACTTCCGGCTGCGGCAGGCGTACGAGCCCGACGGCGTCCTCCTGGCGCTCGCCGTCGACGCCCTGCCGCCGGTCGTGCTCAACACCGGAGCGTCCGGCTGGGCGCCCACCGTCGAGCTGACCTGGCACATGCGAGCCGTCCCCGCGCCCGGCTGGCTGACCCTCCACGGGCGCGGCCGTCTCGTCAGCGACGGATGGTTCGACGAAGAGGTCGAGGTCTGGGACTCGGCGGGGAGGCTGGTCGCGCAGAGCCGTCAGATCGCGCGCGCCGGCCGTAATCGCCACTGACGGCCGTCCCCGAGCGGTCCGGGCCGCGAGCCGCAGAACCTGCTGTGACGTGGAGCGCATTTGGTCCCCGCGGACCCGGGTCTCTTTTAGCCTGTGGAGATCATGTCTGACGCCTCCATCGGGATCTTCGACAGCGGGGTCGGCGGGCTCACCGTCGCACGCGCCATCCTTGACCAACTGCCGTACGAGCCGCTGCTGTACGTCGCCGACACCGCGCGGTTCCCGTATGGGCCCAAACCGATCGCGGAGGTCCGGGCGCACGCCCTGGAGGTGCTGGACCACCTCGTGGCGGAGGGCGTGAAGATGCTCGTCATCGCCTGCAACAGCGCGAGCGCGGCGGTGCTGCGCGACGCCCGCGAGCGGTACGACGTCCCGGTGGTCGAAGTGATCCAGCCCGCGGTGCGCGCCGCCGTCAGCGCCAGCAGCACCGGCAGAGTGGGGTTGGTCGCCACGCGTGCGACCGTGACCAGCCGCGCCTATGAAGATGCGTTCGCCGCTGCGCCTCATGTGACACTGACAAGCGTCGCTTGTCCGCGTTTTGTGGAGTTTGTGGAGCGGGGCATCACGATGAACGACGATCTTCTCGGCGTCGCACGCGGCTATCTGGAGCCGATTCTCGAGGCGGGTTGCGACACTCTGATTCTCGGGTGCACCCATTATCCCCTGCTCGCCGGCGTGATCTCATATGTCGCCGGTGACGGGGTAACACTCGTATCAAGTGCCGACGAGACCGCCAAGGATGTGTATCGACTGCTGCACGACCGCCGCCTGGCCCGCGCCGAGGGCTCCCCGGAACCGCGCCATCGGTTCCGCGCCACAGGAGATCCCGCACCGTTCGGCGTACTCGGCCGCCGCTTCTTCGGCCCGGAGATCGGGCTTGTCGAATCCGCACCCGTCGGCATTCCGTTCACGGCATGAGAACGCGATGGCGGGACATTGGAGAAGGGAGCGTCGATCCAGGTGGATGACGCGCGACGTGGGCGCGAGAACCAGGTGGCCGGGTACGCCGGCCACCGGCGGCCGCCGGTGAAGGGCAGGCCGCGGGGCGCCGCACACGCGGCGGGAGCCCGGCAGTCCTGCTGCCCGGTGCCCTGAGGAGGTCGGCGCGTGCGGATCACCGTGATCGGCTGTTCGGGGAGCTTCCCGGGACCGGACAGCCCCGCGTCCTGCTATCTCGTCGAGGCCGGCGGGTTCGCTCTGCTGCTCGACCTCGGCAACGGAGCCCTCGGCCCCCTGCAACGCCACATCGGCCTGTACGACATCGGGACGATCCTGTTCTCCCATCTGCACGCCGACCACTGCCTCGACCTGTGCGGCTACTGGGTGGCGCGACGGTACGCCCCGGACGGGCCGAAACCGCGGATCCCGGTGTACGGGCCGGGCGGCGTGGCCGCCCGCATGGCGCGCGCGTACGACCTCGACCCGGAGCCCGGCATGTCGGAGGCGTTCGAGTTCCGTACGCTGCACGCCGGAACCTTCGACGTCGGGCCCTTCACCGTGACCGCTGCGCCGATGAGCCATCCGGTCGAGGCGTACGGCTTCCGCGTCGAGCACGACGGGGCGGCCATCGCCTACTCCGGCGACACCGGCGAGTGCGATGAGCTCGTCGACCTCGCCCGGGGCGCCGACCTGCTGCTGGCCGAGGCGTCGTTCCTCGACAGGCCCGACCTGCCCGCGGAGCTGCACCTCACCGCACGGCAGGCGGGGGAGCACGCCGCGCGGGCGGACGCCGGGCGGCTCGTGCTGACTCATCTGGTGCCCTGGAACGACCCGGCCCGCACGCTGGCCGAGGCCAAGGCCAGCGGGTACCACGGCCACATCGAGCTGGCCTACCAGGGGGCCGTCTACGAGGTGTAGCGACGGCGGGCCGCGCCGCGTCCCGGCGGCCGGTCTGGATAGGGTTGACGGCATGGCTCGTCCCGACGATCGCTCAGCCGATCAGCTCCGCCCGGTCCGCATCCACCGCGGCTGGCTCACTCACGCGGAGGGTTCGGTGCTCGTGGAGTTCGGCGGCACCCGCGTGTTGTGCGCCGCCACCGTCCAGGCCTCGGTGCCCCGCTGGCGCCGCGACTCCGGCCTCGGCTGGATCACGGCGGAGTACGCCATGCTGCCGCGTGCCACCAACACCCGCAACGACCGTGAGTCGGTCAGAGGCAAGATCGGCGGCCGCACCCATGAGATCTCGCGTCTCATCGGCCGGTCACTGCGGGCATGCGTCGACTACAAGGCGCTCGGCGAGAACACGATCATGCTCGACTGCGACGTGCTGGAGGCCGACGGGGGCACCCGCACCGCCGCGATCACCGGCGCGTACGTCGCCCTGGTCGATGCGGTCGCCTGGATGCGCGAGCGAAAGATGATCAAGACGAGTCCGCTCGTCGGCTCGGTGGCGGCCGTGAGCGTGGGCATCGTGGACGGGGAGCCCCGGCTGGACCTGTGCTACAAGGAGGACATCGCCGCGGAGACCGACATGAACGTCGTGTGCACCGGCGACGGCCGCTTCGTCGAGGTGCAGGGCACGG
The DNA here is from genome assembly GCA_025964625.1 of Actinoallomurus sp. Classification (GTDB taxonomy): domain Bacteria; phylum Actinomycetota; class Actinomycetes; order Streptosporangiales; family Streptosporangiaceae; genus Actinoallomurus. The sequence continues at coordinate 10,538 of JAOPYL010000231.1, read as the reverse complement.
CGGAGGGGCAGCCGTTCGACCGTGCCGAGCTGGACGCGCTGCTCGATCTGGCGGCCGGTGGCTGCGCCGATCTCACCCGCATCCAGCAGGAGGCTCTCGGCTCGTGAAGCTGGTTCTGGCCACGCGCAACCACGGCAAGGTCGCCGAGCTGCGCCGCATCCTGGACGGGATCGACGTGATCGGCCTCGACGAGTTCCCGGACGCCCCGGATGTTCCCGAGACCGAGCTGACCTTCGAGGGCAACGCACTGCTCAAGGCGCGGGCGATCGCCGCGCACACCGGGTTGCCCTCCGTGGCCGACGATTCGGGCCTGTGCGTCGACGCGCTGAACGGCATGCCGGGCGTGTTCTCGGCGCGCTGGTCGGGCCGGCACGGTGACGACCAGGCCAACCTCGACCTGCTGCTCGGCCAGCTGTCCGACGTGGCTCCGGAGCACCGCGGCGCCCGTTTCGTCTGCGTGGCCGCGATCGCCTGGCCGTCCGGCGAGGAAGACGCCGTCGAGGGGCTCATGGACGGCTGCGTCGTCGACGCGCCGCGCGGCACGAACGGGTTCGGCTACGACCCCATCTTCGTCGCCGAGGGCGAGAGCCGTACGACCGCGGAGATGCCGCCGGACGAGAAGGACGCGATCAGCCACCGCGGCAAGGCGTTCCGGGCCCTCGCCGAGCTACTCCGATAGGCCCGGGCGGGCACGAGCATCGGCCGCCGTCCTCACCGGGTGGCGGCGGCGAGCGCGGCGCGCAGCTCCGCCACGGCGTGCCGGTCACCGTTGATCCGGATGACGTCGTCTAGCGGAGCGGGACGCGCAGCCGGACGGTCGTGCCGGCGGCGCCGGTGCGGAGCTGCACGAGCGGACACAGCATGCGGACCCCCCACAGCCCGAACCCCGAACGCGACACCGGATCGGGCGGCAGGAAGCCGGGTACGGCATCCGGCTCCCAGAGGCCGGCGTCGGTCACGTCGACCACGAGATCGCCGTCGTCGTCCCACAACCGGCATGTGATCGGCGGGACGCCGTGCCGGATCGCGTTGGTGGCCACCTCCGTCGCGGCCACCAGCAGATCGTTCAGGCGCGCCGGCGACATGCCGTGGCCGCGGGCGTGCCCGCCGATGAAGTTGCGCGGGGAGCTCAAGTCGGCGCTGTCGACCTGGACCGCGACGGCGTGCGGCGGCGGCGGGGGCAGGGGCTGCCGGTCGACCTCGGCGAAGACGGTACACGGGTCGAGGTAGGCGTCGTTGGGGCGCGGGCCGGAGTCACCGACGAGCTCGGGGTGGGTGCGCAGTGCGCCGTCGATGATCTCCGGCGCCGTGACGCGCCGGTCGTACATGCACAGCACGGAGGCCTCGACGTCGGCGAAGGCCTCGTTGACGATCGACTCGTATCGCGTCCACTCGGAGATCTCAGCCGGCGTGCAGCCCTCCCAGCCTGGCTCGGTGATCACCCTGATCCGCGGGCCGATGTTGTCGGCGAGGAAGGAGCTGTAGGCGGCGATGGTGCGGGTCGGCTGGGCGTACCAGCTCGTGGAGTCGCGGAACTCGACCGAGTCGGCGGCGCCGCCGAGCGCCTCACGGAGGCCGGTGATGCCGGCCGCCGAGTTGATCGCGAGCACTGTCTCGCCCGCCTCCAGCCCCGCCCGGGCGAACGGCACGGCCGTGTCCAGGAAGGCGTCGTCGCGGTCGTAGACCAGCGCCCGGTGAATGAACCTCGTCACGGCGCCTCACCGTCGCCGATCTTCAGCCAGGGCAGCACCCGGCCCCCGATGAGTTCCACGACCTCGGTCAGATCGGGCGATGGGTGGTCCAGGACCAGGCAGCCCCGGGCGGCCAGACGCAGGGCCGTGTCGGCCATCATGCCGAGCGCGCCCAGGTCGACGAAGCGGAGCTCGGCGACGTTGAGGTGCACGTCGCCACCCTGCTCCGTGACGGCGTGCAGGGCCTCCGCGAACACGGCGTGCCGCGCGCCGTCGAGCTCGCCCTTGAGCCGCAGGCCGCGTGGCTGGAAGGTGCGGGTTATGGTCAGGACTCCGTCGTCGAAGTCGGGGTTGGCGCCCACGAGAACCTCGTGTGTCTCCTTGAGTACGGTCAGCTCGTCGTGCGTGCACGAACGCTGGTCGATCTGGCAGATCGCCATCGCCGTGGTGCTCGGCGCGATCGCCGCGTCGAGTCCGGCCTCGCAGTCCAGAAGCCGGGCAGCACCGCTCTGTTGCCGGATCGCCCACGTCATGTCAGCCGTGATGCGGATACCGCGGAAACGGTCTCGCTCCGCCCGGGCCAGCACCTTCTCCAGTGACGCGACCATCCGGCCGGGGTCGAAGACCTCACCGGTCAGGCAGGCGTCCGCGGTGGGAAGAACCGTCAACTGGCCCGTTCGGAGGTAGGTGTCGGGATCGAGGTGGTAGCGCGTCCGCAGGCCGGGAAGGTCCTGCGGGGCGGCGTCCGTGATGTAGATGACCTTGTCCGAGGCGGTCAGCCCGTCGCGCAGGAAGGCCCCGACGACGTGCTCCTGCTCCTCGCCGTTGGCGTAGGAGAACCAGGCGTGATCTCCGGGCAGCAGCTGCCCCACGGATCGTTCGGCGAACCAGCGCTCCATGGGCTCCACCCCGCGAGTCGGCAGGCTTCTATAGCGTACGGCCGCCGACGCAGCGTGACGATGCTTTCTCCGATACCGGTTTTGTCGTCCGTGTTCAGGTGAGTTTGGGACTGAAGCGGCCATATTGCCCGCGATGATAAAGGAGAGGGGCGTCGGCCGAGCCGAGTCCGGTGTCGACGACGAGGCCGACCACCAGCCAGTGATCCCCGAGCGCGACCGTGTCGTACGGTTCGCAGAGCAGGTGGGCCGTTGTCCCGCCGAGGATGGGCACGTCCCGCGGCCCCGGCCGCCAGGTGGTGGGCGCGGCGAAACGGTCGACGCCGCGTCCGGCGAACCGGGACGCGATCGCCGCCTGGTCGCCGGCGAGCACGTTCACGGCGAAGGACTCCGCGTCCCGCAGGTCCGGCCAGGTGGTGGAGTCACGGCCGACGCAGAACGACACCAGCGGCGGGTCCAGGCTGACCGACGTCAAGGAGGTCGCGGTCAGCCCCACCGGGCCGGGGCCCGTCACCACGACCACACCGGCTGCGTGCCGGGCGAGTGCCCGCCGGAACCGGACGTCGTCGACGATCGGTGTCTGTCTCACTCGTGTGCCCATGGCCTGCCCGCCTTCGGATCACTGACGGCGTTCACTCGGTGCTCACCACACCGTCTCGGAGATCGGAGAGCCGTACGGCCGCCGCCCATTCCGCGAGGCCGGACGCGGGTCGCCGACCAGCGCGACGACGCGCGTGCCGAGCCGGGAGGGCGCCGGCGTGCTCACGCAGCCTCCTTCAGCAGGCCGAGCCTGCCCAGCTCGGGCAGGACGCCTTCGCCGAACCAGTACGCCTCTTCCAGGTGCGGGTACCCGGACAGGATGAACTCGTCGACGCCGAGCGAGGCATACTCCGCGATCCGCTCGGCCACCTGGGCATGGCTGCCGACGAGCGCGGTGCCGGCGCCGCCGCGGACCAGGCCGACGCCCGCCCACAGGTTCGGGTAGATCTCCAGGTCGTGGGCGGACCCGCCGTCACGGAAACCCGCATGCAGGGCCCGCATCCGCTGCTGGCCGACGGACTCACTCCGGGCCAGGCCCTCCTGCGCGGCGGCGACCTCGGCCGGGCCGAGGTCGTCGAGCAGCCGGTTCGCGGCCGTCCACGCCTCCTTGGCCGTGTCGCGGGTCACGACGTGCAGCCGGATCCCGAACCGCAGCCGCCGGCCCTCCCGGTCGGCCAGTTCCCGGATCCAGTCGATCTTCCGCTGGACCTGGGCGGGTGGTTCGCCCCAGGTCAGATAGACGTCCACGTGCTTGGCGGCCACCGGGCCGGCCGCGTGGGAGGACCCGCCGAAGTACACCTGCGGTACCGGGTCCGGCGGCTGTGAGACGGTCGCGCCCTCGACGTCGTAGTAGTTGCCGGAGAAGTCGTACGGCTTGCCGCTCCACGCGCCGCGCAGAATGGACAGGAACTCGTCCGTACGGGCGTAGCGCTCGTCGTGCGCGAGGTGGTCGCCGAAGCGGCGCTGCTCGGCGCCCTCGCCACCGGTGACGATGTTGAGCAGCAGACGGCCGCGGGAGAGCCGCTGGTACGCCGCGGCCATCTGCGCGGCGAGCGTCGGCGAGAGGAAACCCGGGCGGAAGGCCACCAGGAACTTCAGCCGCTCGGTCTCGCGAGTGAGCGCGGCCGTCGTCAGCCAGGCGTCCTCGCACTGCGTGCCCGTGGGGGTGAGCACGCCCTCGAAGCCGAGCTGCTCGGCCGAGCGGGCGATCTGCGCGAGGTACTCGATGTCCGGCGGTCGCCGCACCCCGCGCTGCACGGCCCCGTGGCCGCCTCCGACAAGGGTGCGGCCGTCGCCGCTCGTGGGCAGGAACCAGTGGAACTTCGTCACGATGACCCTCCGGGGACGGTGTCGTTGAAACGCGGGTCGGTGAAGTCGGCGATCTTCAGCCGGCCGGGAATGAGCGCGGCGCCGGAGAAGGCGTCGGCGAGCTCCTGCTCGCCGTCGATCACGCCGGCGTCGAGCCTGACGGGCCGTGTGACGCGTCGCCGGACGGCCACCGTGGCGACGGGCAGCGGCAGGCCGACCTGCTGGGCCCAGGTCTTCGCCCATTGCGGCTGGTGGGTGGCGGCCCACACGTACGCGCGGTTCAGCCGGGCCAGGTAGTCGCGTATCGCCGCGACCTTGGCCTTGTCCTTGAGTGCCTCGCTGGAGGCGACATTGAAGGCGTAGTTCGTGCCGTAGCCATTGCCGTCCACCAGGATCCGGGCGCCGGTCTGGGCCTCGGCCTGAGCGGCGTACGGATCCCAGATCGACCACGCGTCGACCCGGCCCGAGCTGAACGCCGAGAGCGCGTCGGCGGGCTGCAGATACTGCGGCCGGATGTCGCCGAAACCGAGCCCGGCCCTCTTCAGCACGTTGAGCAGGAGCGCGTGCGCGGAGCTGCCCTTGGCCAGCGCGATCTTCTTGCCCTTCAGCTCCTGGATCGTGCGGATGGAGGAGGTCTTCGGCACGAGCACGGCCTGGGCGGCGAGGTTCTGGGCGCCCGCCGCGACGATGGTGATCTTCGAGCCCGCCGCGGCGGCGAAGATCGGCGGTGTGTTGCCGACGGCGCCGACGTCGATCGCGGCCGCGTTGGCGGCCTCGAGCAGCGGCGGCCCCGACGTGAACTGCGACCAGGCGATCTTGTATTTGACGCCGGTGAGCTCGCTGGCGGCCTGGAGCAGGGCCTGCGACCCGGCCTTCTGGTCGCCGACGCGGAGGGTCACCTTCGTCAGGTCGACCGAGCCGTCCTTGCGGATCGCCGCCGTGTCGCCGCCGGCGGAGTTCCCGCACCCGGCGCCCGCGACGACGAGGAGGGTGAGCGCGGTGACAAGTCTCTTCATGGTGTTCCTTCCTCGACGCCGAGCTGTTCGAGCAGTTCCGCCCGCAAGGTGCCGAGGTCATGGGGCCGGCGGGGACGTTCGGCCGCGACGCGCGACTCGTACGCGATGCGGCCCTCGCGGAGAACGAGGACCCGGTCCGCGAGCAGGAGCGCCTCGTCCACGTCATGGGTGACGAGGAGCACGCTGAGCCTTTCCCGCCCCGCCGGGTCGCCGTGCCCGTGGCGGGTCCACAGGTCGAGGACGAGCCGGTGCATGGTGATCCGGGTCAGGGCGTCGAGGGCGCTGAAGGGTTCGTCGAGCAGGAGCAGCCCGGGTTCGCGCACGAGGGCGCGTGCCAGCGAGGCACGCTGGGCCTCACCGCCGGACAGTGTGAGCGGCCACGCGCCACCGAGTTCGCCGAGCCCGACCTCCTCCAGCGCCCGGTGCGCCTTGGCCTTGGCCGCCGGCCCGTTCAGGCCGAGGGCCACGTTGTCGATCACGCGTTTCCAGGGCAGCAGCCGCGGCTCCTGGAACGCCACCGAGACCGTTCCCTCGACGGTCAGCTCGCCGTCGGTCTCCGGGTCGAGACCGGCCAGCGCGCGCAGCAGGGTGGACTTGCCCGAGCCGCTGCGGCCGAGCAGGGCCACGAACTCGCCGTGTTCGATGTCGAGGTCGAGCCGGTCGAGGATCGTGCGGTCGCCGAAGGAGCGGGTGAAGCTCCGGGTGCTCGCCGCGCGGGCCGAGCCGCCGGTGCTCGCTACGCGGGTTGGAAGGCTCGTCGCCATGCCAGTGCCCTCCTCTCGATGAGCCGTACGAAAGCGTCGGTGAGCAGACCCAGCGCGCTGTAGACGACCAGGCCGACGACGATCACGTCGGTGCGCATGAACTCCCGGGCATCGTTGATCATCCAGCCGAGGCCGGAGTCCGCGTTGACCTGCTCGGCGACGATCAGGGCGAGCCAGGCGACACCGAGGCTCTGCCGCAGCCCGACCAGTGTCTGGGGGAGCGCGCCGGGCAGGATCACGTGCCGGATCAGGGCCGTCCGGCTGAGCCGCAGGACCCGGCCCGCCTCGGTGAGCCTGCCGTCCACGCTGCGGATGCCGGCGAAGGTGTTGAGGTAGAGCGGGAACGCGACGCCGAGCGCGACCAGTGCCACCTTGGGGGTCTCACCGATCCCGAACCACAGGATGAACAGCGGGATCAGGCCGTAGAACGGCAGCGCCCGCAGCATCTGCATGGGCGGGTCGACGGCGTTCTCGCCGAGACGGCTCAGCCCGGCGGCGAGCGCGAGGACCACTCCCGCGGCGGCCCCGATGGCGAAGCCGATGGCGACCCGCTGGAGCGACACCATGATCGCGTCCGGGAGCGTCCCGGCCGTGGTCAGGCCGACCGCCGTGCGGGCGATCTTCACAGGGGAGGCGACGAGCCGCTCCGGGAGCAGGCCGGATGAGCTGGCGGCCTGCCAGAGGAGGAGAAGGACGATCGGGCTGACGAGCCGGAACAGTCCGGATGCCCGCGGAACGCGTATCCGTTCCCGGGCGGCCCGTCGTGCGGGCCCCAGATCGAGGGCAGGTGAGGACATTGAGAACCCTTTTGTGCGTGAGTTGTCGATGTGCGGAGCGGCTGGCCGCTCCGCACAGGGCCGACGCCGTCGGCGGCTTGGCGGACTCAGGAGGTCGGCGCACAGAGCGCGCTGGCCTGCCGTCGAAGATCGACGTGCCGGCGCGTCACGAGGAGTTGACGAGGACTCACGCCGCCATCGTGCACGATATAACCGACAAAGTCAACCTGTTAAGTAGGGAATTGCCCGGCCCTGGCCGGCTCCGGCGCGGCCGGGCCCCCCTCACGGGCGCGGCGGTCACCTACGATCGGGTGCGTGGCAGTGACAGCCGTCGTGACCGGAGCGGCGAGCGGGATCGGACGGGCCACCGCGCTCGCCCTCGGCGCCCGCGGCCTGACCGTGATCTGCGCCGACCTCGATGAGAAGGGCGCCGCCGAGGCCGGCGTACCGTACGGCGTCGACGTCGCCGATGCCGCCGCGATGGAACGCTTCGCCGCGTGGGTCCGCGACGAGCACGGCGCGCCGGCCATCGTCGTCAACAACGCCGGCGTCGGCATCGGGGGGGCCTTCTTCGACCACACCGTGGCGGACTGGCGGCGGACGATCGACGTCAACCTGATGGGCGTCGTGCACGGATGCCTGTTCTTCGGCCCTCAGCTGGCCGCCCGGGGCCGCGGCCACATCGTCAACGTGGCCTCGGCCGCCGCGTTCACGCCGAGCCGGGCCCTGCCCGCCTACTGCACGACCAAGGCCGGCGTGGTGATGCTCAGCGACTGCCTCCGCGCCGAACTGGCCGGGACGGGTGTCGGCGTCAGCGCGATCTGCCCGGGCTTCATCGCCACCGGCATCTACCGTGCGGCGCGCCACGTCGGCGTGGACGCGGCGGAGGAGACGCGCCGCCGGGAGCTCACCGAGCGCGTCGCGGGGCGCCTGGCGCCCGGACCGGACGCCGTCGCGAGGGCGGTCATCCGCGCCATCGAGCGGAACCGCCCGCTCGTGCCGGTCACCGCCGGGGCGCGGGCCGCGTACGCCCTGTCGCGAATCTCTCCGAGAGCCATGCGAAGGCTCGCCCGCGCGGGCGACGAGGACGCCTTCCGCCACGTGGAGCGGCTCGGCCGGCTGTTCACCCGCTCTCGCCCGGCGTAAGAGCGACCGGCGGCAGGGCTGCCGGGCTCACGGTCTCACTCATCCAGCGCCCTGTCACCGGTCGCTCCAAGCGGGCCGGCCCGTGCACGGGCGTGCTTCCGCTTCTGGCCAGACGGTTGACGGCCGCGCCACATGCGCTAGTTTCGCGTTGCGAGTTTTCGGGGGGTTTTGGCGATATAGCCGTGACGTAGCTCATCGCCGCTGAAGGGATAGATGTCCAGTTCGACACGGGAGGTCGGATTGAAACCCCGCCAAAGATCCGCGATCATCCTCGGCACCCTCGTCGCACTCGTTCTCGCGCTCGCCGCCGCACCCTCCGCCGGCGCCGCCGTCAGCGGCTCGAACCTCAGCGTCGGCTTCGGCTGCGCCACCGCCAAGGGCGCCGGGCAACTGCACTGCCTCGGCCGGATCCGCGCACACCGCGCCAGTAACGGAAAGATCGCACCGCTGACGGTCAGCACGCCTACCGGACTGCTGCCGGCGGACCTGCAGTCGGCGTACAAACTGTCCGGCACCCACGGGAACGGCCGGACGGTGGCCATCGTCGACGCCCAGGACGACCCGAAGGCAGAGGCCGACCTCGGCGTCTACCGCTCCAAGCTCGGACTGCCGGCCTGCACGACCGCCAACGGCTGTTTCAAGAAGGTCAACCAGAACGGCCAGGCCTCGCCGCTGCCCGCCACCGACTACGGATGGGCCGAGGAGATCAGCCTCGACCTGGACATGGTCTCGGCGATCTGCCCCGACTGCCACATCCTCCTCGTGGAGGCGAACACGCCGGACACCGGCTCGCTCGGCACCGCGGTGGACACCGCCGCCGCCACGCCGGGAGTGGTGGCCGTCTCCAACAGCTACGGCGGCGCCGAGGACTCGACGATCCTCGCCGCCGACGCCCACTTCAACCACCCCGGCGTGGCCATCACGGCCAGCTCGGGTGACTCCGGCTACGGCGTGAGCTGGCCGGCCTCCTCCCAGTACGTCACCGCGGTGGGCGGCACGACGCTGAAGAAGGCGAGCAACGCGCGCGGCTGGACCGAGACCGCATGGTCGGGCGCCGGCTCGGGCTGCTCGGCGTACGAGCCGAAGCCGTCGTGGCAGCACGACACCGGCTGCGCCAAGCGCACCGTCGCCGACGTCTCCGCGGTAGCCGACCCGGCCACCGGCGTCGGCGTCTACGACACCTACAACAGCTGCGGGACCAGCTCGTACTGCGACCTCCTGATCTCGCTGGGCCTGGTGCAGGGCCTGGACGGCTGGGCGGCGGTCGGCGGGACGAGCGCGTCCTCCCCGATCATCGCCAGTGTGTACGCGCTGGCCGGCAACACCGGCAGCACGACCTACGGCTCCTACCCCTACACCCACGCCTCCGCGCTGTTCGACGTCACGTCGGGCTCGAACGGTAGCTGCGGCGGCAGCTACCTGTGCACGGCCGGGTCCGGCTATGACGGCCCCACCGGCCTGGGCACCCCCAACGGGACCGGCGGCTTCTGAGCACAGTCGTGCGTGATCCCGCCTCCCCGGGCGGGATCACGCACGACCCGCAACGGCACCGTCCTGACTGACACCGTGGATGTTGCTGAAAATGCCGAGAAAATAGGGTCTATTGGTGCCCCTGGGTTGTATGTGAAGATTTGCTCGTCGTTCCCCCGCCAGCTCCTAGGAGAGCACATGCGACGACGCGCTTCAGCGGCCCTACTGGGCGGTCTGATTCTCGCCATGGTTCCCTTCCTGTCCGCACCGGCCAACGCCGCCTCCCACCCGTACCACCACGCCTGCGCCACCCAGAAGCCCGGAAGGGCCAGCTGCACCGCCCTCGTCCGCGACGACGTCGCGAGGAGCGAGGCATCCCTGCGGAGCGCGGCCGCCGCCCCGTCCGGCCTCGCGCCCAGCGACCTGCAGAGCGCCTACAAGCTGCCGTCCTCCACGGCCGGATCCGGCCAGACGGTCGCCATCGTCGACGCCTACAACGCCCCGACCGCCGAGGCCGACCTCGGTGTCTACCGCAGCCAGTACGGGCTCGGCGCCTGCACGACCGCGAACGGCTGCTTCAAGAAGGTCGACCAGAACGGCGGCACGTCCTACCCGGCGACTGACGGCGGCTGGGCCCAGGAGATCTCCCTGGACCTCGACATGGTCTCCGCGACCTGCCCCAAGTGCAAGATCGTGCTCGTCGAGGCGAAGTCCTCCTCGTTCGCCAACCTCGGCACCGCCGAGAACACCGCCGCCAGGCTCGCCAAAGTCGTCAGCAACAGCTACGGCGGCTCCGACGCCTCCGACTCCAGCTACGGCTCGTACTACAACCACCCCGGCGTCGCCATCACGGTCAGCTCCGGCGACAACGGGTACGGCGTCGAGTACCCGGCCTCCTCCCACTACGTGACCGCCGTCGGCGGCACATCGC
>JAOPYL010000224.1 GCA_025964625.1 Actinoallomurus sp. | reverse complement strand
ATACTTCGTCAGGGCGCGGCGCGAGGATTTCGACCGCTGGTCCGCCACGGCGGGTGACGCGTCCTGGTCCTACGAGCGGGTGCTGCCGTTCCTGCGCGCGCTGGAGACCGATCTCGACTTCGGGGCGACTCCGCAGCACGGAGACCGCGGACCGATCCGGATCCGCCGCACCGACCTGCGGCACCCCGCCGCGGCCGCGTTCCAAGCCGGAGCCCATGAACTGGGCTATCCGCAGGAACCGGACAAGAACCACCAGGGTGCCCCCGGCTTCGGCCCGCTGCCGTCGAACGCGGTGGACGGCCGGCGCATCAACACCGGCATCGCCTACCTGCCCGGCACGCTGGGGCGCCCCAACCTCACCGTGGTGGGTGGCTGCGCGGTGCGATCGGTGGTCGTACGGCGCGGCCGAGCGACCGGTGTCGTGGTCGAACAGGGCCGGCGACGGACCGTGCTGGAGGCCGGCGAGATCGTGCTGTGCGCCGGTTCGTTCGCCTCACCGCACCTGCTGCACCTGTCCGGTATCGGACCGGCGGGGGACCTGGCGCGCCTGGGCATCCCCGTTGTCCAGGACGTCCCCGCTGTCGGCGGCGGACTCAGCGACCACCCCCAGGTGGTGCTGGAGTGGACGCCCCGGCGGCCGATGGGCGAGCCATCCGGCTCCTGGCTCGGCGGAGCCCTGCACCTGTCGTCATTCGGCGGGGAGGACCCGGGGGATCTGGAGATTCTTCAGTCCCTCCTGCCGATGGCCGGCCTGGTCGGCGGGAGGACGACGGTCCCCGGTGCTCCCCTGGCATTCCTCGCGTCGGTCCAGACGCCCCGCAGGAGCGGCCGCCTGCGGACCCTGTCGGCCGACCCGGATGTGCCGCCGCGCATCGACTACGGATACCTCGAGACGGCCGACGACCGGCGCCGGCTGCGCGAGGCCGTGCGGGCCACGGCCGCCCTGATCTCCACGAGCGCCTTCGGAGAGGTATCGGAGAACCTCCTGGAGCCCGGTCCCCGGACGCTCGAAGACGACCGATCCCTCGACGGCTGGATACGCTCCCGTCTCGGTACGTCCCAGCACACCTGCGGCACCGTGCCCATGGGCCCGGCCGGCGCCGCGTCCGTCGCTGTCGACGCCTACGGCAGAGTCCACGGCCTCAGCGGGCTCCGCGTCGCCGACACCTCGATCCTCCCCACGGCGCCGCTGCGCGGCCCCGCCGCCACGGCCGTCCTCATCGGTGAGCTCATCGCCGACGCCATCCGCCGTGAATCCGGCTGAACGTCCCCGGTCACGGTCCGGGCGGGGCTCCGGCGTCGTGCAGTACCGTGGCCAGGCCCGCGGCCACCCGCCGGATGGCCTCGTCGAGCAGGCTCGACAGGTCCGCGTCCGCCGCGCTGGACAGCCAGTGCTCGTAGGCGGCGACCGCGGCCCCCAGCAGGACATGGCCGGCGAGCCGGGGGATCATCGTGGAAGGCGGCAGACCCGTACGGCCGGCGACGAACTCCGCGATGACCATCCGCCAGGACGCGTAGCGCAAGGTCGCGTCGGCCTGCAAGGTGGGTACCCGCAGGATCAGCTGCATCCGCTGCCGATGCCAGGGCACCTCCCTCGGATCGAATCGGTTGAACTCCACGACGGCCCGGCGCAGCGCGTCCACCATCGGAAGGCCCGGATCCGATTCGTCGAGCAGCTTCCGCAGCTTGAGCAGATGGTCCTCGAAATCGCCCCACACCAGATCGTTCTTGGAGGCGAAATAGCGGAAGAAGGTTCGCCGCCCGATCCCGGCCGCGGCCGCGATGTCATCGATCGTGGTCTCGGCGAATCCCCGCCGGGCGAACAACTCGAAGGCCAGTCGCTCCAGGGCGGCCCGTGAGGTCACGGGTGGCCTGCCCATGCCCGGCTGCGCGCCGATCTTCCCGCTATCTGACGTCACGGACATCAGGCTGCCATGACCCGGCCGTGCCCGCGAAGGAAAACCGGTACCCGGCACCGGACGCTGAACCGCTCAGCCGCACATCGCGCCCGCGTCCCACGCCACAGCGCCCCCGATGATCGTCGCGCGTACGTGGTCGGACGACGGGCCGGACAGCGCCACGGCTCGGGGTACGCGAAGAAGCGCCAGATCGGCGGTGGCGCCCAGGCGTATCCGCCGGACCGGTCCGCCGGGGTCGGACAGGTCGGAGAGGTAACCGGCGAGCGCGCCGGCCGTGCTCATGCGTTCGGCCGGCCCGACGGAGCGCCCCGAGGGGGTCCGGCGCGCCGCCGCGGCGGAGATCACCGCCCACGGATCCAGCGGACCGTACGGCGCGTCACTGGACGGCACCAGCGGAACCCCGGCCTCCACCAGCGACCGGCACCGGTAGAGGTCTCCGTGCTCGGCCTCGGGCACGTCGCGGAGGAAGTCATCGCCGCGATGGGCCAGGAACCCTGGCTGCGTCACCACGCGCAACTGCAGGCCCGCGAGCGTGGGCACCGACTCGGCCGGAACCAGGGCGGCGTGCTCGATGCGGTCACCGCGTAGCGTCCCCGCATCGGCGAAGGCGGCGAGCAGCAGGAGCAGTGCCTCGCGGGTCACGCAGTGCACGGCGACCGCCCGGCCGTGGGCGTGTGTCTCCGCGATCCGCGTGGTGAGCGCGTCGAGGCCGGGCAGCGCCGAGTCGGCAAGGACGATCTTGTACGGTCCGGCCGACGGCGTCCGCTTCTCGGGGGGTGGCCGCCAGCCGACCGGGACGCCGAGCAGCTGCACCCGCTGGCGCAGGGCCCCGGACGCCATCGCGTCCGTGACGGCCTCGATCGCGGTGGCGTCGAGGTCAGGGGTGGCATCGGTGACCGCGGTGATGCCAAGGGCCGCGAGGCGGGCGCCGACCGGGGCGAGGTCCGGTGGGCGGGAGCGTGGAAGCCGCGTGCGCAGCCAGTCGTCCGCGCGCCAGAGCCGTCCGGTGGGCGCACCGTGGCGGTCGCGCTCGATGCCGGGGTGGTGTCCACGGGCCAGGCCGAGGACCGCCATGGCGGCGCCGTTGAGCATCCATAGCGCTCCGCTGCGGTGCTGGATGCGCACCGGCCGGTCGGGGTGCAGCCGGTCGAGTGCGTCCGCGTCCAGGTCGCCGGCCACCGTTTCGACGTAGCCGACCCCGCGTACCCAGCCGTGCTCGTCGCCCATGGCCCCGGCCAGCGCGTCGGCGAGGCCGGACGCGTCCGCCACGTCGGGTGGACCGCACGGCACGGAACTCGCGTGGGCGGCCAGTGCGTGCAGGTGCAGGTGGTGGTCGCACAGGCCGGGCAGCAAGGCACCCCCCCGCGCGTCGAGTACGACCTCGCCCGACCGCCGCGTCAGCCCGGGAGCGATCTCGGCGATGGTGCCGCCGGTGACGCGGACGTCGGCGCGGAGCCGGCCGTCCAGCTCCGTGCCGCGGATCAGCAGCCCGGTGGAGTTCACGGCGCCGGAATGCCCAGCTCGCGTAGCACCTCGCCGGTGTTCTCCCCGCTCGCCGGGGCGCGTCCGGTCACCGGTCGCCGGCGGGGGAGCGCCACCGGCACCGGGCCGTCCGCGGTGTCGATCAGCCAGCCGGAGCCCTCCCACCGAGCGGGCGACGACGGACGGTCCATGTCGGCGCCGAGGGTGGAGGCGACCACCGCGGACATCGACACGTCGAACAGCACACCGGTCGGCGCCGTCATGGCCAGCTCGGCGGCGACCAGCCCGGTCAGCGGGTCGGCCAGCGCGTCGCCGCAGAACAGCGGACTGCCGTCCGGGTCACGCGCGACGAGGCCGCTCGCGGCGGCCAGGTCGTCGCCGAATCCGACGCGGTCGGACGCGCGGCCATGCGCGGTGATCGACACCCAGACCGTGCCCGCCTCGGCGGCCGCCTCGGCGTCCAACCCGAACCGGGCCAGCGCGCGCGGCCGCGATGCCTCGATGACGATGTCGGCCGCCTCGACCAGTCCGGCGAGTGCGCGGCGGCCCCCGGGCGTACTCGGATCGAGTACCACCGAACGGTGGCCCCCGTGGAGGAGCCGGTAGAACTCCGGGTCGCCGCGTCGTGCCCCGTCCGGGCGCGACGGTGTTTCGACCTTGACCACGCGAGCGCCCGCCAGCCCGAGCAGATGCGCGCACAGGGGTCCTGCCCACAGGGCGCTGAAGTCGACCACGAGGAGGCCGGCCACGGACCGTGCCGGCCCTGGCCGCGGGAGGCCGGCCGGTGGCACGCCGCCCGGGACCTGGACCGGCCCCGCGGCGATGCCGAGTGGCGTGGTGCGCTCGGTGAGCTCCTCGCCGGTGTGCTCGGCCAGCCACGCCGCGATCGCCGGCCACGGGTCCTGGGGCAGCTCCGCGCCGACCAGCGCGCCGAGCAGCGCGGGATCGTCGGGGCGGGCGCAGGAGACCGCCGCCCACCCGTCGGCGGTCCGCAGAAGCCGGCAGCGGCCGCCGACCGAAACGGTTCCCTGGCGACGGTGGCCGGTGTACGCGGCGCGTTCGGCCAGCAATCGGGCGCCGTCGACGCGCACCGGATGGTGGCATTGCCCGGTGGCCGCCGCCAGCCGCGCGGAGATCTCCCGTGCGACAGTGGCCGCCCGGCCGGGCGGCACCAGCGGTGGTCCCCAGGGCCGCCCGTTAAGCGCCACGATCCCGCTGCCGGCCCAGTCGGTCACCGGATCGGCCGGTCGCACCGACCCGCCGGCCACGGTGAACTCCTCGGTCGACATGGTCGCGATGTTACGCTCGAAATCTGTCGGACATCGTCGCCCACGGAGCGACCGCAGAACCGGTGAACACACCAAGTAGGAGCCGTGACGGCCGAAGCATCTAGCGCGGGATGGCTCGCTCCGGCCGCGCTCGCGGACGGCCGGGCGCACGAGTCGCTGCTCGACGGATTCGGCAGGGTGGTCGATCCGCTGTTCCTGGTCGACCTGGACGGCCCCGCCGATCCGGGTCTGCTTGGACGGGCCACGCGTGCCGCCCGCTCCTGCGACCGGATCCTCGTGGGTGTCACGACCGCCGACCGCCGGAGCGGCCCGCATGACGAGCTCGCCTCGGCGCTGGATCTTGCCCTCACGCCATACGATCGGATCGGATCCGGCCGCTGCTTCGCCGGCACCCCGGACCCGGTCGGCGATGCGCGCCTGCTCCTGGCCGCCGCCACCGAGGCGCCACAGGCCGCGCTCGTGCTCGCGCGGCTGCTGCGGGACACCGAGCGGCAGAGCGTACCGGCGGCGCTGGACGCGGAGTCCCTCGCCTACTCCGCTCTGCTCGGCGGTAAGGAGTTCCGGCGCTGGCTCGACCGGCGCGGGCCCCGGCCGCTGCCACCGGCCGCGCTCCAGCCCGCGGTGCTCGCTGAGCGCATCGACGGCCGGCTGCGCGTCACGCTGAACCGGCCGGAGCGGCGCAACGCCTACGGGCGGGAGGTGCGGGACGCGCTCGTCGAGGCGCTGCAGGTCGCCGTGCTGGACGACACCGTCGAGCAGGTCATTCTCGACGGAGCGGGGCCGTGCTTCTGCTCGGGCGGAGACCTCGCCGAGTTCGGCACCGCACCGGACCTGGCCACGGCCCACTTTGTCCGCACCCACGCCGGGGCCGGCCGGCTGCTGCACCAGATCGCCGACCGTCTCGAGGCCCGCCTGCACGGCAGTTGCGTCGGCGCCGGAATCGAGTTGCCCGCCTTCGCCGGACGGGTCGTCGCCCATCCGGATACGACGTTCCGGCTGCCCGAGGTGGGAATGGGCCTGATCCCCGGAGCGGGCGGCACGGTCAGCATCCCTCGCCGGATCGGCCGCTGGCGCACGCTGCTGCTCGCCCTGTCCGGCCGGGCTCTGGACGCGCCGACGGCCATGGCGTGGGGACTCGTCGACGAACTGGTCGACTCGCCCTCCCGACGAGCGTGCAATCAGGTTTAATATCTAACTGTATGGGCGGCTTCAGGCCGGCCTGATGAGGGATGTTCGCTGGAGGGTGCTGTGTCGGGTGCTGCTGTGCCGAGCCGGACCGGCCCTCCAGAGCCGGAGCCCGGTCCGAGCGATCCGTTGACCTCGCTGCCGGCGCCGGCTCCCGGCACGGTACGCCGGACGCTCTCCATCGAGGTCGCGCCGGAACCCACCTGGGACAGGGGGTCGGTCGTCGTCGCCACGGCGCGTGACCTGCTGGTCGGCTCGGATGGCGCGGGCCGCGAGCTGGACACGCGCCGGTTGACCGTCACGCTGGACGCCGCCTCGCGGATGACCGCCCTGTCCGGCGACGTGCCCGGCCCGGTCCGGGAAGACCTGGCAGGTACGTCGACGGTCGGTCGATTCCGCGCTCGTCTGGCGACGCTGGCCGACGCCGGGCTCGACCCGGGCTCCCTGGTGTCGGCGGTGCTGGACGACCTGCCGACCGTACGCCTCATCACCGGCTACGCGATGGTGATGGAGCAGCCGCAGGTGTCTCCGCCGCCGTCGGATCGGCGGTCCCCGATGGTCGGCATCTGCGCGGGATGGGCGCCGGATGCCACCGCCGACCGCAGGATACGGGCCGGGACTCCGCTGCTCGCCGCGTTGCCGACCGCCCCGGCGCCGGCGTCGATGATGGCGGCGACGGACTTCCATGCCGAGCCGCCGCTGAGGGCCGGCTCGATGCGTCGCCGCCGGATACTCGACGTGACGCCGCGCGGCGACCGGCTCGACGTGTTCGAGTACTTCCGGGACAGCCACCTCGACGCGGCGCTGCGCGAGGGATCCCTGCACGAATATGTGGTGCGCGCGAGCGTGTCCGCCGACGACGCCTTGGTCCTCACGGAGATCGGCGTCGAGCCGCGGGCGCTGCCGTTCCCCGAATGCCCGCTCGGATCACGGCATGTGACCGACCTGCTCGGCACATCGCTGCACGAGATCGACGGGGCCGTCAGGGCCGGCCTGTCCGGTACGCGTGGCTGCACCCACCTCAATGACGTGCTGCGGTTCCTGCGGTACGTTCCCGTGCTGCGGGTGCTCGCCGCGGCCGGATAAGGCGGCGGCCCTCAGGCCGACCAGCCCAGCGCCTTGGTCTCGCAGTACTGCTCGAGGCCCTCGATCCCGTTCTGCCGGCCGGCGCCGCTGGACTTGTAGCCGCCGTAGGGTGAGTCGGCTCCGTACCAGAGGCCGCCGTTCACGCCGACGGACCCGGTCCTCATCCGGTTCGCGATGGCCATGGCGCGGTCGTGCGAGCCGGAGAACACCCCGCCGGACAGGCCGTAGGCGCTGTCGTTGGCGATGCGCACGGCGTCGTCGTCGTCCTCGTAGGGGATGACGGCCAGGACGGGTCCGAACACCTCCTCCTGAGCGATCGCCATCGAGCTGTCGACGTCGGCGAACAGTGTGGGTTCGATGTAGTAGCCCGTGGGCAGGTGTGCGGGCCGGCCGCCGCCGAGGACCAGCCGGGCGCCCTGTTCGACCGCGCGATCGATGTGGCCCTGGACCCGGTCGCGCTGCAGGGCGCTGATCTGTGGTCCGGACAGGACGGTCGGGTCCGTGGGGTCGCCGTAGGGGATGTTCTGCATCACCGCAGTGAGGATCTCGACGCCCTCGGCGTAGCGCGAGCGCGGCAACAGCACCCTGGTCTGCAGAGCGCAGCCCTGGCCGGCGTGCATGCAGACGGCCCCGGCCGTCGGCAGCACGGTCGCGAGGTCGGCGTCGTCACAGACGATCATCGCCGACTTGCCGCCCAGCTCCAGGAAGACCTTCTTCAGCGTGGCGGCGCCGCGCTCCATGATGCGCCGGCCGGTGGCGGTGGAGCCGGTGAAGGAGATCATGTCGACCCGGGGGTCCAGCGTGAGCACCTCGCCGACGAGGTGGTCAGAGGAGGTCACCACGTTGACGACGCCGGCCGGGATGTCCGTGCGCTCCGCGATGAGCCGCCCGATCCGGGTCGCGTTCCACGGGGTGTCGGGCGCGGGCTTGAGCACCACGGTGTTGCCCATGGCGAGGATCGGGCCGAGTTTGTTGGCGGTGACCTCGAACGGGAAGTTCCAGGGGACGATCGCCCCGACGACCCCGACCGGCTCCTTGCGGACAAGCCGCTTGCTGGTCACGCCCATCAGGTCACCGTCGGACAGCTGACGTTCCCAGGGGAACTCGTCGATCATCTTGGCCGGCCAGCGGAACGCGTCGGCCAGCGGCCAGTCCAGCTGCGCCAGGTACGTGACCGCCACGGGTGCGCCGGCCTCGGCGACGAGTTCGGCCCGCAGCTGCTCGCGCTCTGCCTCGATCGCCTCCTGTAGCTGCTCGAGACAGCGTCGCCGCAGGGCTCGGTCGGTCGACCAGGGGGATTCGTCGAACGCGTGCCGAGCCGAGGCGATCGCACGATCCATGTCCGCCTTGGTGCCGTCGGCGACCTGGCCCAGCACCTGTTCCGTCGCGGGGTTGAGGTTGTCGAACTCGGCCCCGTCGCTGGATCCGACGAGTTCCCCGCCGATCAGCATCCGGCGTTCCGGGGCGAAGTCGCCCTGCGCGTGTGGTTCGGGCACCGGTCCCTCGCTTTCCGTGGAGAGCCGGTGCGCGCTCCAGGCGCGTGCGGCTCTGCACGATGGATCAGATTCTGACAGAAGGTTCACGACAGTAGCTCGCGGGTCGCCGGATGACCAGAGGTGGTCGATCGGTATCTAGACGGGATCGGTGGGAGTCCGCGCTGGACAACATCTCTGGCGTGACGGAGCATGTTTCTGACATCATGTGTACAGGCAGATCTGGGTGGAGGGCAGGTCCCCATGGAGGGCTTTGACTGCGATGTCGCCGTCGTTGGGGCCGGCCCGGTAGGGGCGGTCCTGGCCAACCTGCTCGGTCACGCCGGCGTCACAGTGGTGGTCCTGGAGGCCGCCGGCAACGTCATCGGCCACCCCCGCGCGGTGGGGATCGACGACGAGGCGATCCGCACCCTGCAGTCGTTCGGGCTGGCGCAGGTGGTCCTGGACAACTCACTCACCAACGTGCCGATCCGGTACCACGACTCGGCGGGCCGGGTCCTGGCGCATGTCGCCCCGACCGGCCGGCCCTACGGGTGGCCCAGGCGCAACCTGTTCTACCAGCCGTTCCTGGAGGAGTGCCTGCGCGAGCACCTGGCCCGGTACGACAGCGTCGACCTTCGGCTCGGCAGCCGGGTCACGGCGCTGGACCAGGATTCCGGCGGCGTCACCCTCCGGGCGCGCACCGACGACGGGGAGGCCACGGTCCGGGCGCGGTACGTCGTGGGCACCGACGGTGGCCGCAGTTACGTCCGCGAGGCCGTCGGGATCTCCCTGCGGGGCGACACCGCGCCAGTCAAGTGGTTGGTCGTCGACGTGGAGAAGGACACCTGGGACGCGCCGTACTCAGCGGTCTACACCTCGCCGGAGCGGCCGTCGATGACCATCCCGCTGCCCTTCGGCTACCGGCGCTTTGAGTTCCAGATCCGGGACGATGAGGATCCGGCGACGGTCAGCCGGCCGGACACCGTCACCTCCCTGCTGAAGCGGTTCTACCCAGGCTCGCAGGTGCCGCCGGTGGTCCGCAGTGACGTGTACTGGCACCATTCCCGCACCGCGGCCTCGTTCCAGGCCGGCCGGGTGTTCCTGGCGGGTGACGCCGCGCACCTCCAGCCCCCGTTCTTCGGCCAGGGCATGAATTCCGGGATCCGGGACGTCACCAACCTGGCCTGGAAACTCGCGCTGGTGACCGGCGGGCAGGCCGCGCCCCGGATCCTGGACACCTATGACGCCGAGCGCCGGCGCAACGCCGAGGTGATGGTCGCCTTCGCCACCCGGATGGGGCGCATGTACAAGGCGCGCAACCGGTTCACCGACCGGCTCCGCAACGCCGCCTTCCGGGGCGCGCAGAAGGTGCCCGGCGCGCGGGACTACATCCTGCAGATGAAGTACAAGCCGATCCCGCGTTACACCGAGGGCCTCGTCATCGGTGCGGACGGCGCCGACCGCACCTCGCTGGTCGGGCGCGCCTTCCCCCAGCCCACGGTGCGGACGGCGGAGGGGGAGGGGACCCGCCTCGACGACGTCCTTGGCCCGCGGGTCGGCGTACTCGGGCTCGTGCCCGACTTCGCCGCGTCCATCTCCGATCGCACGGCCGAACGCCTGCGTGCCCACGGCGGCGTGCTCGTGCAGTCCGTGCCGGCCCCGGTCTACCAGCGCGGGATGTCGCCGCCTGCGGACGGACCGGCGGACATGCCGGCGAACCGTGAGGTGGTCGAGGTGGTCGACGTCGACGGCGCGCTGCGCGACCTGCTGCTCGCCCGCCCCGCCGACGAGGTGTACGTCGTGCGCCCGGACCGCTACGTCGGCGCGGTGTGCCGGGCCGCCGACCTCGATCGGGTGCTCGGACATTTTCTCTCCGCCCTTGAGCCCTAGCGCTGTGCACGATGCAGAAACCGACAGGCCGGGCCGGCCGCGGCGATTTCGATGGGAGACGTCAGGTGGATCTCGATTTCTCGGCCGAACAGCGGGAGTTTCGCGACGAGGTCCGTACCTGGCTCGCCGAGCACAAGCCGGCCGAGCCGCGCCCGGACGACGCCGCGGACATCCGGAACTACGACCTGGCGTGGCAGCGTACGCAGTACGAGGGCGGTTGGGCCGGCATCGCCTGGCCGAAGGAGTACGGCGGTCGCGGGCTGTCCCTGCTCGAACAGCTGATCTGGTACGAGGAGTACGGCCGCGCCGGCCTACCCAGCCTGGACAGCACGTTCGTCGGTCTCAACCACGCCGGTCCGACCCTGATCCAGCGCGCCGACCACGAGCAGAAGTCGGTGCACCTGCCGCCGATCCTGCGCGGTGACGTGATCTGGTGCCAGGGGTTCTCCGAGCCTGAGGCCGGGTCGGACCTGGCGTCCCTGCGCACCCGCGCGGAGATCGACGGCGACGAGCTGGTGGTGACCGGGCAGAAGATCTGGACCAGCAGCGCCCACATCGCGGACTGGCAGGAGCTGCTGGTCCGCACCGACCACACCGGCCGCAAACACGACGGCCTGACCTGGGTCATCTGCGACATGCACAGCCCGGGCATCGACGCGAGGCCCATCGAGACGATGGACGGTGAGTCCGACTTCTGCGAGGTCTTCTACGACGAGGTCCGCATACCGCTCACCAACGTCGTCGGCGAGCTCGGCGGAGGCTGGAGCGTGGCGATGTCGACCCTGTCGTTCGAGCGGGGCACCGCCTTCACGGCCGGGCAGGTACGACTGGCGTCCACGGTCGAAGAACTGATCGCCATCGCCACCGACCGGCCCGGGCCGCGGGGGCGCGGCCGGGCGCTCGACGACGACGAGCTGCGCCGCCGCCTCGCCCTGGCGCGGGCCGAGGTCGCCGCGCTCCGCGCCCTGACGTACGCGGCCATCTCCCGCAGCGCCCGGCAGGGTAGTCCCGGCCCGGAGGGCTCGATCATCAAGCTCTACTTCTCCGAGCTGGAGAAGCGCGTGGCCCGCCTGTCGAGCGACCTGCTCGGCCCGGACTCGCTCCGCTTCGTGCGCCAGTGGGTGCCCGACGGGTGGACCGGCCGGTACCTGCACTCGTTCTCCTCCACCATCGGCGGCGGAACGTCCGAGATCCAACGCAACATCATCGGGGACCGGGTCCTCGGCCTGCCCCGCTGAGAACAGGACACGACGTGCCGGACCTGGCCAGCGACGCCGAACCCTTCACGATGGCGGACGTCGACCTGCCCGCGGTGCTCCTCGACGCCGAGCTGCCCTCACTCCTGCCCGCCCTCGCCCACCTCACCGGGGACCTATCGCTGCTGCGGGAGGAGTTCCGCCCGGCGATCAACGCGACGCCGCTCGGGCTGGAGCCACAGGGCGGGTTGTCGCCCGCGGTCCAGGAGCGGGCGCGGGACCTCGCCGCCCGGGCCATCCGGGACTGGGTCGGCCGAGGCCGCCCGGCCGCCCCGACACCGGACGACGACCGGCTCCGCCGGATGATGGAGTTCGTCACCGGTGCGGTCGAGGACGACTACCTGTCGCTGTTCCGGCACCAGCTCGGCGTCGCCCACGCGCCGCCCCGGCCGATCGGGCGCCGCACCGGTTTCCTGGTGGTGGTCATCGGCGCGGGCATGTCCGGGCTCGCCGCTGCGCACCGCCTGCGGCAAGCGGACGTCCCGTTCCTCGTCCTGGAGCGCAACGAGGAGGTCGGCGGCGTCTGGTGGGAGAACAGCTACCCCGGTTGCCGGCTCGACACCAGCAACTTCTCCTACAGCTACTCGTTCGCCCAGCAGCCGACCTGGCCGTACCAGTACTCGACCCGTGAGTCGGTCCTCGACTACTTCACGCGCGTCGCCGACAGGCTGTCGCTGCGCGAGTCCATCCGGTTCGGCACCGAGGTGGTCTCCGCCGTGTTCGACGAGCACACGTGCCGGTGGCGGCTGCGGGCGCGTACGGCCGGCGGCGCGGTGGAGACCATCGAGGCCGACGTCGTGATCAGCGCGGTCGGCCAGCTGAACCGGCCGCGCTATCCGGACATCCGGGGCCGGGAGCGGTTCGCCGGTTCGTCCTGGCATACCGCGCGGTGGAACCACGACGAGAGCCTGGAGGGGCGCCGCGTCGCGGTGATCGGCACGGGCGCCAGCTCGTTCCAGGTGGTCCCCGAGATCGCCGGCTCGGTCGCCGAGCTGACGCTGTTCCAGCGCACCCCGCCGTGGATCGTGCCGACGGCGACCTATCACTCCCTGCTCAAGCCCGGACTCCGGTGGTTGTTCCGCCATGTGCCCGGCTACCACCGCTGGTTCCGCTTCTATCAGTTCTGGGTCAACGTCGAGGGCCGGCGCCCGTTCGCGTTAGTGGATCCGGAGTGGTCGGGGCGGGGCGCGGTCTCGGAGCGCAACGACGCGCTCCGGCGGGCTCTCGTCGGGCACTTGGAGAAGGGATACGCGGACCGGCCCGATCTTCTTGCCCACGCCGTTCCCGACTACCCGCCCTACGCCAAACGCATGCTCCGCGACGACGGCACGTGGTTCCGGACGTTGAAGCGGAGCAACGTCACCGTCGTCACCGAGCCGATCACGGAGATCGTCGAGCGCGGCATCGTGACCGGTGACGGGACCGTGCACCCGGTCGACGTCATCATCTACGGCACCGGGTTCCGCGCCTCGGAGTTCCTGTCGCGGATGCGGGTGGTCGGGCGCGGCGGCGTTGACCTGCACGAGCAGTGGAACGGCGACGCGCGGGCCTACGTCGGCGTCACCGTGCCGAACTTCCCGAACCTCTTCCTGCTGTACGGGCCGAACACCAACCTCCTGGTCAACGGCAGCATCGTGATGTTCTCCGAGTTCGAGGTCGACTACGTGATGGCCTGCCTGGCGACACTGCTCGGGTCACCCCACCGCACGATGGAATGCCGGTGGGACGCGCTGGAGGGCTACTGCCGGCGCGTCGACGAGGCCAACGCGTTGATGGCGTGGGGGACACCCGATGCGCACAGCTGGTACAAGAACGCGTCCGGGCGGGTGTCGCAGAACTGGCCGCTGTCGACGTTCGAGTTCTACCGGCGGACCCGCGCCCCGGTGATCGAGGACTACGACTTCCGCTGACCGCCGGGCGACGACGCGGTGCGGTCCCGCCACACCTCGG
Organism: Actinoallomurus sp.; assembly: GCA_025964625.1. Lineage (GTDB taxonomy): Bacteria > Actinomycetota > Actinomycetes > Streptosporangiales > Streptosporangiaceae > Actinoallomurus. The sequence goes on along the minus strand of JAOPYL010000224.1, from coordinate 19,070 downwards.
CGTAGGGCGGGCCGGGGATCTCGGCCGGCGGGCGGGGCGGGTCGGACTCGCGCCACTCCGCGTAGGACCGCACCACCCGCAGCCGCCCCAGCACAGGATCGTCGACGACATGGGAGAAGTCGTTCTCGACCAGAAACGGATTGTGCAGCTCCGCCTCGGCCGACAGGACCCGGCACGCCGGCACCTCGTGCGCGCCCAGGACGTCCACCCACTCGTCGGCCGGGCGCGTGGCCAGCACGTCCTCCAGCCGCGCGGCGAGCCCCTCGTCGTCGTCCGCAGTGGACGGGTCGTCCTGGCCGAGCGCCCGCAGCAGGGCGTGCCGCTGCGCCGGGGTGGTCGCCGCCGTCGCGAGCCAGCCGTCCTCGGCGCGGTAGAGCCGGTGGTACGCGGTCGGTCCCGGGAAGTCCCGGCCGCCCTCGGCCGTGGGCGGCCGGCCGGCGAAGGAGGTCAGCTCGGCCGACTGCAGGAAGGTCGACGCGGCGGCCAGCGAGGTCGTCACGTGCTGGCCCCGGCCGGTACGCGTTCTGGCGAGCAGCGCGGCGAGCACGCCGAACGCCGCGAGGGTGCCGGTCGTGGCATCGTGCACGGGCGCGGTGGTCGCCACTGGCGCGCCGGCACCACCCTGCGCGGCCATCAGTCCGCTCAACGCCTGCACGACCGGATCGAACCCTGGCTGGTCGGCCCACGCCCCGGTCCGGCCGTAGGCGGACACCGAGCAGCGGACCAGCGCGGGATTGGCGGCCGCGAGGATCTCCGCGCCCAGCCCGAGCCGGTCCAGGCTCCCCGGGCGCAGGTTGTCGACGAGGACGTCCGCATCGGTGACCAGCCGGAGCAGCGCGTCGCGCCCCTGGGGCCGCCGGAGGTCCAGGGTGATCCCGGACTTGGCCTGGTTCACCGCGGTGTAGGCCGCGGAGTAGGTGCGGTACGGGTCGCCTCCCGGCGCCTCGACCTTGACCACCTCGGCGCCGTGGTCGGCCAGGAGAGAACCGGCGAACGGGCCCGCCAGGAAAGTGGACAGGTCGAGCACGCGCAGGCCCGTCAGGGGCAGCTCGCGGGAGCGTCCGACCGGTGCCTCGGCGCGGCTTGTGGCACGCCAGAGTGCCGAAGCCGGGACGCGGTCTCCGGACGGCGGGACGCCCGCGGTCCCCGGCGTCGCGGACAGTGCGACCGGGACACCGGGCAGGACTACCGGGCCGAGGGTGGGATGGTCCAGGTCGACTCGGGCGTCATTGGCCGACACCACCTCGCTGGCCATCCAGTCCTCCCGCCGGGAGACCGGCGCGGCCGGCACTCCGGCGTCGGCCAGCACGCGGAGCCACTCGGCGCGGGGCCGTTCGGCGAACACCGCCGCGAGCTCGGCTCCGACCGCCTGGCCGGTCTCCGGGACGAGGATGTTGGTGAACTCCCCGGCGACGTCGGTCCGGACCAGAACCTCCATACGGCCGAGGACGTCCAGCGCGCGGAAGAAGAAGTCCGGGGTGAGCGCGGCGAGATAGAGCCACTGCCCGTCCCTCGCCTGATAGGCCCGAAAGTTCGGCGCCCCGCCCAGGATCTTGCCGACCGCATAGATCCGGTCGACGTCGAGGCCCTCCAGCATCATGGTGCCCTGCGCGGCCGCCATGGCGTGCAGCCCGGTGACGGTGACCGCCCGCGCCGCCCCGTCGGTGGCCCGGCCGACGAGTGCGGCCGCGACCGCGGTGGCGCCGAGCGCACCCTGCAGGTAGTTGACCGTTGGCACGACCGGGGCCACGGGCTGGTCCTCGGTCGCGGGGTGGTGCGCGGCGAAACCGCCGAGGGCGGCGAGCAGCAGCGGGTCCTCGGGCAGGGTGCTCCACCGGCCGCGCGCGCCGTACGGCGGGAGCCACACGTGGACCAGGCCGGGGGACCGCTCCAGCGCGGTCGCCGCGTCGAGGCCGAGGCGGTCCAGCTCGTCCGGGCCGACATCGGTCAGGAGGACATCGCAGGCGTCGACCAGGCGGCGCAGCTCGGCGATGGCCCGGGGATCGGCCTGATCCATCTCGGCGAGGATCTTGCCGCGATCCCAGCACAGGCTTCTGGGGTCGTCGGGAGACTCCTGGCCGCCCGGCGGGAGGACCCGGGCCACCTCGGCGCCGAACTCGGCCAGGAGCATCCCGGCGGTGCGGCCCGCGATGCCCGTGCTCAGTTCCAGGATCCGTAGGTCGCCGAACGGGCCGATACCGATGCTGGGTTTCACACCGCGAGAGTATTATTCTCACCTTTGAGATTGCAATCCTCCCAGGGGAGAACCATGAATTCCCGTGTGGCCGCGGCCGTGGAGCGGGCGCTGGACGAGCGCCAGCGGGAGGCGACCGAGGAGGTCGAACGCATCCTCGCCGCCGCCGTGACGGTGATGGAGCGCGTGGCGCCCGCCGCGCCGAGGGTGAGCGATATCGTCGCCGAGGCCGGGACGTCCAACAAGGCGTTCTACCGCTATTTCACCGGCAAGGACGACCTGATCCTCGCCGTGATGGAGCGCGGGGTCGGGCTCGTGGCGTCCTATCTCGACCACCAGATGGCCAAGGAGGACGAGCCGGCCCGGCGACTGGCCCGCTGGATCAGGGGTGTGCTGGCGCAGGTCGGCGATCCTGAGCTGGCCAACGCCAGCAGGGCCGTCACCGCCCAGCTCGCGGCGACCGCGGAGCGGCGTCTCGCCGAGGAGCAGGTCACGCGGACCCTGCACGATCGTCTGCTCGCGCCGATCACCGACCTGGGCAGCGCCGATCCCCGGCGCGACACCGACGTGGTCTTCGCGACCGTGTTCGGTGTCCTGCGCCGCCACATGGCGCTGGACACCCGGCCCGCACCGGGCGACACCGAGCACCTCATCGCGTTCTGCCTGAACGCCGTCCGCCCGGACGGCGGTGGAAGCGCTGATGACCTCTGACGTCAAAGCCGCGGCCGGCACATCCGCCGGCCACGGGCCGGGTTCCGGGCCTGCCCCGATGCGTGCCCTGGTCTGCCGGCGGTACGGTCCGCCTGAAGAACTCGCCGTCGAGGAGATGCCCACCCCGGTCCCAGGTGTGGGTGAGGTTCTGGTGGACGTGCGGGCCGCCGCCGTCAACTTCCCCGACGTCCTGCTGGTCGCAGGCGCCTATCAGGTGCCGGTGCCGCTGCCGTTCGTACCGGGCAGCGAACTCGCGGGGGAGGTGCTCGCGGTGGGGGCCGGCGTGACGGCGTTCCGGCGCGGCGACCTGGTGTTCGGCACGGTGCCGGTCGGCGCCTTCGCCGAGCGGGCGATCGTACCCGCCGGCCAGCTGGCGGCGATGCCCCCCGGCGCCGACTTCGCCGAGGCGGCCGCGTTCGGCGTCACCTACCGCACCGCCTACCACGCCCTGCGCTCGGCCGCGGGGGTCGGCCCAGGGGACTGGGTCGTCGTGCTCGGCGCGGCCGGCGGCGTCGGGCTGGCGGCGGTGGACCTGGCCAGAGAGCTGGGCGCCCGCGTGGTGGCGGCCGCGTCCGGTGCCGAGAAGCTCGCCCTGTGCCGCGCGCACGGCGCGACCCACGTCATCGACTACACCACCGAGGACCTGCGCCTGCGGATCCGCGAACTGACCGATGGCGGCGCGCACGCGGTGATCGACCCGGTCGGTGGCGAGTGGTCGGAGCGGGCGCTGCGCAGCATCCGGTGGGGCGGCACGTTCGTCACGCTGGGGTACGCCTCCGGTGCGATCCCCGCGATCCCGCTCAACCTGGTGCTCCTGAAGGGGATCACCGTCAAGGGCATCGAGCTGCGCACCTTCGGCGACCACGACCCCGAGCGGGAGCGACGGGACCGCGAGGAAGTGCTGGAGCTGTTCGCCGCCGGCCGGGTCGTGCCGCACATCGGCGCGCACTTTCCGCTCGCGGAAGGGGCCGCCGCCCTCCGCTTCGTCGCGGACCGGCGCGCGCTGGGCAAGGTGGTCGTCGACGTCGGCTCGTGATCAGCCGGCGCCGGCCGACCGCCCGGCAGGGCCACCGGCCTCGGCGAGCATCGCGTCGGTGCGCGCCCTGGCCAGCCCGGTCGAACCGGGATGGGTGAACACGTGCAGTGTGCGGGACCGCACCGCCTCGACGAATCGGGTGGCGACCTCCTCGGGGCTGATCCCCCGGGGGTTGCCCGGCCGGTCCACGCCGGTCAGTGACTCCCCGAGATTCGTGGTGACCTGCGCTGGCAGCAGCACACTGACGCCCACGTCCAGCCCGTCCCGTACGAACTGGCGGTGCAGCGTGTCCGCGACCGATAGGAGCGCGTGCTTGGTGGCGTAGTAGGCGGGCATCGTGGCCGTGGTCGTCACCGCCGCCATTGACGCGGTGATGCCCACGTGGCCGGGGGGAGTCCGCAGCAGCAAGGGGACGAACGCCCGCAGGGTGGCGACCACGCCCAGCAGGTTCACGTCGACCACCTGCCGCCACTCGTCGTCCGAGACCTCCCACAGCCGGTCGCCCGCCGGCCCAATGATCCCGGCGTTCGCGCAGACGAGGTGCACGGCGCCGTACCGCTCCGCCGTCCGGTCCGCGAAGTCCTGGACCTGGCGCGGATCCGCGACGTCGACCGCCGCGGTCAGGGCGCCGGGCAGTCGCCGCCGTACCTCGGCGAGCCGCTCGGGGTTCACGTCCGCGACGGCGACCTGGCAGCCTTCCGCGGCAAGACGCTCGGCGAGCGCGAGCCCGATGCCGCTGGCGCCGCCGGTGACGGCGGCGACCTTCCCCGCGAACTCGAACGCCGTCCGGCCCTCGCCCGGCGGGGCGTTCAGAGGTCGCCGATCTCGAGTTCGAGGGCGGCGGCGAACTTGGCCTTGGCCGCGGCCAGCCTGGTCGGCACGTGTTCCGACGGCCAGATGGAGTCGACCGGCTCGTAGCCCTTCAGCACCTCGCGTGCGACCGTGACCTTGTGCACCTCGGTCGGGCCGTCCGCCAGGCCCATCACAGGTGCCTGCACCCACATGTGGGCCAGCGGCAGCTCGTTTGACACGCCGAGCGCGCCGTGCACCTGCATGGACCTCTGGACGATGTCGTGCAGCACGGTCGGGGCGAGCACCTTGATCGCGGCGATGTCCATGCGCACCTTCTTGTAGTCCTGGTACCGATCGATCTGCCAGGCGACGTTCAGCACGAACAGCCGGAACTGCGCCAGCTGGGCGTAGGAGTCGGCGATGTACTCCTGCACCTTCTGCTTGTCGGCGAGTACGGAACCCTTGGTGTAGCGACTGAGCGCCCGCTCGCACAGCATGTCCAGTGCGCGCTGCGCGACGCCGACGGTGCGCATCGCGTGGTGCACCCGGCCGCCACCGAGCCGGGTCTGGGCCACGGCGAACGCGCCGCCCTCCGCACCCAGCAGGGCGTCCGCGGGGACCCGGACGTTGTCGTAGTGGATCAGGGCGTGTGAACCGTCCTCGGCCGGTTCGCCCATCAGGCCCACGTTCCGGACGATCTTCACGCCGGGTGTCGACCGGGGGAGCAGGAACATCGACATTCCCCGGTACGCCCCGGCGTCCGGGTCGCTCACGGCCATCACGATCAGGAACTCGGCCCAGCGCGCGTTGGAGGAGAAGAACTTCCACCCGTTGATGACCCAGCCGTCGCCGTCCCGCTCCGCGCGGGTGGTGAACATGGCCGGATCGGCACCCGCCTGGGGTTCCGTCATCGAGTAACAGGAGAAGATCTCGCCGTTGAGCAACGGATCCAGGTAACGCTTCTTCTGTTCTGGCGTACCGAAATGCGCGATGATCTCGGCGTTGCCGGTGTCAGGAGCCTGGGTGCCGAAGATGACCGGCGCCCAGGTGGAGCGGCCGAGGATCTCGTTGAGCAGCGCCAGCTTGAGCTGCCCATAGCCCTTGCCGCCCAGTTCCGGACCGAGGTGGCAGGCCCACAGGTCCTGCTCACGCACCGCCTGCTTGAGCGGTTCGACGAGCTTGCGGCGCTCGGGCGTGAGGGGTTGGTAGTTGAAGGGGGCGGGCCAGACGAGGTCGAGCGGTTCGACCTCCTCGCGGACGAACGCGTCGGCCCAGTCGAGTTTTTTTTGGAATTCGGGCTCTGTGCTGAAGTCCCATGCCATGGCAGGAGCTCTCCTTGTGCGATCAGGGAATGCCGCCGTCAGCGCGGAGGACGGCGCCGGTGGTGAAGCTGGACGCGTCGCCGGCCAGGAACAGGGCGGCCCCGATGATCTCCTCCGGCCGGCCGCCCCGGCGCAACGCGTGGCTCTGCAACCCCTCGTTGACGCGTTCGAGGTCCCATGCCTTGCTGATGTCGGTGAAGAACGGGCCCGCCATCAGGCAGTTCACCCGTACCGTCGGGCCGAACGCCTGGGCGAACCCCTCGGTGATGGCGTTGAGGCCGGCCTTCGCGGCGGCGTACGGCAGGATGTTGGGCGTCGGCCGGATCGAGCCGGTGCTGCTCACGTTGATGATGGAGCCACCGCCGTGCTCGACCATCCGCTGCCCCACCAGCGCGGTGAGCCGGAACGGACCCTTGAGGTTGAGGTTGACGACGCTGTCCCACATCTTCTCGGTCACGTCGGTCGGTTCGTCGTACAGCAGCGACATGCCGGCGTTGTTCACCAGGATGTCGACCTTGCCGAACCGGTCGTACGCCGCCGCGACGAGCCCGTCGAGCTCGTCCCAGTGGCCGACGTGGCAACCGTAGGGGAGTGCGGCGCGGCCGGTCCGCTCGGTCACCTCGCGGGCGAGGACCTCACACGACTCCACTTTGCGGCTGGTGATGACGACGTCGGCGCCGGCGGCGGCGAACGCGAGGACCATCTCGCGACCGAGCCCCCGGCTGCCGCCGGTCACGAGCGCGACCTTCCCGGTGAGGTCGAACCGGTCGAAGGGTGCGGGGATGGTCATGGCGTGCTCCTTGCCAGCTCCGCGGCCTTGCGGATGAGTTCCAGCACGATGCCGTCGAAGGCCGAGACACGTGGGTCGTCCCCGCCCGACGCGACGCGCGCCACGCTCTGCTCCAGCACGATGCCGAGCTTGAAGCGGGCCAGGATGACGTAGTAGTCGATGTCGTCGACGGGCCGGCCGCTGACCGTGGCGTAGTGCTCGAGCAGGTCGTCCCTCGGCGGCATCCCGGCGTAGTCGAGGTAACGGGAGCGCACCATGTCGTCGCCCTCCGGCGACCATGCGATCAGGGTCCAGCCGAGGTCGAGGAGCGGGTCCCCGATGGTGGCCATCTCCCAGTCCACGATCGCGGCCAGGCGGGCGGGCGCGCCGTTCGCGTACATGACGTTGGCGAACTGGTAGTCCCCGTGCATGATGCCCGGCTCGTACGCGCGGGGCCGGTGCGTGCGCAGCCAGTCGGCCGCCACGTCGAGCCCGGGCAGTTCGCGGAACCGGTATCGGGCCAGATAGGACAGCCAGCGGTCCACCTGGCGGTCATGGAAGCCGTCGGGCCGGCCGAATCCGTCCAGGCCGAGCGACTTCCAGTCCACCCGGGCGAGCCGGGCGATGCCGTCGACGAGTTGCACGGCGAGGCCGGCTCGCGCATCGAGGTCGGTGTCGAACGGCGCCGCCCACCCACCCTGCATCGGTGACCAGCCGTCGACGTGGTCCATCACGTAGAACGGCTGGCCCAGGATGCCGGGATCGCCGCAGGCCGCGTAGGCGCGGGCGTGGGGCACGTCGGTGTCGGCGAGGGCGCGCAGGAACTCGTATTCGCGGAGCATGCTCCGCCCGCGCTCGGGAGAGGCATGGCTCGGCGCGGCGCGCAGGACCAGGCGCGTGTCGCCTCGGCGCAGCTCGTAGAGCTGATTCTGCGACCCGCCGGAGATCTGGGTGACCGCCAGTTCGCCGTCCCCGCCCGGCACGTCCTGTACGGCCAGCCACCGGTCCAGCAGGGACACATCGAGGCCCTGGTGGGTCGCCGTGGGTTCGTTGCTCACGGTCGGAGAATAACGTTCTCTTATGGGAGACTGCAACACTCACTGGTGAGAACCATGGATGCCCATGGGCCTGTCTCGGCGATCAGAACCGTCTTCGGTCGGCTACTTCTGGCAGCGTGTATACAAATCAGTCAGGCTCGAGGTCGGACGCGCCAGGGGGCCTTCTCGTCGGCGTACGGACCGGTTCAGATCTAAATCGTGCTTCCAGCAGCGAAGTTGATGCCTCATCCGTGGATCTCGTGGCTTGCGGCCACTCCCGTTCGATCTCGGTTGCGGCAAGTTGTTTACATGATCTGCACAGTCATCTAACGTCTCGTTCATATCGGGGCCCGGCCGTGTCGCCACACCGGCATCTGCGAGCGAGAGCTGAGGTTGACGATGACCAACGCGGTTTTTCTCCTGCTCGGACTGGGGAACGGGGCCGTGTTCGGGGCTCTGGCGCTCGCCCTCGTCCTGACCTATCGAAGCTCCGGAGTGCTCAACTTCGGCACCAGCGCCATCGCACTGCACGCGGCGTACGTGTACGCGTTCCTCCGCCAGGGCCGCCTGCTCCTGCTGATCCCCGGCCTGCCCGCGACCGTCGGGATCGGGCACCCACTCGGTCTGTTCCCGGCCATGGCGGCGACGCTCGTCGTGTCCGCGCTCTTCGGGTTGGTCCTCTACGTTCTGATCTTCCGGCCGTTGCGGACCGCACCCCCGGTCGCCAAGGCGGTCGCGGCGCTGGGCGTCTCACTGGTGGTGAGCGGCATCGTCGCGCAGGTGCTCGGTACCACCCCGGTCCCCGTCCAGCCGATCTTCCCGACCTCGTTGTGGCAGCTCGGCGGCCTGCAGATGTCCTCGGACCGCGCCTACTTCGCGCTCACGATCCTCGCCGTGGCGGCGCTCCTGGCACTGACCTTCCGCTTCACCCGCTTCGGCCTGGCCACCAGGGCGGCCGCCGAGACCGAACGCGGCGCCTACGTCAGCGGCATCTCGCCGGACCGCGTCGCCGCCTACAACTGGATGCTCAGCTCGGCGATTGCCGGCCTGTCCGGCATCCTCATCGCGCCGATCGTTCCGCTGGTCCCCCTGGCGTACACGCTGTTCATCGTGCCCGCTCTGGCCGCGGCGATCCTCGCCCGGTTCCAGCTGGTGTTCGTCGCGGCCGCCGCCGGGCTGCTGATCGGCATGCTCCAGTCGGAGGCGCAGTACCTGCAGAACCAGTTCGGCTGGCTGCCCCGGTCCGGCCTGCCGGAGCTCGTGCCGCTGATCCTGATCATGCTCGTGCTCGTGGTGCGGGCACGGCCGCTGCCGACCCGCGGCGCGCTCATCCTGCGGACGCTGGGCCGGGCACCGAGACCGCGGCGCGTGGTGCCCACGGCCGCGGGCAGCGTGGTCGTCGTTGTGGTCGCCCTTGTCGTGCTGCACGATCGGCTGCGCGAAGGGCTGATCGTCAGCCTGATCATGGCCATCATCGCGCTCTCGATCGTCGTGGTCGGCGGGTACGCCGGCCAGCTGTCGCTCGCTCAGCTGACCCTGGCCGGCGCCGCCGGCTTCCTGCTCGGGCCGCTCGGCCACGACCTGCACATCCCGTTCCCACTCGCACCCCTTGCCGCCGCGCTCGCGGCGGCCGTCCTCGGGGTGCTGGTCGGGCTGCCCGCCCTGCGGATCAGAGGCCTGCCCGTCGCGGTCGTCACGCTGGCGCTCGCCTTCGCGCTGGAGGCGTTCTGGTTCCGGAACCTCGACTTCGTCAGCAGCTCGGGGGTAGCGGTCGCGGACCCGTCCCTGTTCGGCTGGAAGCTGGGCGTGGGCAGCGGCCTCGGCTATCCCCGGATCACGTTCGGCATCCTGTGTCTGCTCGTCCTGGTCGCCGTCGCGATCGGCGTCGCCGCCCTGCGGCGCAGCGGACTCGGCTCCCAGCTGCTGGCCGTCCGCGCCAACGAACGGTCCGCCGCGGCCGCCGGGGTCGACGTCGTACGCGTCAAGATCATCGTGTTCGCCGTCGCGGCCTTCATCGCGGGTCTCGGCGGCGCCCTGCTGGCCTACCAGCAGCGGACCGTCACCTACGACGCCTTCTCCGCGGTCTCCGGCCTGACGTTGTTCGCCACCGTCTACCTCACCGGCATCACCTCGGTGTCGGGCGGTGTCCTCGCGGGGTTCTCCGCCTCCGGCGGCCTGCTGTTCGTCGTCATCGACAAGCTGGTGGGGACCGGCGGCTGGTACACGGTCGTCTCGAGCGTGCTGCTGGTGCTGACCGTGATCATGAATCCGGAGGGCATCGTCGGGCCCGCGCACCAGAAGCTCGCCGCCGTACGCGCGCGACGGGAGTCCCCGGACGCCGAGGAGCCCCCACCTCCGACGGCCGTCCCGGCCACGCGCGGCGAGCCGGACGGCCGGCCGGACCTGCTGGTCGTCCGTGACCTCGGGGTGCGCTACGGCGGCGTGGTCGCCGTCGACGGCGTCGGCTTCGACGTCCCGGAGGGAAGCATCGTGGGGCTGATCGGTCCCAACGGGGCCGGCAAGACCACGCTGCTCGACGCGATCAGCGGGTTCGCCGAGCACACCGGCGCGGTGAGCCTGGACGGCGAACCGCTGGCGGGCCGGCCGCCCCACGGGCGGGTCCGCGCCGGGCTCGGTCGTACGTTCCAGTCGCTGGAGCTCTATGACGACCTGACCGTCGCCGAGAACGTGGCCGTCGGGCTCACCGCGTCACACGGCCGGCGCCGGCATCCGCCCGACGAGGCGCTGCGGCGCACGTTCGCGCTCCTCGGGCTGACGCGGCTGGCCGGGCGTCCCGCGGGTGAGCTGTCCCAGGGGCAGCGTCAGCTCGTGTCGATCGCCAGGGCGCTGGCCGGCGAGCCCAGGCTGCTGCTCCTCGACGAGCCGGCGGGCGGCCTGGACACCGCCGAGAGTGCCTGGCTCGGCGAACGGCTGAAGGTGATACGGGACAGCGGGGTCACCATCATCATGGTCGACCACGACATGAGCCTCGTGCTGGGCCTCTGCGACCAGATCCACGTGCTCAACTTCGGACGGCTCATCGCCTCCGGCACACCGGCGCAGATCAGGTCCGACCGCGAGGTGGCCGACGCCTACCTCGGCGGCACCCCCGGTGAGAAGGCCTCGGCATGAGCGCCGCGCCCGCCGCCCTCGAATGCCGGGGCCTGGTCGCCGGTCATGGTTCGGTGCCGGTTCTGCGCCCGCTGGACCTGGCCGTCCCGCACGGCACCGTACTCGCCGTACTCGGTCCCAACGGCGCCGGGAAGACGACGCTGCTGGGCACCCTCGCCGGGCTGCTGCCGAGCATCGGCGGCGAGGTCCTGGTGGACGACCACCCACTGCCCAAGGGCCGGCCACGATCGGCGAACCGGTCCGGCCTGGTACTGGTGCCCGACGACCGCGCCCTGTTCACCACACTCACCGTGCGGGAGAACCTCGTGATCGCCCGGCGCTCCGGCGCCCCCTCGATCGACGACGTCCTGGAGATGTTCCCCGCGCTCGCCAAGCGGCTCGGAGTACGCGCGGGCGCGCTGTCCGGTGGTGAGCAACAGATGCTCGCGGTCGCACGCGGCCTCGTGCAGAAGCCGAAGGTATTGCTGATCGACGAGATGAGCATGGGGCTGGCCCCGGTGATCGTCGAGGACCTCCTGCCGGTCGTACGGCGCATCGCCGACGAGACCGGCGCCGTGGTCGTCCTGGTCGAACAGCATGTCCGGCTGGCACTGGAGGTCGCCGACGAGGCGATCGTCCTGGTCCACGGCGATGTGACTCTTCGAGGCGCCGCGACCGAACTCGCCGCCGACCGGCGGAGGCTCGAAGCCGCCTATCTCGGTGGTGCCGAGGACGGGGCGGCCTGAACGGTCCGCCCCGTCGAAGAAACGACGAAAGGTCCACCGAAAATGCGAGTCGGGTCCAGACAACGGTGTGTCCGTGTCGCCCTGCCGACATTGCTCACCGTGCTGGTGCTGCTGGTCAGCGCCTGCGGAAACAGCTCAACGGACAACTCGGCCACCACGGCCGACGCGGCGAAAGTACTCGGCGCCCAGAACAAGGCCGCCGGCAGTCCCGTCGTGCTGGGGATGATCAGTGACGGCAAGGGCACCGCCGTCGACCAGACGGACGAGATCAAGGGTGCGCAGGCGGCGGTCGCGTACGCCAACGACCATCTCGGCGGGATCAACGGCCACACCATCCAGCTGAAGGTCTGCTCGACGCAGAACGTCGCCGCGCAGGCGACCGCCTGCGCGAACCAGATGGTCACCGCCAAGGCGTCCGCGGTGCTCGGCGGCACTCTGGCGCAGGCCGACCAGGCCATCGCGGTGCTGTCCGCGGCGAACATCCCGGAGTTCTACTCCCAGGCATCGTCGGCGCTCGCGCTCACCAAACCGCACGTCTTCTCGATGACCAACGCCGTCAACTACTTCAGCACCCCGGCGGCCTATGCGAAACAGCAGGGCTACCAGCGGGCGACGGAGGTCGTCATCGACGTCCCCGGCGCCAGCGGACCGGCCCAGCAGGTCGGCGGCCTGCTGTTCGGCAAGGCGGGCGTCGGTTACAACGTCCTGCCGATCGCGCCGGGCACCGCCGACATGACGCCGCAGATCCAGGCCGCCCAGAAGAAGAACCCGCAGATGTACAGCATGCTCGGCGACGCGACCTTCTGTACCAGCGCGCTGAAGGCCATGCGGACCCTCAGGGTCAAGGCCACCATCCTGGTCGCGGAGACCTGCGTGAACTCGGGCGCGAGCGCGTCGATACCCGGTGGGTACAAGGGGGTCAAGGTCATCTCGACCCTGGAATTCAACCCCGCCGACCAGGAGTACAAGGTCTTCAAGGCGGCTCTGGGCCAGTACGCCGGCGGCACCAAGCCCGCATCGATCCCCGGCATCGGTTACGCCGTGACGCTCGGGCTGGTCCGGGTGCTGAACGCCGCCAAGGTGAAGGACACCTCGGCCGCAGGCCTGGAGGCCGCGGTGAAGTCCGCCCCGCCCGTGCCCTACCCGCTGAGCGGAGGCGCCACCTTCCAGTGCAACGGCAAGGCGGTGCCGCTGTCGGCGAACGTCTGCAGCTCCAACGGGCTCCTCGCCGACGCGTCCACGAACGGCACGCTGTCGAACTACCAGGTGATCAACGCGGGAACCCTGTTCGCCAAGAGCGGCTGACCCCGGACGCGGCGGCCGCGCGATGAGTGATCGCGCGGCCGCCGTGCCTCGCCGCTCAGTCCGAGCGCAGGAACTCCTCGACCGGCGGGACGGGACGGGCCACGGTGCCCGGCCGCCAGCCGGCCTCGATCTTCCTCGGCCCCGCGCCGTCCGCGGCCCACACGTGACAACTGCCCAGCGGCAGCGCGACGGCCCCCACCGGTGCGCCGTCCGGACCGCGCGGGCGGGTCTGGGCGACGCGCTCGCCCGCGGTGCGGACGATCGCCGGGCCGAGCGCGCGGGCCAGCTCGCCTAGGTGCGCGCAGCCGGATACGCCGCCGAGCCGGGTACGCAGCTCGCGCGTGAACCCCTTGCGTACGGACAGGCCGACAAGGCGGCCGAAGGCGGGGGCGATGAGCGGGCACTCGGCGTGCGGGAACGACGCCATTCCGGCCTCCGCGGCGGTGATTACCAGGTCCGGCAGGCGCACGGTGACCGTCAGGGTCATGTCGTGGACCCGGCGCTGGCCGGGTTCCGCCCAGGGCGCCTGGTCGGTGAGGCGGCCGACGACGGTCACCTGGTCGGGGCCGTCGGCGTAGGAGTCCATGATGATGCTGCGCCGGTGCACGGCATCGTCGGGTGCCGGCGGGACGTCCGGTGGTCGGTGGGTCATCGCACACTCCTTACCTGAGCAGGTCGCGGGCGACGACCATGCGTTGTACCTCGGTCGCGCCCTCACCGAGCCGCTTGACACGCAGGTCCCGGAACCAGCGCTCCAGTGGCATCTCCTGGGACAGCCCGAGAGCGCCGAAGATCTGTACGCAGCGGTCGAGGACGCGGAACGCGGTCTCGGTGCCGTACAGCTTGGCGACCGACGCGTCGACGCGGACATCGCGGCCGAGGTCGGCGTTCCAGGCCGCCTGGTAGGTGAGCAGGCGTGCCGCCCGCAGCTCGATCTCGCTGTCCGCCAGCATCCACTGGATGCCCTGCTTGTCGGCCAGCCGCGAGCCGAACACCTCGCGTTCCTTCGCCCAGTCGACCGCCATCTCCAGGGCGAGCTGGGCGATGCCGATCGGGCCCGCCGCGTAGAGGATGCGGCCGCGCACGAGGAAGTCCGAGGCCAGCTGGAAGCCGGCGCCTTCCTCACCGACGCGGTTGGCCACCGGGACCCGCGCGTTCTCCAAGTGCAGCTGCGACGGGGAGAAGGAGTTCATGACGCCAATGGGCACGATGCTCAGGCCGGGAGTGTCACGCTCGACGATGAAGCAGCTGATGGCGTCGCGCTGTCCCTGCTCGCCGGTGCGCGCGTAGATGACGCCCCAGTCGGCCGTGGCGGCGTGGCTGGTCCAGAGCTTGGTGCCGTTGAGCACGTAGTGGTCGCCCTGACGCTCGGCGCGGCAGCGGATGGCGCGCGCGGGATCGGAGCCGCCGGAGCTCTCGCTGATCGCGGTGTAGGCCTTGCCGGCCTTGCCCTCGATGATGGGGCGGGCGTAGCGCTCGAACTGCTCGGGTGTCGCCTGGTACATCACGCTGGGCGGGTTGCCGCCGAACGCGCCCGCCGCCGGGAAGAACGCGCCCATCCGGCATTTCGCCGCCTCCTCGGCGACGACGACCTGCCCGAGCATGCTCAGCCCGGCGCCGCCGTACTCGGCCGGCGTCTGCAACGCCCACAGCCCGAGCGCGCGGGCCTTTTCCTGCAACGGCGCGAGCAACCCCGGCGGTGGCCCGGCCGCGTCGTGGTCGAGGGCGTCCTCCAGCGGGCGGACCTCCGATTCCATGAACTGCCGCACGGTCTGTACCAGCAGGCGGAACTCCTCCGGCAGCTCCCAGGCGCCGGTCGGAAGGGCATCGGCCTCGTCGGTCGTCGGCATGGACACTCCGTCGGTATCGGGGCTCATCGGGTTTCAGCCCGGGTTCGCGCCCAGTCGGCCAGAACGGCGTCGATGGCGACCGGGGCGCGTGGCGGCGCCTGGGGCGTCGGTGCCGGTGTGCGGGAGAAGCGAGGGGCGGGCGCGGGCTGGACCACGCCGTCCACGTCGATCAGCGCCTCGCGGGCCGCCAGGTGGGGGTGCGTCGCGACCTCGTCGAAGGCGAGCACGGGCGTGGTGCAGGCGTCGGTGCCCTCGAACACCGCGGCCCACTCGTCACGGGTCCGCGTGGCGAAGGCGCGGGCGAAGATCGCGCGCAGGGCCGGCCAGCCCTCGGGCTCGTTCTGCGGCGGGAGCTGCGCCGGATCCAGCTCGAGGAGGGTCACGAACTCCCGGTAGAACCGGGGTTCCAGCGCACCCACGGCCATGTAGCCGCCGTCCGAGGTCTCGTACACGTCGTAGAACGGGGCGCCGGAGTCTAGGCGGTTCGTACCGCGCTCGTCGCGCCATCGTCCGTCGCCGCGCAACGCCCAGATCAGGTGCGCCAGGCTGGACGTACCGTCAATGATCGCCGCGTCGATGACCTGGCCGCGGCCGGACCGCTGGCGCTCGACCAGCGCGGCGAGTACGCCCAGCACGAGGTACAGCGATCCGCCGCCGAAGTCGCCGACCAGGTTCAACGGCACCACCGGCGGTTGGCCCGCACGCCCGATCGCGTGCAGCACCCCGGTGAGGCCGATGTAGTTGATGTCGTGGCCCGCGCTGTCGGCCAGCGGCCCGGCCTGGCCCCAGCCGGTCATGCGCGCGTACACCAACCCGGGGTTGCGCGCCGCGCAGTCGTCCGGGCCGAGCCCGAGCCGCTCGGTCACCCCGGGCCGGAATCCCTCGATGAGCACATCGGCACGGGCGACCAGGGCGAGGACCGCGTCCCGGCCGGAGGGGTCCTTCAGATCGGCCTCGACGAGGCGGCGGCCCCGGTGCTGCGGGCCGGGATCTCGCTCGGTTCCCGGGCGCCGCACGAGGATCACGTCGGCGCCGAGGTCGGCGAGAAGCATGGCCGCGTGCGGACCGGGACCCACGCCCGCCAGCTCCACGACCCGTGTCCCCGCGAGCGGTCCCCGCGCCGGGCCGGTGTCCGCTTGGTCCGACACTGCTCCTCCTCGTACGGGTGGGCGGATATCTGACTCTGGGTCTATGTAAGCCTGGGTCCGCCATGGCCGTACTGAGAAGCATGGCGTCGCAAGCTTGCGTCCGGAGTGTACTAAAACAGACAATGCTTCTGACAGTGCGTCTACTACTACATCGAGGTCTCATGCTCGTCGGTGACATCTCGCGCCGGAACGGTCGGCGCTTCCCCACGAAGACCGCGCTGCGGTACGGCGACACCAGCCTCACCTGGGCGGCTCTCGACGAGCGCGCCAACCGGCTGGCCACCCACCTGCTGGATCGCGGACTGAAGCAGGGCGACCGCGTGGCCGTCTCCGCCCGCAACTGCCTCGAGTGGCCCGAGATCGTGTTCGGCATGGCCAAGGCCGGGCTGATCCTGGTACCGCTGAACATCCGGCAGTCCGCCGACGAGGTCGAGCACGTGCTGGCCGACTCCGGCGCGCGGGCCGGGATCGTGCACCATGACCAGGCGGAGAGGCACGGCCAGACGCTGTCCGGCCTGGACTTCGTGTTGGAGATCGGCGGTCACGACGCGGGCGAGGACTACGACACCGCCCTGGCCAAGGGCCGCCCGGTCGACCCGACGCCGAGCACGCTGACCGACTCCGACGTGCAGTTCATCCTCTACACCAGCGGTACGACCGGACGCTCCAAGGGTGTGGTCAACGAGCACCGGGGGATGCTGGCCCAGGTCCTGGACACGACCATCTCCACGGAGGCGCGGCACTCCGACGTCATGCTGGCCACGACCCCGTTCTTCACCGCGGGTGGCATGGTCCGCACGCTGTCCTGGCTGTACCTGGGACAGACCATGATCATTCATCCCCGATTCAACGCGCAGGCGGTGATCGATGAGATCGAACGCAGCCAGGTCACCTTCACCACGTTCATCCCGACGATGCTCCACCGGACCCTGCGCATCCTGGAGGAGGGCCCGGCCCGTGACATGTCCAGCCTGCGGCGGATCAGTTATGGTTCGGCTCCCGTACCGGTCGGCCTCGCAGAGAAGGCGATGACCCTGCTGGGTTGCGACCTCCAGCAGCGCTACGGGCTTACCGAGGCCGGCGGCCAGGTGACGATCCTCGGGCCGGACGAGCACCGCGCGATGGTCGCCGGCCGCGAGTCGTTGCTGACCTCGTGCGGGCGGGAGACCCCGCACGCCGAGATCCGCATCCTCGATGACGACGGGGTGGAGCTGCCGCCCGGCGAGGTCGGCGAGATCGTGATCCGGTGCGAGTCGGCCGCTCGCGGCTACTGGAACAACCCCGAGCAGACCGCGAAGACGTTCCGCGCGGACGGCCTGTGGTCGGGCGACCTCGGCCGGCTCGACGAGGACGGCTACCTGCACATCGAAGGCCGTCGTACGGACATGATCATTTCCGGCGGCTTCAACGTGTATCCCGCCGAGCTGGAACGGGTGCTGGGCGCGCATCCGCAGGTGGACCAGGTCGCCGTGGTGGGCGTACCCGACGAGGAGTGGGGCGAGACCCCGGTCGCCGTCATCGTGCCGAAGGGGGCAATCGACGCCGCCGCGGTGGAGACGGAGTTGCGCGGGCTCTGCCGGGACCAGCTCGCCGGCTACAAGCAGCCACGCAGGTTCGTCTTCCGTGACGACCTCCCGCTCGGGCCGGCCGGCAAGGTCCTCAAGCGGGAACTCAAGGCGCAGTTGTCGTGAGCGTCGGCATGCGCGTCACCACGGGCGTCGACCGCGAGGTCGCCGCCCGGCTCGACCGGCTGCCGATCTGGCCCTTCCGGCCGAGCGTGCTCATCCTGCTCGGCGTCGGGTTCTTCTGCGCGTACTTCGACATCACCAACATCGGCGCCGCCCTGCCGAAGGCACTCGGCCAGTTCCACGCGCCGGTCTCCGACGCCGGGACCGTGGTGAGCCTCGGCCTGTGGGGGTACGTCGCGGGCGCCCTGCTCATCAGCGTGCTCGCGGACCGGTTCGGCCGGCGGCCGGGCCTGCTCGCCGCGACACTGCTTTTCGGAGTCGGGGCGCTCGGCAGCGCGCTGAGCCCGGACATCACGGTGCTGACCGTGGCCAGGTTCGTCTCGGGTATGGGCATCGGCGCGGCCCTGAGCGTGGTGAGCACCTACGTCAGCGAGGTGGCCCCGGCTCGCAGGCGCGGCCGGTGCATGTCCTGGGTGACGCTGCCCGCCCTCGTGGGCAACTCCGCGGTGCCCTGGGCCGCGCTGGCGCTGGTCCCCTCCGTGGACTGGGGCTGGCGGGTACTCCTCGCCATCCCCGCAGTGGCCATGGTCTTCTTCGTGGCGGCGTTCCGGCTCATCCCGGAGTCGCCGCGATGGCAGGCGGCCCGGGGCCGGGACGAGGCGGCGCTGCGCGCACTGGCCGCCGCCGAGGCCCGGGTCCGCGCGAAGACAGGCGAGGACCTCCCCGAGCCGGAGTTCGCGGCACCGGTCCCGGTGGCCTCGGGATGGCGTGCCTGGCTGACACTTCTCCGCCCGCCGCATCTGATGTGGACGGTGCTGTTCTTCGCGGTCTTCTTCTGCGTCTACTTCGCCGCGTACTCCTTCACCGGGCTCGGCATCACGCTGTTGACCGCGCACGGCCTGAGCCTCACCGCGAGCATCAGCCTCACCCTGGGCTCCAGCGTCGGCGGGCTGATCGGCGCGGCCCTGGCCCCCGCCATCGCCGACCGCTGGCCGCGCAAGTATCCGGCGGCGATCACGACGACCCTGCTGGCCGCGGACATGATCGTGCTCGGCCTCCATCCGGACAACGCGCTGTTCGCCACCGGGTACTTCCTGCTGGCCTTCCAGCTCGGCATCTTCGCGCCGCTCGTCTACCTGCTGGTCGCCGAACACTTCCCGACGGCTGTCCGCAACGCGGGCATCGCGGTGAGCGACGGCGGCGGCCACGCGGGCGGGGCGGTGGGCCCTGTACTGGTGCTGGCCGTCTTCCACGCGGCGGGGTTCGGTGCGACCTGGCTCACGCTCGGTCTGGTCTTCCTGCTGGCGTCGCTGCTTCTGCTGTTCGCGCGTGACACGACCGGAGTCGGGCTGGACCAGGTC
>JAOPYL010000193.1 GCA_025964625.1 Actinoallomurus sp. | reverse complement strand
CGCTGAGAGGTGCGTTGCACAAAGACGCCCGCAGGCCGGCGGGGCGTCTCTGTCCTACGGGCTACTTCACCAGGCGCAGGTGGCGGCCGTGGCGCTCCTGCCGTTCATTGGTCGTCTTGACCGAGGTCAGCGATCCGTGCGACTCAGAACTTCGTGAAGTGGTGGAAGCATTCCTGCTCGGCGTCCTGGCCGGCGAACGCGTCGGCGTCGGCGCGTTTGACGGCGAGGTAGGCGGTGCGGCGCAGCGGGCCGAGGGCGTTCATGAGCAGGTCGTCGGCCTCCAGCGCGTCCAGGGCCTCGCCGAGTGAGGTGGGCAGCCGGGGTGGGCGTTCGCTCTCCGGCAGCGCGGCGGGGTCGACGTCGACCGTCTCGCCGGGCTCGGCCCTGGTGCGGATGCCGTCCAGCCCGGCGTGGATCACGGCTCCCAGTGACAGGTACGGGTTCGCGCTCGAGTCCGACGGCTTGAACTCGATGTTGGTCGAGCCCTCCGGGTCGTCCCGCATCGGGGAGCAGATCCGGATCGCCGCCTCCCGGTTGTCGACGCCGTGGCAGGCGTACGCGCCGGCCCACGTCTGCGGCACCAGCCGCCGGAAGCTGTTCACGCTGCCGGCGGTCAGCGCCGTGAGGGCGGGCAGGTGCGCGAGGAGACCGCCGATGAACCAGCGGCCCTCGTCCGACAGGCCGTTCGCGCCGGCGGGGTCGAAGAAGGCGTTGTGCTCGCCCGACCACAGCGAGAGGTGCAGGTGCGTGCCGTTCCCCGCCTGGTCGGGGATGGGCTTGGGCGCCAGCGACGCCCACAGGCCGCGCCGCATCGCCACGGCGCGCACCGTGTCCCGGTAGAGCACGTGGTTGTCGGCGGCCCGCAGGGCCTGGGCGGGCCGGATGGACACCTCCTGCTGGCCGTGGCCGAGTTCCGGGTAGTAGTGCTCGACCTGCAGGCCCTGTGCCTCCAGGTCGTGAATCAGCTCGATCAGGTAGTCGTGCGCCGTGTGGAAGCCGGTGCTGGAGTAGCAGAGGCTGTCGTCGATGGGGACCAGCCGGTCGGGCCCGTCGTCGGCGGGGACCCGGCGCCCGAGGGTGAACTCCGGCTCCAAGGCGGCGAGCAGCGAGTAGCCATCGCCGGCCAGCTCCGTGACGGCCGACTTCAGGAAGGTCCGCGGGCACGCCTCCCACGGCTCACCGCCCGGCCGGACCAGGTCGGCCAGCATCGCGGCGGCGCCGGGCGCGTACGGCAGGGGCGTGTACGTGGAGGGATCGGGCATGATGCGGACCTCTCCCACCGGGCCCATGCCCTCCACCGGCTGCAGCATGTCGAGCATGGACATCGCCATCATCCCGACGGTGTGCCCGATCCCGCTCTGGAGCCGGTCAGAGATCCGGCTGCCGGCGGCGGACTTGCCGCGGATGATCCCGTCGTGGTCGGTGTAGAGGAAGCGGACGAGGTCGATGCGGCCCGTCTCGACGCGTTCGACGACGTGTACCGCCGCCGGGTCGTCGGCCTTTTCGATCCTGCGAGCGTTCATGTTCTCTGGCGTAGCACGAGCTCCCGCCGCTACGCCAGAGACATGATGAGATAGCGCTGCGCTGTCGGAGCTCAGCGTGGACCGCCGGCGAGACGGCCGGCCGCCGCGGACCGCACATCCGGGTCCTCTGCGGCCTCGTGCCGCAGCCGCCGCAGCCGGGTCCGTGCCTCACCCTCGAGGGGCACGGCTCCGGCGGCGATGCGGCGCACGCCTTCCTCGCAGTCCCACAGACCCTCCACGAGGTACGGCTCCGCCACGTGCGGGTCGATTCCGGCCAGCGCTCCGAGCAGGTTCGCGCGCAGCTGCGAGCAGGCGCCCTGCTCCCAGCCGTACATCAGCAGGGGGATCGCCGCCCGCGAGCGCAACCGGCCGAGCCCGTCGGCGGGTACCGCGGCGAGGTCCCAGTCCTCCTCGCCGAGAGCGGTGTCGAGGGCCTCGAGGAGCAGCGGGGCGTCCAGGCCGGTCCCGTGCGCGGCGAGCACGTCGATGCCGACGTCCTGATAGGAGCGCCGTTCGGCGGCCCACGCGCGGGCGCGGGACAGCGCGCCGGGTCCGAGGTCGCGCACGGCCCGGCACAGCGGGCCGTCGTAGTCGCCGGCCGGCATCAGCTCCTCGGCCAGGTCGAGGACGAGAGGGCTGCGGCGGCGGCCGAGCTCGAGGATCGCGGCCGTCGCGCCGTCGCCGTGGCCGCGCGCCAGGGCCGCGAGGTCGGCGTCGGTGCGGTGGGTCAGCGCGGGACGCGGTTCGTGCGGCCGTGCCTCGGGCCTGCGGGCCGCCGCGATGCGCGGATGGCGCTGCGCCCATGCCCGCGTCACCGCGCCGTCCACGCCGCACAGCCAGGCCAGCTCGCCGTCGTCGCAGCGGGCCGCCGCGACGTCGTCCAGTCCCTCGGCCAGCGCCGGGTCGTCGAGCTCGACCAGCCGCTGCAGGGCGGTGTACCAGTTCGATCCCTCGAAGGCGTAGCGGCGCAACGGCGGCGCCGCCTCCCGCCGGCCCAGCCGGACGAGGCAGGCGAGCACGTCGACCGCCAGGTCGGTCCGGTCCTCGTCGGTGTCGGCGTGGTCCTGCGGATCGAACAGGTGCGCGGTGACGGGGGTGAGCCGCAGCCCGAGGTCGAATATCAGGCGCGCGTAGTAGAGGCCGCGGGCCTCGAGGATGTCCCACCGGGGATCGCGGCGTACGCAGTCGTAGACGAGGTCGCCCATGCCGGGCGTGCCGGCGGCGCGCGCGGCGCAGCCCCGCCCGCGTTGCAGGCGGCCGTGCAGCGACTCCGCTGAGTGCAGGACGATGTCTTCCACCGTTGCAGGATGCGCACTCGACCACAAACCGGGCAAGTAAATTACGGGCGCGGGACGGCTCCGTCGTCGCCGAGGAGCACCCGGCGGTCAGAGGCGCCAGCGCCCTTGCGAGAGGACGTTCACCGCCTCGGCCTCGCCGGTCAGCTCCACCCGTGCGACGTCCTTGCGGCCGAGCGCCCACAGCGTGAGCTCGCTCGGCAGGCCGTGCACCCGCGCCTGCCGGCCGCCCCTGGTGACGTGCTGGGCCCGGCCGCCGGGCTCCACGAGCGTGATGTCGACCGGCAGCCGCCGCAGGGTGAAGCGGCTCATCTTCAGCCGCCGCCACAGCTGCTCCTCCTCGGCGGCGGGCAGCTCGCGGGGTTGCCAGCCTTCCTGGGCGCGGCGCACGTCCTCGTGGTGCACGAAGTACTCGACCGTGTTCGCGGCGGCGTCCAGGCCGGGCAGCCCCAACGGGGACCAGGCCGGAGGTCCCTGCCGGATCTGCTCGACGATCCGGGGGAACGGCGTCGACTCCACGACGCGGCGCTGGACCCGCTCGGTGTAGCCGCCCAGCAGGGGCACGACGATGCCCGGTGCCGCGTCGGGGCGGCGGTCCCTGATCAGTAGGTGGGCGGCCAGGTCGCCGGTGGTCCATCCCTGGCAGAGAGTGGGGGCGTCCGGGCCGGTCTCGGTGAGCAGGTCGCTCAGCGCGAGGCGCTCGGCGCGGGCCCAGTTCTGGTTCGCCACCCTCGTGATCGTAGGCCCGCGGTGGCACGAGAGGAATAACCAGGGGTCGCCGGGTGATAGGGATTAGCGGCCCGCAATCTGCAGCGAGGGGGGATTCAATGCGAGAAAACGTGACGTCGGACATCCTGCGCAAGGGTCTGCGGATCCTTGGTGTCGCCGTCCGTGCCGAGCCACGTCTCTTCACCGCCGCCGTCATCAGCAGCGGACTGTACGCGGCCATGACCGTGGGCAGTGCCTGGGTCCTCGGCCGCGTCACCCAGGACGTCGTGCTGCCGGCCTTCCGTGACGGCCACACCACGGCGGGAGTCCTCGCCCTCGGCAGCGTGGCCATCGTCGGCGTGGCCGCGCTGAAGGCCCTCGGCATCGCCGGCCGGCGTCTCTACGCGGGGATGATGCAGTACAACCTGCAGGCGACGTACCGGCGCGCCGTGACCCGGCAGTACCTCCGGCTTCCCCTCGCCTGGCACCACCACCACCCCACCGGGCAACTGCTGTCCAACGCCAACGCCGACGTCGAGGCGGCGTGGGCACCGATCGCGCCGCTGCCGATGGCCACCGGCGTGGTCCTGATGCTCCTCATCGCCGCGATCGAGATCCTCGCCACCGACGTCATGGTGGCGATCGTCGGCTTCCTCGTCTTCCCCGCCGTCGCCGGGCTCAACGTCGTCTACCAGCGCAGGCTGGCGCCGATCGCGGCGCGCGCACAGCAGCTCCGGGCCGACGTGAGCGAGGTCGCGCACGAGAGCTTCGACGGCGCCCTGGTCGTCAAGACCCTCGGCCGTGAGGCGTCGGAGACCGAGCGGTTCGCCGGGGTCGCCGGTGAACTGCGGGACGCCAACGTCGCGGTCGGCCGCGTGCGCGGGCTGTTCGACCCCGTCCTCGAGGCGCTGCCCAACCTCGGCGTCCTCGCCGTCCTGCTCGTCGGCTCGATCCGCATGCGGTCCGGCGCCATGTCCGCCGGCGACCTCGTCCACATCGCGTACCTGTTCACGCTGCTCGCCTTCCCGATCCGCGCGCTCGGCTGGGTGCTCGCCGAGGTGCCGCGCAGCGTCGTCGGCTGGGACCGCGTCCGGGGCGTGCTCGACGCCGCGGGATCGCTCCCGTACGGCGAGACGACCCTCGACGGCGGCGGCGCGGCACACCTGGAGGTGCGTGACGTCCGGTTCGCCTACACCGGCGATGATGTTCTGCACGACGTCGCCTTCACCGCCGAACCCGGGCGCACCATCGCGGTCGTCGGCCCCACCGGCTCCGGCAAGTCCACCCTGACGAACCTGCTGGTCCGCCTCGTCGACCCGGCGAGCGGCGACGTGCTGTTCGACGGCGTGGACGTGCGCGACGTCGAACGCGGCGGCCTGGCCCGGACCACCGCGGTGGTCCCGCAGCAGACCTACCTCTTCGACGACACCGTGCGGGGCAACGTGACACTCGGCCTCGACGTCCCGGACGAGGACGTGTGGGAGGCGCTGCGGCTGGCCCAGGCCGACGGCTTCGTGTCCGCCCTCGACGGCGGCCTCTCCACCCGGGTGGGGGAGCGGGGCGCCACTCTGTCCGGCGGGCAGCGGCAGCGCCTCGCGCTGGCCCGCGCGCTGGTCCGGCGGCCGCGCCTGCTCGTCCTCGACGACGCGACCTCCAGCGTCGACCCGCAGGTGGAGGCCCGCATCCTGAACGGGCTGCGCGACTCGGAGGCGACCGTCGTCGTGGTGGCCTACCGCAAGGCGACCATCGAGATGGCCGACGAGGTGGTCTACATCGAGCACGGCCGGGTCGCCGGGCAGGGCCCGCATGAGCAGTTGCTGGACGGCTCGGAGGGATACCGGAACCTGGTCACCGCCTACGAGAGAGACGAGAATGAGGAGGCGGTGGCGTGACCGCCATCGATTCGGGCCAGACCTCGGGACTGGCCACACTCCGCCGCGGCCTGCGGCTGACCCCCGAGTTCCGGCGGGGCATCAGCGGGACACTGCTGCTCGCGCTCGTCGCCACGGTCGGCCGCATCGTCGTGCCGGTGGCCGTGCAGCAGACCCTGGACCGGGGACTGCGGCCGCACGGCGGGCCGGACATCGGCTTCATCCGCACCGCCGTGCTGGTGTGCGGCGCGGCCGTCATCGTGACCGCCGTGGCCGCGTACCGGATGAACGTACGCCTCTACCGCACGAGCGAGAGCGGCCTGGCGGCGCTGCGCGTGCGGGCGTTCCGGCACGTCCACGACCTGTCGATGCTCACGCAGAGCGCCGAGCGGCGCGGCGGGCTCGTGTCACGGGTGACCACCGACGTCGACCAGATCAGCCAGTTCATGCAGTACGGCGGTCTGATGATCATCGTCGCCGGCGGCCAGCTCGTCATGGCCAGCGCGCTGATGGTGATCTACTCGTGGCCCCTCGCGCTGCTGGTCTGGGCGGTCTTCGCGCCCCTCGCGTTCGCCCTCCGGTTCTTCCAGCGCTGGCTGTCGAAGGCCTACGGCGCGGCGCGTGAGCGGGTCGGCGACATGCTCTCCGCGGTGAGCGAGTCGGTCGTCGGCGCGCCGGTCATCCGCGCGTACGGCGCCGAGGAGCGCACCGCCCGCCGGATCGGCGAGTCCGTCGACGCCTACCGGGACGCGCAGACCCATGCCCAGCGCCTGGTGGCGCTGACCTACCCCTCGACCGAGCTGGCGTCCGCGATCGCCACCGCCGCCGTGGTGGTGGCGGGCACGGAGCTCGGCATCGGCGGCCACCTCACCACCGGAAGACTCGTGGCGTTCCTGTTCCTCGTCACCCTCTTCGTCAGCCCCCTGCAGGTGGCGACCGAGGTGCTCAACGACGCGCAGAACGCCATCGCCGGCTGGCGGCGCGTGCTCGGCGTGCTCGACGCGACCCCGGACGTGGCCGACCCCGGGCCCGAGGGCCTGGAGCTTCCCCGCGGGGCGATCGAGGTGCGCTTCGACGAGGTGTCCTTCGCCTACCCGGGCGGCCCGACCGTGCTGCACGGAGTGTCGGCCGACATCGCGCCAGGCTCACGTGTGGCGGTCGTGGGCGAGACCGGCTCGGGGAAGACGACCTTCGCCAAGCTGCTGACCCGGCTGATGGACCCCTCGTCCGGGCGCGTGCTCATCGACGGTGTGCCGCTGACCGAGATCCGGTTCTCCTCGCTGCGCGAGCGCATCGTGATGGTGCCGCAGGACGGCTTCCTCTTCGACGCCGGCCTCGCCGACAACATCCGGTACGGCCGTCCGGCCGCCACCGACGAGGACATCGTGCTCGCGCTGACCGAGCTCGGGCTCGCCGACTGGCTGCAAGGCCTGCCCGAGGGGCTGCGGACTCCGGTCGGGCAGCGCGGCGAGTCGCTGTCGGCGGGTGAGCGCCAGCTCGTGGCGCTGGCCCGCGCCTATCTGGCCGACCCCGACCTGCTGGTGCTCGACGAGGCCACCTCCGCGGTCGATCCCGCCACGGAGGTGCGTCTCCAGCGGGCCCTCGAGGGCATCACGCGGGGCCGTACCGCGATCTCGATCGCCCACCGGCTGTCCACCGCGGAGGCGGCCGGCGAGGTCCTCGTCTTCGACCACGGCCGGATCGTGCAGCGCGGCCCGCACGCAGCGCTGGTCGAGGAGCCGGGGAGATACGCCGAGCTGTACGCCTCCTGGGCCGCCCAGCTCGATCGCTGATCGCGGGACATATGGGGTGGGTAAACCTCCGGGACGCAATGGCTGTGACGCGCGGACCCCCGGCCGTACCGGTCGAGCACAAGGGAACGGCGAAAAGCGATCTTTCGCTTTGGGGAGTGTGACGGAGCACCAATGTTGGTAAGCTCACAGCGGTTGTAGTCGTCGTTCCACGTTCGTTTACCAGACGCCCGCGGACCCATGACTAGCGGGCGTTCTTGATTCTTCGTGACCTGCACGCATCCGCAGCAGCCATTTGGCGGCCCATGAAGTGTGGGTCTGTTGGTCCCGCAAGGAGTTAGGCATGGCCCAGGGCACCGTGAAGTGGTTCAACGCCGACAAGGGGTTCGGCTTCATCGCCATTGATGGCGGTGGTGCGGACGTCTTCGTTCACTACTCGGCGATCGCCGCATCCGGCTTCCGTTCGCTCGAGGACAATCAGCGTGTGGAGTTCGAGGTCGTCCAGGGCGACCGCGGCCCGCAGGCGGACCAGGTCCGCCCGCTGTAGTTCGCCGATATCCACCCGTTGAGGTCCGTACCGCTCTCGGTGCGGGCCTCTTCGTTATTCCGGCACCTGCCGCCCCCGCCGTTATCGCCCATCCGAATCCGGCCATGGAGCGCCGCGGCTTTCGCCCCCGCGGCCGCGCCACCGGAACGACCCGGCACAATGGACCCATGTCCTTGGACCCCAAGATCGCCGACCGTCTCAAGCGGAACGCCGACGGCCTGGTCGCCGCCATCGCCCAGCAGCACGACACCGGTGAGGTGCTGATGCTCGCCTGGATGGACGACGAGGCCCTGCACCGCACTCTCACCACGGGCCGCGCGACGTACTGGTCGCGCAGCCGCCAGGAGTACTGGGTCAAGGGCGAGTCCTCCGGTCACCAGCAGTGGGTGAAGGAGGTCGCGCTCGACTGCGACGGCGACGCCCTGCTCATCAAGGTCGACCAGGTCGGCGCGGCATGCCACACCGGCGACCGCACCTGCTGGGACGCCGACGTGCTCGATTCGGTCGTGGGCGAGCGCCCCCAGTGACGGCGCGACGCGAGCTTGCCGTCGCCGCGCTGATCGGCGCGGCGGGGGCGGGGCTCGCCGCCGGTTCCGCCGGGCGCACCTGGGCGACGGTCGTCGAGCGGGCCGCGGGCCTGCAGTCGCTGAGCCAGGACCTCACCGGCCGGTCCCTCAGCGGGGTCATCGCCGCCCTGGCCTGGGCCGGGCTGGCCGGGGTCGCCGCGCTTCTCGCCACCCGTGGCTGGGCACGCGTGGCCATCGGCGTGCTGCTGACCGGGTGCGGAACGATCATCGCGGTCGTGTCGCCCACGGTCGTCCGCCGAGCGCACGTCATCTCCGCCGCCGGCGAGAAGAGCAATCTGGCGAAGCTGGCCGGTGACGTCACCGTGCACGTCAACGGCTGGTGGGTGATGTCCCTGGCGGGCGGCGTGCTGCTGGCCGCCGCCGGGCTCCTCACCGTCGTGCGCGGACGGCGCTGGCCGGGCATGTCGGCCCGCTACGATCGCCCGGGCGCCGCGCCACAGCCGGGCGACGACCCGGCGTCGCTGTGGAAGGCGCTCGACCGCGGCGACGACCCCACCAGCGCCGACCTCAGGGAGCGCTGATCGACCTGGCCGAAGCGCGGGGAGTCGATCGTCACGGCACCGTGCTCCTGGTGGAGCACGAGGCCGGCGTCGCCGACCTCGCCCGGCTGTACCTCTCCCGCGAGGGCTATGACGTCCATGTCGTGACCGACCCGGCGGGGGCCGCCGCCGCGGTCCGGCGGCTGAGGCCGGATGTGGTCATCCTCGATCTGTCCGCGGGCGTCCACCAGGAGGTCGCGGAGGCCGCCGGAGCGGTGCCGATCGTGTGCGTCGTCCCGGACGGATCGGCCGGCCCGGGACCGTACGCGGTGCCGCGCCCGTTCAGCCCGCGCGTCCTCGTCGCCACCGTCGCCCGTGCCCTGCGCGGCCACGAGCCCGCCCCGCAGGCGGAGGGCGTACTGCGCGCCGGCGAGGTCCTTCTGGACGCGGCCACCCGCACCGTCGCCGCGGCCGGCGTACCCAAGACGCTCACCGCCACCGAGTTCGACCTGCTCGCCTTCCTGATGGGCCGCCCTGGACGCGTGTTCACCCGCGGGCAGCTGCTCGCCGCCGTGTGGGGCTCGGCGGAGTCGGCCGGCACACGCACCGTCGACGTCCACATCGCCCAGCTCCGCGCCAAGCTGGGCGCGCTCAGCCCGCTCCGCACCGTGCGGGGCGTCGGCTACGCCGCCGATCCCTGACCCCGGCGTGGTCACGCGGGCACCGGCGGGCCCGGCCTACCCTGAGAGCGTGACGACGGCGCGGTCGCGGAACCGTACCCGGGCGCGCTGGGCGCCGTACGCCGTGCTGGCCGGGGTGCTCGGCGCGGTCGCGTACGTCGCCCTGGTCGACCCGGACGAGCAGGGTCACTACCCGACCTGCCCGTTCCTGGCCCTCACCGGCTACTACTGCCCCGGCTGCGGGTCGCTGCGCATGATCCACGCACTGAGCCGCGGGCACATGGCGGAGGCGTTCGGCCGCAACGCGCTCGCCCTCGTGACGCTGCCGCTCCTCGGATACGTGTGGGTCCGCTGGGCGGTGGCCGCACGGCGGGGGCGGCCACTCCAGGCCAAGATCGTCCGCCCTTCCGCGCTCATCGCCTTCGCCGTGGTCATCGTCGTGTACGGGGTCGTTCGCAACCTTCCCTTCGCGCACGTTCTCGCCCCCTGATCCCGCACCCACGGGCTGGACATCGGAGCGGCCGGGCTACGATCGGGAGACACGACGTCCGACGAGGGGGAGCGATCACGTGAGCGAAGCGGACCCAAGTGCCATGTCACCTCGCTCACGTGCCTGCGGGGTGAGCGCGTGAGCGGCGCGAACCGGCAGGCACCGCACCGCCGGTCACCTGTTGCCGGGCCACTGGGCGAGGTGACCAGATGACCGTACTCGACGAGATCTTGGACGGGGTGCGCGCCGATCTCGAGGAACGCCAGCAGGCGGTCTCGCTCGCCGCGCTGAAGGAGATGGCGGCCCACGCGCCGTCGCCGCGCGACGCCCTCGGCGCCCTTCGCGGCCAGGGCGTGTCAGTGATCGCCGAGGTCAAGCGGTCCAGCCCCTCCAAGGGAGCGCTCGCCGCCATCGCCGACCCGTCCGCGCTGGCCGCCGACTACGAGTCGGGCGGGGCGGCGGTGATCAGCGTGCTGACCGAGCGGCGACGCTTCGGCGGCGCCATCGACGACCTCGCCGAGGTACGCAACCGGGTGGACATCCCGGTGCTGCGCAAGGACTTCATCGTCACCTCCTACCAGCTGTGGGAGGCGCGCGCGTACGGCGCCGACCTCGTCCTGCTCATCGTCGCCGCCCTGGAGCAGCAGGCCCTGATCTCGCTGATCGAGCGGGCCGAGTCGATCGGGCTCACGCCCCTCGTCGAGGTGCACACCGAGGAGGAGGCGACCCGGGCACTCGATGCGGGCGCCAAGGTCATCGGCGTCAACGCCCGGGACCTGTCCACGCTGCACGTCGACCGGAGCACGTTCGCCCGTATCGCGCCGCTGATCCCCGGCAACGTCGTCAAGATCGCCGAGTCGGGGGTGCGCGGGCCGCACGACCTGCTCGCGTACGCCTCCTCCGGCGCCGACGCCGTGCTCGTCGGGGAGAGCCTGGTCACGGGCAAGGACCCGCGGTCGGCGGTGGCCGATCTCGTCGCCGCCGGCACCCACCCCGCGCTCCGGCAGGGCAAGTAGGCTGTGCCCATGAGCCTGCGCGAGCGATGGCGCGCCCATCCGCATCTCAGCTGACCGGATAGGCCTCTTCTCACGCGACGGGATACCCCAATGACCATCGATGCCACGCGTGGCGTCCCTGATGTCTCCGGCCACTTCGGCCGTTTCGGCGGGCGGTTCGCGCCCGAGGCGCTCATGGCGGCGCTCGACGAGCTGACCACCGCATACGACACCGCGATGCGGGATCCCGGCTTCCGGGCCGAGCTCGATCACCTCCTGGCGACCTACGCCGGCCGGCCCAGCCTCCTCACCGAGGCCAAGCGGTTCGGCGAGCACGCCGGCGGCGTCCGGGTCCTGCTCAAGCGCGAGGACCTCAACCACACCGGCTCCCACAAGATCAACAATGTGCTGGGCCAGGCGCTCCTCACCAAGCGGATGGGCAAGACCCGCGTGATCGCCGAGACCGGCGCCGGCCAGCACGGCGTCGCCACCGCGACCGCCGCCGCCCTGCTCGGCCTGGACTGCACGGTCTACATGGGCGAGGTCGACACCGTGCGGCAGGCGCTCAACGTCGCCCGCATGCGGATGCTCGGCGCCGAGGTCGTTCCCGTGACGACCGGCAGCCGTACTCTCAAGGACGCCTGCAACGAGGCGTTCCGCGACTGGGTGTCCACCGTGGACGACACCCACTACTGCATCGGCTCGACCATGGGCCCGCACCCGTTCCCGATGATGGTCCGCGACTTCCAGCGGATCATCGGGGTCGAGGCGCGCGCGCAGACCCTTGAGCTGACCGGGCGGCTACCCGACGCGGTCGTCGCCTGCGTCGGAGGCGGCTCCAACGCCATGGGCGCCTTCCACGCCTTCGTTCCCGACACCGACGTGCGGCTGTACGGCTTCGAGGCCGGGGGAGGCGGCGTCGGCAGCGGCAAGCACGCGGCCACGCTCGTCGGCGGTTCCGTCGGCGTGATCCACGGGATGCGCACCTACCTGCTGCAGGACGACGACGGCCAGACCCTGGAGACGCACTCGGTCTCGGCCGGGCTGGACTATCCGGGCGTCGGCCCAGAGCATTCCTGGCTGCACGACACCGGCCGCGCCACCTATCAGGCCGTCACCGACGCCGAGGCCATGGACGCGTTCGCGCTGCTGTGCCGCACCGAGGGGATCATCCCGGCCATCGAGTCCGCACACGCCCTCGCGGGCACCCTGAAGATCGGCCCGGAGCTGGGCGAGGGCGCCACGGTCGTGGTGTGCCTGTCCGGCCGCGGGGACAAGGACATGCACACGGCTGCTGAGTGGTTCGGGCTCGTCGCCGAGGACGGAGACGCGCTGTGAGCGACGTGCGCGAGGCATCGGCGGTCAGCGATCCAGGGCCGGGCGGGCGGAGCGAACCGGTGGCGCAGGGTGATGACGTGCGGGAGGCGTCACGCGGTGCCGCGACGGCCTTCGAGAAGGCCCGGTCCGAGGGGCGCGGGACGCTGGTCGGCTATCTGCCCGCCGGATTCCCGTCCTACGAGGGCGCGATCGCGGCGGCCACGACCATGGTCGAGGCCGGCTGCGACATCATCGAGGTCGGCCTGCCCTACACCGACCCCCTCATGGACGGCCCCACCATCCAGGACGCCGTGCACCAGGCCCTGACCGGCGGCATCCACGTCGCCGACGTGTTCCGCACCGTGGAGGCGGTCGCCGCCACCGGCGTGCCCACGCTGGTCATGACGTACTGGAACCCGGTCGACCGGTACGGCGTCGACGCCTTCGCCCGTGATCTGGCCTCCGCCGGCGGTTCCGGGCTGATCACGCCGGACCTCACGCCCGAGGAGGCCGGCCCGTGGCTGGCCGCCTCGGACGCGCACAGCCTCGACCGGATCTTCCTCGTCGCGCTCAGCTCCACCGACGAGCGGCTCGCCGCCATCACCGACCTGTGCCGCGGTTTCGTCTACGCCGCCTCCCTCATGGGCGTCACGGGTGCCCGCTCCGCCGTCGACACGGGTGCCGCGCGTCTCGTCGAGCGCACGCGGAACGCCATGTCACCGGGTGCGTCGCTGCCGATCGGTCTCGGTCTCGGCGTCAGCGACGGCACACAGGCCGCGGAGGTCGCGGGCTTCGCCGACGGTGTGATCGTCGGCTCGGCGTTCATCCGCCGGCTGCTCGACGCCCCCTCTCCGGAGGAGGGCCTCGATGCCGTCCGGCGGCTCACCGCGGAACTCGCCGAGGGCGTCCGGCGCTAGATCGCTCGCGTCGGTCGCGAAAGTGACAGGATGTGCCCGCACGCTTGACGGCGGCCTTATCGTCGGCCGCCTATGCTGGCGCGCGCCGGATCGCGACACCGTGAGGAACGACTGTGGCTGGACACAAGCCGAGGGCCGGAGGGGGATTCCTGTCTCCCGCCCTGCAATACCAGGAATGGATCACCGTGGTGGTGCGCGTCGCACTCGCGGCTATCCTCGGCTATGCGGGATACGCCAAGTTCAGCGAGGCGCAGGGGCTGCAGAAAGTGGCCGTCTCCTCGTACGAGATCCTTCCCAAGGGCGTGGTCACGCCGGTCGCCTTCGGCCTGCCGGTGCTGGAGATGGCGCTGGCCGCGATGATCCTGCTCGGTTTCGCCACGCGGGTCATGGCCGTCTGCGTCGGGCTGCTGTTCGTCGTCTTCATCGCCGGGATCATCTCGGCGTGGGCGCGAGGACTGTCCATCGACTGCGGCTGCTTCGGCGGTGGCGGCGCGGTCGGTAAGGGGCAGACGCACTATCTTAGGGAGATCTTGCGGGATCTCGGCTTCCTCGTCCTCGCGGCCTGGCTGATGGTATTCCCGCGTGGCAGGCTCGCGCTCGACCGGGTGCTCGGGCTGTATGCGGTCTGAGCGTTCAACGGATATTCGGAGGAGACCACATGAGTAAGGCCGCTCGACAGCGGTCGGCCCGCGAGCGGCTGGCGGAGGAGCGCAGGCATCAGGCTCAGAAGCAGCAGCGAGCGCGGATGCTGATGATCAGTCTCAGCGCCCTCGTGATCGTGGCGTTGGCCGTGGTCATCACCGTCTATTTCGCCAACAAGAAGGACCCGAACGCCTATACCGGGGCGTTCGCGCCGGCGAGCCGCCAGTCCGACGAGGCCGTCCTCATGGGGAAGCCGGGCGCCAAGGCGCCCAAACTGGAGCTGTTCGAGGACTTCCAGTGCCCGATCTGCCATGAGTTCGAGAAGTCCAGCGGGAACACCATCAAGAGACTCGCGGCCGAGGGCAAGGTCAACGTTCTGTACTACCCGTTCTGGCTGTTCAAGCAGCAGCCGGATCCGGTCAGAGGCAATTCGCAGCGGGCCGCCAACGCGGCTCTGTGCGCTCCGGCGGACAAGTGGGTGCAGTACCACGACCTGATCTACAAGAACCAGCCGGCGGAGGGCTCCGACGGCTTCTCCAACAAGGACCTCATCGGCTGGGCGAAGAGCCTCGGTTTCGACAATCCGGCATTCGAGAAGTGCGTGAACGGCTCACAGAAGCAGGGCCAGCTGGACCAGATGACGAACTACGCCGAGCAGACCCGGAAGGTCACCGGCACGCCGACGGTCTACCTCGACGGCCAGTCGCTGGACCTCAGCGGCACCCTGCTCAACCCGGCGAACCTCGAGAAGGCCATTCTGGCCGCCCAGCCGATGGACCTTTCGCCGAGCACGTCCCCGAGCACGTCCCCGAGCACTTCGCCGAGCGTCTCCGCGAGCCCGTCCGGCACAGCGAAGAAGTGATCGCGCCGCCGCCTGCCGACGTGCGCCGGCAGGCGGCGGACATTTCAACACCTGATCGTCATCGACGCGTCTCTACAGCCGGTAATCTCACTTCTCATGCAGCAGCCGCTCGCCTCCATCCCCAGCCCTTCGCAGGGGGTCGTCCATCTGGGCCCCCTGCCGCTCCGCGGATACGCCCTGATGATCATCATTGGGGTGATCGTCGCCGTCTGGCTCGGTGAGCGGCGCTGGGTCGCCCGTGGCGGCAGTTCCGGCACCGTCGTCGACATCGCGGTATGGGCGGTCCCGTTCGGTCTCGTCGGAGGTCGGCTCTACCA
Source organism: Actinoallomurus sp. (assembly GCA_025964625.1). Taxonomy (GTDB): domain Bacteria; phylum Actinomycetota; class Actinomycetes; order Streptosporangiales; family Streptosporangiaceae; genus Actinoallomurus. The sequence continues at coordinate 10,254 of JAOPYL010000193.1, read as the reverse complement.
CGTCATCACCGACTACGAGCTCTACTTCGGGAAGAACTGGCACCCGATCGGCGCGCTCGAGGTCTGGAACGGCGGGCTCGGCATCTGGGGGGCCGTCGCCTTCGGCGCCCTGGGCGCCTACGTGGGCTGCCGCCGGCGCGGCGTGTCCCTGCGTGCCTTCGCCGATGCGACCGCGCCCGGCATCGTCCTGGCGCAGGCCATCGGCCGCTGGGGCAACTGGTTCAACCAGGAGCTGTACGGCCGGCCCACCAAGCTTCCGTGGGCGGTCGAGATCGATCCCGCGCACCGCCCGGTGAACACCCCGGACATCGGGACCTACCACCCCACGTTCCTGTACGAGTCGTTGTGGTGCATCGGGGTCGCCGTCCTGGTCATCTGGGCGGAGAAGCGCTTCCGTCTCACCTACGGCCGCACGTTCGCGCTGTACGTCGGCGCCTACACCGTGGGCCGCGCCTGGATCGAGTGGCTGCGCGTCGACCAGGCCCACCACATCCTCGGCCTGCGCCTCAACGACTGGACCTCGCTGTTCGTCTTCCTCGCCGCGGTCGCCTACCTGTACGTCTACCGCGGCAGGACCGAGATCCCGCCTGGCACGTTCGGATCGGTCGCCGAGGACGACGCCGCGGAGCCGGCGGGCGAGACCCCGGACGAGGCCGCCGGTGCGATCGCGGAGTCCGAGAGCGAGGAAACAGCGGCGGAGCCCGGCGCCGCTGTGGCGGATGAGAAGCCGGCGGGGGGCGCCGATGCCGTCGAGCCCGCGTCTTCGGAGCCCGCGGACGGGCCGGAGACGGCGGACGCCGGGCTCGCGGCGAAGGGCGAGGCCGGTAAGGTCGAAGGCGTCAGCAGGGAGAAGGCCGCGACCGGCGGAGAGCCGGCCGAGGGCCAGGCGTGACCTCCGAGGAGAGCGTGAGCGCGGTGGATGGCGTCACTGCCAGCGAAAGTGGCCCCCGCGCGGAGATCCATCACGAACATCGGGATGTGACCGGCGGCTGGTTGCGACCCGCGGTGTTCGGTGCCATGGACGGTCTCGTCTCCAACTTCGCGCTGATCGCCGGCGTCTCCGGTGGCCGGGTGCACCACCAGGTGATCGTGCTCACCGGGCTGGCCGGGCTGGCGGCGGGCGCGTTCTCCATGGCGGCGGGGGAGTACATCTCCGTCGCCTCACAGGCGGAGCTGGCCCAGGCGGAGATCGAGGTCGAGCGTCGGGAGCTGCAGCACAGCCCCGAGGCCGAGGAGCTCGAGCTGGCGCAGCTCTATGAGGCGCGGGGCCTCAGCGCCGAACTGGCCAAAGAGGTCGCCCGGCAGCTGTCGCGCGACCCGGAGGAGGCACTCGGCATCCACGCCCGCGAGGAGCTCGGCGTCGATCCGGACGACCTGCCGTCGCCGCTGCTGGCCGCCGGGTCCTCGTTCCTGTCGTTCGCGGTCGGGGCGTTCCTGCCGGTGCTGCCGTACCTCCTGGGCGCGACCAGCCTCTGGCCCGCCGCGGTGCTCGCGGCGCTGGGGCTGTTCGGCGCCGGGGCGCTGGTGTCCCGTGTCACCGCGCGAAGCTGGTGGTACGGCGGGTTGCGCCAGCTGATCCTCGGCGGCGCCGCGGCGGCCATCACTTTCGCGGTGGGTTCCCTCATTGGGAGCAGCGGCGTCTGACGTGCGCGAACGGCGCCACACATGATCGGACGAAACGCGACAGAACGGCGATATGGACCTGCGTTCGTCTGACGTTCGCTAAGCTCACGGCTCGTGAGCGAGATGGGATACGGGGATGGTGAGGAGCGGCAGCAGCCGCGCCGGCACCGCTCTTCACGTGGATCCAACCGGAATTTGCTGATCATCGGCGGCGCCGTGGTGGCCGTCCTTCTCGTGGTCGCCGTCGTCGCCGTGGTGGCGATGGGCGGTGGTGGCGGCAAGAAGTCCCAGGCCGTCGCGGCCGCACGGGTGCTGCCCAAGGTGTACGTCAACACCCCGGCCAACTCACTGGTGAACAAGCTGAACCAGCGCAGCAAGGACAAGCGCGCGCTGAGCCAGAGCGAGGTCTTCGGCGGCCAGGCCAAGAGCGTCAAGTATGCCGCCTACGCATTCACCCTGGTGGACTCGTCCCTGTCCGACTGCGCGTCCCCGGCCTGGGGCCCGGAACTCAAGACAGACCTGCAGAAGTACGGCTGCAGCCAGCTGGCCCGCGGCGCGTACGTCAGCCAGGACAAGAAGTACGTCGGCCAGTTCATCGTGCTCAACATGGAGCAGCTGCAGGGCGCCGAGCAGATCGTGCGCGATCTCGACCCGAACAGCGGCGCGGGGTTCGTCTCGCCGCTGACGGCGAAGGGCATGGAGAACTTCGGCAGCGGCTTCAGCGCGGCCTACAGCCAGTCCTTCGGCCACTACGTGGTCATCAGCTGGGTGGAGCGGGCCGGCGGCGGGCAGCCGCAGACGATGAACGAGCTCCTGGACGCCAGCATCGCCATCGAGCGTGCCGACGACTTCGTCTGGGAACGCCTCGTACTCGTCGGTGGATAGGGCCATGGCCGGAGAGGCCGAGCATCATCGGGGCGCCCACGCCGGTCACGGCAGGTACGCCGGTCACCCCAGCGCCGACGACGGCAGTCACGACGGCCACGGCGGGCGGCACGGGCCGGCTCCCGTGCCACGCCGATCCGGCGGCCGCGCGCCGCTACGTCTGGGGTCGGTGCCGCCTGTCGCCTATTTCGCCGCCGCCGGGGTGGTCATGCTGGTGGCAGTGATCGTCGCGGCGGCCCTCGTCGTCCTCGGCGATGGCGGGCACAAGGCGGCGGCTCCCACGGCCCCCCCGGTCGCCGCCGGCGGGCCTGTCCCGTCCGCCTACTCGCAGGCGCCATCGACGCCGGTCTTCGAGCCGATCGGCAAGCGGAGCGCGGACGCGAGGCCGCTCACCGCCGATGAGGTCTTCGGCACCAAGACGATCGTGGACGCGGACTCGAAGGCGTCACTGAAACTGGCCGCGTCCAAAATCGACGCCCAGTGCACCGCGGCCGTCTGGGGCGGGGGACTCGCCGGGCAGCTACAGCGGGCGGGCTGCACCCAGGCCACCCGCGGCGTGTACACCGACAAGCACTTCGCCGCGATGGTGACGATCTTCAATCTGGCGGACTCCAGCTCCGCCGACCGGCTCGTCGCCGCGGCCGACCCGAAGTCGGGGAACGGATTCGCGCTGCCGCTGACCACGGCGAGGCCGTTCGGCCAGGCGTTCAGCATCGCGCGCGGGCTGGCGATGGGCCACTACGCGGTGATCACCTGGGTGCAACGGGCCGACGGCACGGGTGATGAGAAGGACACCGGGCTCCTGTCCCTGCTCGTGACCGCCGGTCGTCCAGGCGCCGTCCTCCTCCGCGCGGCCGGGAACGGCCAGGCCGGCTGAGCCGCCCGACCCGGTGATCTGCCGCCCGGCTCAGAGGGCGGCCGACCGCCGTACGGCGTCGGGCAGGGAGCGCAGCCGATGGGCGGGCAGGTCCAGCACGGTCGCGTCGCCGAGCCAGGGCGCGGCCTCCTGAATCCGGGCGCGCGCCTCATTCTTGGTCAGGTCGCCGGCGGCCTGAGAGATGAGCCCCTCCCGCCAGGCGTTGGCGATCTTGCCGTGCGGCCGGTCGAGGATGTGCCGCAGCACCCCCAGCGGACCCTCGGGCGGAGCGACGCGTGACGCGGTGATCTCACCGGGCATCGTCTCGATGTCGTACACGGCCGACAGGAGGCCCTTCAGCGACCGTGGCACGGTGCCGGGCGTCAGCACCCGTATCCTCTCGGCGCGGGCGGCGAGCAGCACGCGCGCCGGCAGCACGTCCGTCGCCGCGGGCAGCGCGACCGCGACGTCGCGGTCGCGCCCCGCGTACGGCTTCGCGAGCCAGGTCGACAGATGGACCCGTGGCGTGCCGGGCGCGAACCCCTTGGGCCATTCGCCGACCAGCAGCTCGGCGGAGCCGACGGTGACAGCGGCCACGGTCTCGTCCGTGGCCTCGACCGCCTGCGGTCCCTGCGTGTAGATCCGGGTGGCCGCGGGCGCCGAGCCGAGCATCTTCCAGGTGCGGTTCGTCGGGCGCAGGACGTACAGGTCGCTGGCCGAGCCGATCGCCGGTGCCCCGTGGTAGCGGTTGAAGTCGGGCCAGATCGCCTCGTTCGCGAGGTTCAGCCGGCCGAGCGCCGCCTGCACCTTCAGTGCCAGCGCAGGGGTCCCCTCGCTTGCGCCGTACGCCACCAGCACCCGTCCCGTGCCGCGGTCGCGCAGCCCCTCCAGAGCGCGCAGCGTGAACAATGCCACACCGTCCGGGGTGTACGGCGGGTCGGTGAAGGCCAGATCGGCCCATTCACGCACCCCCGGCGGAAGCCCGAGGCGCAGGTCGGCGAAGCGGCAGCGGATCGGCAGGCCACGCCGGGCGGCCTCCTCGCCGATGAACTCCAGAACGCGCTCGTCGATGTCGACGACGGTGATCTCGACGCCTGGATGGGTCAGGGCGACGGCGAGGGAGGTGAGGTCGTGGTCGCCGGCGCACAACAGCCGTGCCCCGCCGAGCCAGAACCGGGCGCCGATCAGCAGCGCTCGCCGGACGGCCGTGCCGGCGGTCGCCGCGACGTGGTCCAGAGCGGTACGGGGCCGGGGCGCGGCCGCGATCAGCTTCTCCATCTCGGCGACGGTCTCGGCGTGCTCGGGCAGCAGGTGGGCGACCGGGTCGGCCAGGATCTCCGGGACCGCCAGGGCGCGGTAGGCACCCGCCCGGGACGGCCGGATGCGCCCGCCGTCCAGATCGTCGCCCAGCGCGGACAGCAGTGCGTCGATCGACCGGCGAGGCGCCGCGGTCGCGGCGGCGAGCCCGTCGGCGTCCCAGGAAAGATCGCCGGTCAGCAGGCTCAGCGCATGGCGGAAACGGCGTGACCCCACGCCGTGGAGTAGCTCGCCGACCCGCTGCGGCACCTGAGACATGGCGCAACTGTAGAGGCAGGAGGGCGGATCACGCTCAGGTCGGCAAGGGCTCGACCGGCGCGGAGAGCGGTGCGTACGGCCACTTCGTCGTGGTCGGCCGGGCGGGCCACGCGGACGGCAGTCAGGGCGACGACTACGGTACCGACACGATCAGCCCCAGCTCAGCCCAGCTCAACGGTGCGGGAGGCGGGCAAGGAGTTCCTCTTCCACCGGAATTAACCCGGCGAATCAACCGGTTGAGATGAGATGGGTACGATCCGGTAAGTTTCGCGATCATGCCGCGTCGGGGATGAAACAGACAGTGCTGTAATCTCTAGTCACCGCAGCAGGGCCAACGTCGTCCCGGACTGCACTGATGAGGAGCAGAACGAGACGACGGGAGGTCGATGGTGCCCGCTGCCATGATTCCGGGCCAGGGACGCCCTGAGCGTCAAGGTCTGTACGACCCCGCCAACGAGCACGATGCCTGTGGCGTTGGCATGGTCGCCGATCTTGCCGGCCGAAAGAGTCACGACATCGTCGTGAAGGCCTTGACCGTCCTCCGAAACCTGGATCATCGCGGCGCCAAGGGCGCCGAGCCCGACGACGGCGACGGTGCGGGGATTCTCACCCAGATCCCCGACGCGCTGTTCCGCGAGGCCACCGGCTTCACACTGCCCGAGGCCGGCGCCTACGCGGTGGGGATCGCGTTCCTGCCCGCCGTGTCCGCGGAGCGTTCCGCCGCGGTCGCCGCGATCGAGCGGATCGCGGCCGAGGAGGGGCTGACCGTCCTGGGCTGGCGCGACCTTCCCTACGACCCGGACTTCTGCGGCCCCACGGCACGCAGGGTGATGCCGCACTTCGCCCAGCTGTTCCTCAGCGCCCCGAACGGCGCGCGTGAACTCGAGCTGGACCGCATCGTGTTCTGCGCGCGCGAGCGCATCGAGCAGGACGCGCACGTGTACTTCCCGAGCCTGTCCAGCCGCACCATCGTCTACAAGGGGATGCTGACCACCCCGCAGCTGGAGCCGTTCTTCCCCGATCTGTCCGACCGGCGGTTCACCAGCGCGATCGCGCTCGTGCACTCGCGGTTCTCAACGAACACCTTCCCGGCCTGGGAGCTGGCTCACCCGTACCGGTTCATCGCCCACAACGGAGAGATCAACACCGTCAAGGGCAACCGCAACTGGATGCGGGCCCGCGAGGCGCTGCTGGACTCGGACCTGATCCCGGGAGACCTGTCGCGGCTCTCCCCGATCATCGACATCGAGGCCAGCGACACGGCGTCCTTCGACGAGTGCCTGGAGCTGCTCCACCTCGGCGGGCGGTCGCTGGCGCACTCCGTGCTGATGATGATCCCGGAGGCGTGGGAGAACCACGCCGAGATGGACCCGGCACGCCGCGCCTTCTATGAGTTCCACTCGACGCTCATGGAGGCATGGGACGGTCCGGCCAGCGTCACCTTCACCGACGGCACCGTCGTCGGGGCCGTGCTCGACCGCAACGGCCTGCGCCCGGGACGCTTCTGGGTGACCAAGGACGGGTTCGTCGTGCTGGCCAGCGAGGCCGGGGTGCTCGACATCGAGCCGTCCGACATCGTCCGCAAGGGCCGCCTGCAGCCCGGCAAGATCTTCCTCGTCGACACCGCCCAGGGACGCATCGTCGAGGACGACGAGATCAAGGCCGAGCTCGCCGCGGAGCACCCGTACGCGGAGTGGCTGCACGCCGGGCTGATCCGCTTCGAGGAGCTCCCGCAGCGCGAACTGAGGGCCGTGTCGGAGATGAGCGACGGGCAGAGCCCCTCGCACGACACGCTGGCCAAGGAGCAGCAGGTCTTCGGCTACACCGACGAGGAGCTGAAGATCATCCTGGCGCCGATGGCCCGGAACGGCGCCGAGCCGCTCGGATCCATGGGCACCGACACGCCGCTCGCCGCGCTGTCGAACCGCCCCCGCCAGCTGTTCGACTACTTCAAGCAGCTGTTCGCGCAGGTCACCAACCCGCCGCTGGACGCGATCCGCGAAGAGCTGGTGACGAGCCTGCAGTCGACCCTCGGTCCCGAGGGCAACCTGCTCGCCCCGGGCCCGCACTCGTGCCGCCGGCTCGTGCTGCCCACGCCGATCCTCGACAACGAGGAACTCGCCAAGATCATCCACATGAACGACGAAGGCGATATGCCCGGTTTCGCCGCTCACATCGTGCAGGGCCTGTACGACGTGACCGGTGGGGGAGCCGCACTGTCGCAGCGGCTCGAGGAGATCTGCGACGAGGTCTCGACGGCGATCAGGGGCGGCGCGCGGATCCTCGTGCTGTCCGACCGGGGCGCCTCCGCGTCGCGGGCGCCGATCCCGTCGCTGCTGCTCACCGGCGCCGTCCACCACCACCTGATCCGGGAGAAGAGCCGCACCCGGGTCGGGCTGGTCGTCGAGACCGCCGACGCCCGCGAGTGCCACCACATGGCGTTGCTCATCGGGTACGGCGCCTCGGCGCTCAACCCGTACCTCGCCATCGAGACGGTCGAGGACCTGGCCGACACCGGCGTCCTCGACCTCGACAAGCCCGCCGCGGTCCGCAACCTCGTCAAGGCGTACGGCAAGGGCGTCCTGAAGATCATGTCGAAGATGGGCGTGTCGACGGTCGCCTCCTACACCGGAGCGCAGATCTTCGAGGCGATCGGCCTGGGCGCCGAGGTCATCGACGAGTGCTTCGCCGGCACCACCTCCCGCCTGGGCGGCGTCGGCTTCGACGTGCTCGCCGAGGAGGTCGCCCAACGGCACCACCGGGCGTACCCGCCCGGCGGGAACGCGGCCGCGCACCGCACCCTCGATGTCGGCGGGGAGTACCAGTGGCGCCGTGAGGGCGAGGCGCACCTGTTCAACCCGGAGACGGTCTTCAAGCTCCAGCACTCCACGCGGACCCGCCGCTATGAGATCTTCAAGGACTACACCGGGCTCGTCGACCGGCAGTCGGCCAGACTGATGACCCTGCGCGGGCTGTTCAGGCTGCGCGAGGGCGCGCGGCCTCCCGTGCCCATCGAGGAGGTCGAGTCGGTCGAGCAGATCGTGAAGCGGTTCTCCACCGGCGCGATGTCGTACGGCTCCATCTCCGCGGAGGCCCACGAGACCCTCGCCATCGCGATGAACCGTCTCGGCGGCAAGTCCAACACCGGCGAGGGCGGCGAGGACCCGGAGCGGTTCATCCCGGACGGCAACGGCGACCTGCGCCGTTCGGCGATCAAGCAGGTGGCGTCCGGCCGGTTCGGCGTGACGTCGGAGTACCTGACGAACGCCGACGACCTGCAGATCAAGATGGCGCAGGGCGCCAAGCCCGGCGAGGGCGGCCAGCTCCCGGGGCACAAGGTCTACCCGTGGATCGCCAAGACCCGGCACTCCACGCCCGGCGTGGGCCTGATCTCGCCGCCGCCGCACCACGACATCTACTCGATCGAGGACCTCGCGCAGCTCATCCACGACCTGAAGAACTCCAACCCCTCGGCGCGCGTGCACGTGAAGCTCGTCGCGGAGGTCGGGGTCGGGACCGTGGCCGCGGGCGTCTCCAAGGCGCACGCGGACGTCGTGCTGATCTCCGGTCACGACGGCGGCACCGGCGCCTCGCCACTGACCTCCATCAAGCACGCCGGGGCGCCGTGGGAGCTGGGCCTGGCCGAGACCCAGCAGACGCTGCTGCTCAACGGCCTGCGCGACCGGATCGTGGTGCAGGCCGACGGCCAGATGAAGACCGGCCGGGACGTCATCATCGCCGCGCTCCTGGGCGCCGAGGAGTACGGTTTCGCCACCGCGCCCCTCGTCGTCTCGGGCTGCGTCATGATGCGCGTCTGCCACCTGGACACCTGCCCGGTGGGCGTCGCGACCCAGAACCCGGAGCTGCGCAAACGGTTCAGCGGTAAGCCGGAGTTCGTCGTCAACTTCTTCGAGTTCATCGCCGAAGAGGTGCGCGAGCATCTCGCCGCGCTCGGCTTCCGGTCCCTGGAGGAGGCCATCGGGCACGTCGAGCTGATCGACGCGACCAGGGCCGTCGACCACTGGAAGGCCGCCGGGCTCGACCTGGCGCCGGTCCTGCACCGGCCCGAACTGCCGGACGGCACTCCGCTGCGGAGCGTCATCGGGCAGGAGCACGGCCTGGAGAAGGCGCTGGACAACACCATCATCCAGCTCGCCGAAGGCGCCATCGCCTACGGCGATCCCATCAGCCTCGAGCTGCCCGTCCGCAATGTCAACCGCACCGTCGGGACGATGCTCGGACACGAAGTGACGCTGAAATGGGGCGCGGACGGGCTGCCCGAGGACACCATCGACATCACCCTCACCGGCTCCGCCGGGCAGTCCCTCGGGGCCTTCCTGCCGCGCGGCATCACCCTGCGGCTGACCGGCGACGCCAACGACTACGTCGGCAAGGGCCTGTCCGGCGGCCGCATCACGGTCCGGCCGCCCGCCGACTCGGCGTTCGCCGCGGAGGAGCAGATCATCGCCGGCAACGTGATCCTGTACGGGGCGACGTCCGGCGAGGCGTTCATCCGCGGCATCGTCGGCGAACGCTTCTGCGTCCGCAACTCCGGAGCCACCGCCGTCGTCGAAGGCGTCGGCGACCACGGCTGTGAGTACATGACCGGCGGCCGGGCGGTCGTGCTCGGCCCGATCGGCCGCAACTTCGCGGCGGGCATGTCCGGTGGCATCGCCTACGTCCTGGACCTGCGGCCGGAGCACGTGAACATGGAGATGGTCGAACTCGAGCCGCTGACCGGCCAGGACCGCGGCGACCTGCGCGACATCGTCTCCCGGCACCACGCCGAGACCGGCTCGGCGGTCGCCGCCGGGCTGCTCGCCGGCTGGGACGAGGCGGTGGAACGCTTCGGCAAGGTCATGCCGCGCGACTTCAAGCGGGTGCTGGCCGTACGGGCCCGGGCCGAGGCCGAGGGCCGCGACGCCGACGAGGCGGTCATGGCCGCCGGAACCGGCTGACCGATGTACGCACCGACCATGGATGCGCGACCGTGTGCCGCGCTCCCGTCCTCGAACGGGTGAAGGGGAGAAATGGCTGACCCCAAGGGCTTCATGACCCATCCGCGGGAACTCCCGGAGCGTCGCCCGGTCGACGTGCGGATCCGCGACTGGCGAGAGGTGTACGAGGACTTCCCGAAGGACTCGCTGGAGAAGCAGGCGGCGCGCTGCATGGACTGCGGCATCCCGTTCTGCCACAACGGGTGCCCGCTCGGCACCCTCATCCCCGAGTGGAACGACCTGGTCTACCGCTCCGACTGGACCGAGGCGTCCGAGCGGCTGCACGCCACCAACAACTTCCCCGAGTTCACCGGGCGG
>JAOPYL010000367.1 GCA_025964625.1 Actinoallomurus sp. | reverse complement strand
GCCCGGCGTCGGTCCGGCGTCCGCGGGACGGCGGCGGCGCCGCAGGCCGATGCTCAGCCCGGCGATGACCGCCAGGGCCAGGGCCGCGGGCAGGCCGATCTTCCACCAGTCGATCCCGCCGGACGGGGACCTCTCAACGCCGGCCGGCTGCCGGGCCGCCTTCGGCTTGGGCTTCGCCGGCGGCGGCACCGGATCGACCAGCGTGCCGACCGGCTCGACCTTGGAGCGCTCCGCGAAGCCCCAGTCCAGCAGGGACCTGGCGTCGCCCCAGAAGTCGGACTGAGCGTGCATCAGCGAGATGATGATGGTGTGGCCGCCCCAGGTGGCCGCTCCGACGAAGCTGCCCAGCGCGTGGCTGGTCCAGCCGTTCTTGCCGCCGATCATGCCGGGGTAGGGGTTGCTCACGAGCAGGTGGTCGTGGGTGCCGATCTCGTAGTCGCCGATCTTCCTGCCCTTCTTGCGCTCCTCCTTGGTCGGCGGGGCCGGAAAGTGGTAGAGCTTCGCGCCGACGTACGTGCGGAAGTCCGGCAGAGTGAGCCCCTGCTTCATGATCAGCGCCAGGTCGTACGCCGAGCTGTGCTGTTGCGCGACGGTGAGCGGCGGGTCGTCATCGAGGCCGTTGGGCGTGGCGGCGACCGTGTCAAGGGCCCGGATCCGGCGCGCCTCGGCGTTCATCGCGGCCAGTGTGGGAGCCATTCCGCCGTTCGCCTCGGCGAGGGCGATGGCGGCGTCGTTGCCCGACTGCATCAGCAACGCGTGGAACAGGTCCTTGACGGTGTACGTCCACGTGACGTCCAGGCCCACCGCGGAGCCGGAGGCATCGACCGCGGCCACGGACGGCCTGACCTTCATGGCCGGATCGAGCCGCGGGATCAGCGTGATCGACGTGAGCGTCTTCAGCGTGCTCGCCGGGCGGTAGTGCCCGTGCGGGTCCTTGGCCGCCAGCACCTGGCCGGTCTCCAGGTCGGCGATGACGTAGGAGGCCGCCTCGATGTGCGGCGGTGCGGCCTCCCCGGAGGCCCGGTCCCAGACGTACCCGTGGCCGGCCAGGCGTACGCCGCCGAGCGAGGCGTCGGCATGCGCGGGAGGCACACACAGGCACGCCATGACCATGGACACGGCGAGCATGGATACTACTTTTCGCATGGCGGCCCAACGCTAGACGACAGGTCCCTACATGACCAGGTGGGTGTACCCCGGATAATGAGTGCTGATGAAGAACTCTCGGCTCACTTCGGGATTTGTACTCGGTCTTGCCGCATTTATGGTCCTTCAATGGCTGATACTCGCGAAGAACCTCGGGAGCGGCCCGGCCCGGCCGACGGCGTTCTACGTCGTGCACGGCATCCTGGTCGTCGTGAAGATCGTGCTGGCCATCGTGCTCGGCGCCATCGGCTGGCGCGCCTGGAACGCCACCAGGCGTGGCTGATGTGAACAAGGCCACGATATGACCGGCCGCTGATCGGCCGTACGATCGCACGTGGGTGAGGTGGCCCGCCGGCGTCCGCACCGGCCGGGCATCCGAGCAGGTCGGCGGCGGACCGAGGGAAAAGGTGAGGACACCATGGACTCCGAGTCGGGGTTGCCGATCGAGCCGGTTTACGGGCCGGAGGCACTCGCCGGGTTCGACCCCGCGACCGAGCTCGGGGAGCCCGGTGCGTATCCGTTCACGCGCGGCGTGTACCCCACGATGTACACGAGCCGGCCGTGGACGATGCGGCAGTACGCCGGGTTCGGCACGGCCGCCGAGTCGAACCGGCGCTACCACCAGTTGATCGAGGCGGGGACGGCGGGCCTTTCGGTCGCGTTCGATCTGCCCACGCAGATGGGGTACGACTCCGACGCGGAGATGGCGCTCGGCGAGGTCGGCAAGGTCGGCGTCGCCATCGACTCGATCGAGGACATGCGCGTCCTGTTCGACGGCATCCCGCTGGGCGAGGTATCGACGTCCATGACGATCAACGCCCCGGCGGCGGTGCTCCTGCTGCTGTACCAGCTCGTCGCCGAGGAGCAGGGCGTGCCGGGCGACCGGCTCACCGGCACGATCCAGAACGACATCCTCAAGGAGTACATCGCGCGGGGCACCTACATCTTCCCGCCGAAGCCCAGCCTGAGGATGGTCGCCGACACCTTCCGGTACTGCAAGGACGAGATCCCCAAGTGGAACACGATCTCGATCTCCGGCTACCACATGGCCGAGGCCGGGGCGACGCCCGTGCAGGAGATCGCGTTCACTCTCGCCAACGCCAAGGAGTACGTCCGCGCGGCGGTCGAGTCGGGCCTGGACGTGGACGACTTCGCGCCCCGGCTGTCGTTCTTCTTCGTGGCCCGCACCACGCTGCTGGAGGAGGTCGCGAAGTTCCGGGCGGCCCGCCGGATCTGGGCGCAGATCATGCGTGACGAGTTCGGGGCGAAGAACCCCAAGTCGCAGATGCTGCGCTTCCACACCCAGACGGCGGGTGTCCAGCTCACCGCCCAGCAGCCCGAGGTCAACCTCGTGCGCGTAGCGATCCAGGCGCTCGGCGCCGTCCTGGGCGGCACCCAGTCGCTGCACACCAACTCCTTCGACGAGGCCATCGCGCTGCCCACCGAGAAGGCGGCCCGGCTCGCCCTGCGCACCCAGCAGGTGATCGCCAATGAGTCCGACCTGACGACGACCGTCGACCCGTTCGCGGGCTCCTACGTCGTCGAGTCGATGACCGGTGACATCGAGGAGGCCACCCGCGCCCTCATCGACCGGGTCGAGGAGCTGGGCGGTTCGGTGAACGCCATCGAGAAGGGTTTCCAGAAGGCCGAGATCGAGCAGTCGGCGTACCGGACGGCCCTGGAGATCGACAACGGTGAGCGCGTCGTCGTGGGCGTCAACAAGTTCCGCACCGACGGCGAGGAGCCGTACGAGCCGCTACGCGTGGACCCGGCGATCGGGGAGGCGCAGGCCGCCAAGCTGGCGAGGCTGCGGGACGAACGCGACGGCGACGAGGTGCGGCGGCGGCTCGACGAGCTGCGCGGCCTCGCCGAGAAGGAGGGCGCGCAGGCCGAGTCCGGGGACATGTCCGCCGGCCAGGCCAACCTGCTCTACCCGCTGAAGGACGCGCTGCGCGCCAGGGCCACGGTCGGCGAGGTATGCGACGCCCTCCGTGACGTCTGGGGCGTGTATGTTCCGCCTGACGCGTACTGACGCAGGGAGACCCGCGATGAGTGAGACATGGCAGTCCAACATCGACGCCTTCGAGCAGACGGCTCGGTCGATGGCCGAGGTGGGCGGAGACCTCGGCGCCGAGGACTGGGGCCGTGCGACGGAGTGCCCCGGCTGGTCGGTCAAGGACCAGTACTCCCATGTTCTGGGAGTGGAGCGGTGGCTGCTCGGCGAGTCCGGCGGCGGCGACCGGCGTACGACGGCCAACACCGCCCTTGACGTGGAGGCGTTCCGGAGCCGTGCGCCCCAGGAGATCCTCTCGGAGCTGCGCGGCGTCATCGACCGGCGGGCCGAGGGGCTGCGCTCCGGGACGGTCGACCTGGCCGAGGTGGTGGACACGCCGTTCGGAAAGGCGATGCCCTACGGTGATTTCATCCGCTTCCGGGCGTTCGACGTATGGATGCACGAACAGGACGTACGGCGAGCCGTGGGACGTCCGGGCAATCTCGACAGCCCGGCCGCCGAGTGCGCGGGCCTGATCCTGGGCGGCGCGCTGACGTTCGTCGTCGGCAAGCGGGCGGCGGCCGAGCCCGGGCAGACCGTGGTCATCGAGACGCCGGAACGCAGCTGGCGCGTCGAGGTCGGCGACGATCGCCGGGCGCGCTTCTCCGGCGATGGCGCGACCGAGCCGACCGTACGCCTCAGCATGGCGTGGGAGACGTTCATCCGGCTCGGCGGGGGCCGCATGCGGGGCGCCGACGCCGACGTGAAGGTCGCCGGGAACCGGGAACTCGCGGGCCGCGTCCTGGCGAGCATGGCCATCACGCCCTGAGCGGCGTGTGACCGGACGATGCTCACGATCAATCTGGTCATTAGTTGGGATTGCGCGTAGCCGAAAAGGGTGACCACCATGGGCACACGGGTGCCCCGGATGAGTCAACCGCACATCGCGGGGCAAAGACCTCGCGAAACGGCATGCGGCCGGCGGCATCATGGTTGCCAGGTCCACGCGGGACCGGCGGTCGCGACGCAACGGACGCGCTGGCCGAATTGCGCCACGTTCGCGGCACTAACCTGCAAGGATTGAGACGGAGGTTGGCCGTGGCCATCGAGTTCAACGCATCGCGAGGGGCGACCCTGGGCGTCGAGTGGGAGCTTCAGCTCATCGACGCCGACACCAAGCGCCTTCGGCAGGACGCGCGAGAGGTGCTGGCCGCGCTGCCCGGACTCAGTGAGACCGAGGAGAACCCGAAAATCCGGCACGAGTTGATGGAGTCGACCGTGGAGATCGTCACAGACGTCTGCCACACGGTCTCCGAGGCCCGCGCCGACCTCGCGGCCACCATCGCCGACCTGCGGTCCGTCGTCGATCCCCGGGGCACCGCGCTCGCCTGCACCGGAACTCACGCGATCAGCGACTGGCGCGACGCGGTCATGGCGCCGATCCAGCGTTACGCCGAGCTCGTCGAGCAGATGCAGTGGCTGGCGCGCCGCATCCAGACCTTCGGCGTGCACGTCCACGTGGGCGTGCGCTCCCCAGAGAAGGCCATTCCGATGGTCAACGCGCTCTCCGCCTACCTGCCGCACTTCCTCGCACTGACCGCCTCCAGCCCGTTCTGGAGCGGGCACGACACCGGGCTCGCGTCGAGCCGGGCGATCATCTTCGGCTCGCTCCCCACCGCCGGCCCGCCACACCTGCTCGCGGACTGGGGCGAGTTCGAGGACTACATGGACACGCTGCTGCGAGCCGGCACGATCCGCAGCATCAAGGAGGTGTGGTGGGACATCCGGCCGCACCCGGACTTCGGCACCGTCGAGATCCGGATGTTCGACGGCATCCCCACTCTCCGCGAGGTCGGCATGGCGGCGGCGTTGTGCCAGTCACTGGTCGAGCTGTTCGACCATCAGCTGGACCGCGGTTACACGCTGCCCAGTCCGGCGGCCTGGGTCGTACGCGACAACAAGTGGCGCGCCACCCGCTACGGCCTGGACGCGATCGTCATCACCGATGACCAGGGCACGACCGCTCCGCTCCGCGACGAGCTCTACGAGCTCGTACACGAGCTGGAGCCGATCGCGGACCGGCTCGGCTGCGCCGAGGACCTCAAGATGGTCTCCGATGTGCTCGACCACGGTGCTCCGTACGAACGCCAGCGCGCCATCGTGGCCGACGGCGGCTCGATGGAGGACGTCGTGCGCGCGAGCATCACGGAGTTCCGGGAGGACAGATTCGTCAATGCACGGGAGGTGACACATGCGGGGGCCTGAACTCCGCGGCGATGAGCCAGTGGGAGGAGGGCTGCAGACGCAGCTCGACTCCTTCCTCGCCGGTCAGGAGGACCGGCTGATCGCCTTCCGCCGCGACCTGCACATGCATCCCGAACTCGGGTTCGCCGAGCACCGCACGACCGCCCGCATCGCGGAGGAGCTGGCCGAGGCCGGGCTGCGGCCGGTGCGGCTCCCCAAGGGCACGGGGCTGATCTGCGAGGTCGGCTGTGGCGACGGGCCGGTCGTGGCGCTGCGCGCCGACATCGACGCGCTGCCGCTGGCGGACGAGAAGGACGTCGCCTACCGCTCGACGGTGCCGGGCCTCTGCCACGCCTGCGGGCACGACGTGCACACGTCGGTGCTGCTCGGCGCGGCCCGGTTCTTCGCCCAGCAGGCGGCCGCCGGGCTGGTGCCGGGACGGGTGCGCCTGATCTTCCAGCCCGCCGAGGAGAACCCCGGCGGCGCGCTCGACGTCATGGCGGCCGGCGGCATCGCCGGCGTGGACCGGATCTTCGCCCTGCACTGCGATCCCCGCGTGGAGGTCGGCCGGCTCGGCCTGCGGGCCGGCCCGATCACGGCGGCCTGCGACAAGGTCAACGTCCGGGTCACCGGCCCCGGCGGGCACACCGCCCGGCCGCATCTCACGGCCGATCTGGTGTACGCCCTCGCCAAGATCATCACCGAGCTGCCCGCCGCGCTCTCGCGGCGGGTCGACCCGCGCTCCAGCCTCAGCCTCGTCTGGGGCCGGGTATCGGCGGGCTCGGTGGCCAACGCGATCCCCGACGAAGGGATCGCCCAGGGCACCGTGCGCTGCCTCGACGACGAGGCGTGGCATTCGGCGCCGGACCTGATGAAGGCACTTCTGGAGTCGGTGGCCAGTGCGTACGACGTCAAGGCCGAGCTCGACTATGTCCGCGGCGTCCCCCCCACCGTGAACGAGAAGACCAGCGTCGAGATGTTCCGCACGGCTGTCGGCAGCGTCCTGGGAGAGCAGGGCGTGACCGGCACCCCGCAGAGCCTCGGCGGCGAGGACTTCGGCTGGTACCTCGAGTCGATCCCCGGGGCCCTCGCCCGGCTCGGCGTCGCCGCACCCGGCATGGCGGGCGCGTACGACCTCCACCGGGGCACCTTCGACGTGGACGAGCGATCCATCGGCATCGGTGTCCGTGTCATGGTCGCCACCGCCCTCACCGCGCTGTGGGAGAGCCGCCGCGCCGGTGCCGCACAGCCCGTGGGCGAGCCCGCCTGAGAGATCAAGGCTCCGGCCGAAGCCGGAGCCTTGATGTCGTCGTCCGGACCTCACGCTGGGGGGTGGCCCCGGCCGCGGTCAGCCATACGGCTGGCCGTCCGCGGCGGGAGCCCGTACGTGTCCGACGAGCCCTGCCACCGCGAAGATCGTCGCCAGGTAGGGCGCCATGGTCAGGAACTGCGAGGGCACCGGTGTCCCCAGGGGCTGCAGCGAGGTGGAGATCGCCTCGAAGAAACCGAACAGCAGCGCCGCCGAAAGGGCCCCGAGCGGGCTCCAGCGGCCGAAGATGAGCGCCGCGAGGGCGATGAATCCCTGGCCGGCGGCCATGTTCTTGTTGAACGGGATGTTCAGGCCGATGGTCAGCCACACCCCGCCGAGCCCGGAGATGAGCCCGCCGATGATCACGTTGCGGTACCGCGTGGCCAGCACCTTGATGCCGACCGTGTCCGCTGCGGTCGGGTGCTCGCCCACGGCACGGGTCCGCAGCCCCCAGCGGGTGTGGAACAGTCCGAACTGCACCACGGCGATGAGCACCATCGTCGCGTACACGATGATGTTCTGGTTGAACAGCACCGGGCCGATCACCGGAATGGACACGAGGCCGGGGATCCGGAGGTTGGGGAAGGCGAGGGCCTGGTTGTAGCCGCCGGAATTCGGTTGCAGGATCCGGTCGTACAGGAAGCCGGTCAGGCCGGCCGCGAGGAGATTCAGCACGACGCCCAGCACGACCTGCTGGACCTTGTAGCGGTTGGCGAAGACGGCCAGGATGGCGCCGAGCAGCGCCCCCGCGAGGCAGCCGGCCACCAGACCGGCCCACAGGCTGCCGGTGAGGGACGCGGTGAAGGCCGCCGCGCACGCACCGAACAGGAACTGGCCCTCGATCGCCACGTTGATGACGCCGGACCGCTCGCAGAGCACGCCGCACAGCGCACCCAGGATCAGCGGCACGGCCGCGAGGACGGTCGCGTTCAGGACCGAGGCGAAGTTCAGGCTCTGGTTGGCCGTGGCCCACACGAGGAAGGCCGCGATGAAGCACGCGAGGAAGGCGGTGGTCGTCAGCACGCGCCACAGCCGGCGCGGCTCGACCGCCATCCGCGCCACACCGAGCGCGACGCAGATCACGCTCAGCACCATGGCGGTGGTCGCCGCGGGGACTTTCAGGTCGGGCATGTCGACGCCGCCGGCACCGACCAGGTCGAGCCCGAACGTGGACGTCCGGCCGTGCGCCGTCCTCGTGCCCAGCCCGAAGGCGACGAGCCCGTAGGCGCCGATCAGGATCATGACACCGCCGACGTACCAGCGGCGCCGACTCCGGCCGGTGGCGGGTGCCTCGGTCGCCGCCGACGGGGTCGCCAAGGTCGTCGTCATCAGCCGTTCCATCCCTTCGCGGCCAGACCGGTGTCGACGCTCTCGCCGCCCCGCAGGCGGAACAGCCCGCGGATGAGCGGCGGCGCGGCGACGAACAGCACGATCAGCGCCTGAATCACGGTCACGATCTCGATGGACACATTCGCGCTGGACACCTGCATCG
Organism: Actinoallomurus sp.; assembly: GCA_025964625.1. GTDB lineage: Bacteria > Actinomycetota > Actinomycetes > Streptosporangiales > Streptosporangiaceae > Actinoallomurus. The sequence continues at coordinate 4,056 of JAOPYL010000367.1, read as the reverse complement.
CACGGCCACCCGCCTGGAGCGCGCCGAACAGAAGAGACGCGACCACCGTCCCGATGGGCGACGCCCGTCCCAGCAGCGCGACAGTGATGGCGGAGAAGCCCAGGCCGGCGTCGATCTGCGGCGTGAGGGCGTTGTTCGCGTTCGCCGTTCCCAGCACCTGGGACACTCCGACCAGGCCCATGAGGCCGCCGGAGAACAGCATCGCCATGATCTGGACCCGTCCGACGTTCATCCCGGCGGTGCGCGCGGCGTTCGGGTTCGCGCCCACCGTCCGCAGCTGGAAGCCGAGCGTGGAGCGGTTGAGCAGCCACCACGTGAAGGCGACCGCGGCGATGCCGATCAGGATCCCGGCGTTGAGCCGCAGCGTGTCGCCGGCCAGGTGGGGCAGGCGCGCGCCGGCGGTCACCGGCTTGGACACCGGCTGCGGGTTGGTCGGGTCCTTGAAGGTGCCGGTGTTGATGAGGTACGCCAGGAACGCCACGCTGACGTAGTTCAGCATGATCGTCACGATGACCTCGTGTGCTCCGGTCCGAGCCTTGAGGAGGCCGACCAGACCGCCGAGGGCCGCACCGCCGATGATGCCGGCGATGATCGCGGCGGGCAGCGCGACGACGCCGTGGAGCGTGAACCCGATGTAGGTGGCGGCGATCGCGCCGATGATGAGCTGGCCCTGGCCGCCGATGTTGAACAGGCCGGCCCGGAACGCCAGGCCCACCGACAGGCCACCGAAGATCAATGGAGTGGCCTCGGTGAGCGTCTCGCTGATCGGTTGCAGCGCGCTGGTCAGCGAGGAGGCGTTGCCCGGATCGAAGATCGCGCCCTTGAACAGCGCGCTGTAGGCGGTGGCGACGTCGTTCCAGGACGACCCCAGCGCGGCTCCGGGCGAGGCGAAGAAGTAGCCGTACTTGCTCAGCACCTCCTGGTCGGAGACGACGATCAGGATCGCGCCGACCACCAGGGCCAGCAGGATCGCCAGGACCGTGACGAACCAGGGTCGGCCGGTGACCACCCCGTCCAGGACCCGCCGGAGCGGACCGTCGTTGTTCCGCTTCTCCGCGGTGGACCGCTCACTCATCGCCGACTTCCTCCGGGATGGTCTCCTCCTCGGCCGGTGCGGCGCCGTCGCCCGGGTTGACGCCGGCCATCAGCAGGCCCACGTCCTCACGGGAGGTGTCCGGCGGCACAATGGCCATGATCTTGCCGCGGTACATCACCGCGATCCGGTCCGCCAGCGCGAACACCTCGTCGAGTTCGGTCGAGATGATCAGCACCGGCCGTCCCTGGTCGCGTTCGGCCACGATCCGGGAATGGATGAACTCCATCGCACCGACGTCCACGCCACGGGTCGGCTGGGAGGCCACGAGGAGACGTAGCGGCCGGGACATCTCCCGAGCCACCACGACCTTCTGCTGGTTTCCGCCGGACAGCGTGCCCACCGCGGTCTCGACGGAGGACGTGCGGATGTCGAACTCCTCGACCCGTTGTGCCGCGTTGGAGTGCACGGCGCCGACGTCCATCGAGCCGCGTCGGCCGAAGGGGCTCACGTCGTACAGGTCGAGGACGAGGTTCTCCGCCACACTGGCGCTGCCCACGACGCCGTCGAGGCTGCGGTCCTCGGGGATGTACCCGACCCCGGACCGCAGCACGTGGCGGGGGCTCCGCCCGGTCAGTTCCCTGCCCTCGAGCCTGATCGAGCCGCCGGCCGGCGGGCGCAGGCCGAGGATCGCCTCGCCCAGTTCGGTCTGCCCGTTGCCCTGGACCCCCGCGACGGCGAGGATCTCGCCGCGACGTATGTCGAACGACAGGTCGTCCACGACGACCTGGCCGTTCTCGCCGAGGACCGTGAGATCGCGGACGCTGAAGATCGGATCGGTGTCCGAGCCGGTGTGCTGGGCCTTCTCCACCTGCAGCCGCACGTTCCGGCCGACCATCATCGAGGCCAGCTCCGCCTCACCGGCGTCAGGGCTGGCCGTTCCGACCACGGCGCCGCGGCGGATCACGGTGATCCGGTCCGCGATCGCCTTGACCTCTTTGAGCTTGTGCGTGATGAACACGATCGACCGGCCGGCCTCGCGCAGCGACCGCATCACCGTGAACAGTTCCTCGATCTCCTGAGGAGTCAGCACCGCCGTCGGCTCGTCGAGGATGAGGACCTCGGCCTCGCGGGTCAGTGCCTTGACGATCTCGACCCGCTGCTGGACGCCGACCGGAAGGTCGCCGACCGTCGCGTCGGGGTCGACCCGCAGGCCGTACCGGGCCGAGATCTCGGCGACGTCCTTGCGCGCCTTCGCGTGGTCGAGCAGCCCACCGGCGCGTACCCGCTCGTCTCCGAGCATCACGTTCTCGGCCACGGTGAACGCCGGAATCAGCATGAAGTGCTGGTGGACCATGCCGATGCCGGCGGCGATGGCGTCCCTGGGACCGTCGAAGGCCCGGGGCTCGCCGCCGACGAGGATCTGGCCCTCGTCAGGGCGGTGCAGCCCGTACAGGACGTTCATCAGCGTCGACTTGCCGGCGCCGTTCTCGCCGAGGAGGCAGTGGATCTCGCCTTCCTCGACGCGCAGGTCGATCCGGTCGTTGGCGACCAGGGAACCGAATCGTTTGGTGATGCCCTTCAGTTCAAGAGTCACCGTCTCACCTCACAGCGTGCGGACGCGGGGCAGGCCCGGGTGCGGGCCCGCCCCGCGAGGTCACGATCGGTCACGCCTTGGGCTGGCTCGGCGAGGTGATCTTGATCTTGCCGGAGACGATGTCGCCCTGAATCTGCTTCAGGTCACTCTTCACGCCTGCCGGGACCTTCGAGTCGAACTGGTGGTACGGGGCCAGGCCCGTACCGCCGTTGTCGAGGGTGCCCATGTAGGAGCCGGTCGGGAACTGGCCGTTGGCCGCGGAGACCACGGTCTTCTGCACGGCGCCGGCGATCTCCTTCACGACGCTGGTCAGGAAGACGCCGCAGTACTGCGCCGCGGACTCGCAGCCGTCCGTGTCGACCCAGATGACGCTGGCCTTGCCGCCGCTCTGCTGGGCCGCGGCGGCCGCGCCGAGGCCGGTGCCGCCGGCCACCGGGAAGAGGATGTCGGCGCCCTGCTGGATGAAGTTGTTCGAGATCCGCTTGCCCGCGCCCTGGTCGGTGAACGAGCCGGCGATGGAACCGCCCTTCGGGGAGTTCTCGTTCCAGCCGAGGACCTGGACGTGCTTGTTCTTCTGCTTGTTGAAGTACTGCACGCCCTCCCAGAAGCCGTCCATGTAGATGGTGACCGGCTGGATGGCCAGGCCGCCGAAGGTCGCCACCTTGCCGGTCCTGGTCATGGCCGCCGCGAGGTAACCGCCGAGGAAGGCGGACTGCGCCGTGTTGAACTGCATGCCGTAGACGTTGGAGCCCACCGAGTTCGAGTCGACGATCGCGAACTTCGAACTGGGGCTCGCCTGCGCGGCCTGCGTCGTCGCCTTGCCCATCAGGCCGCCCACGGTGACGATGATCCCGCACTTCTTGGCGACCAGGCTATTGATGTTCGGGACGTAGTCGTTCTCGCTGCTCGACTGCACGTAGCTGACCTTCGCGCCGGTGGCCTTGCCGGCGGCCTCCATGCCGGCCCAGGACGACGCGTTGAAGGAGCGGTCGTCGATACCCCCGGTGTCGGTCACCATGCAAGCGCTGAACTTGGACGCCGACGTGCCGCCGGAGTCGCTCTTGGGCTTGGACCCACACCCGGTAACAACCGTCGCGAGTACCGCCGCGCCGGCGACCAGTCGGACCGCCTTGATCGTCACTATGCCTCCTCAGGCAAGCGTCAGGGCAGCCGTGCAACGGGTCTGCCTGCTCATTGGGTCTCAGGATCACGTCATGGGGGCGGTATCGCCACATCAGCGCACTGATCTGGGCAGACCGTTATGCAAACGTACAGGTCTTGATTGCCACGGGTTACATATGAGATGTGCTTGTGACGTCCGACACCCGCACCCCTGTTACCAGCGGATACCTGGTCCGGCCGGCCCCCGGAAGGCGGCCCCGTGCCGGCGGTGCCCCGGCACGGGGCCGCCGGATTCCGGCACTAG
>JAOPYL010000184.1 GCA_025964625.1 Actinoallomurus sp. | reverse complement strand
AGCGGACGGTCGTTTGCTGTCACCGTTGCTGTCACAAGAAAGCCCCGAGACGCGAGGTCTCAGTGCTGTTCCTGCAGGTCAGAGGTGGTGGGCAGGGGCGGGGTCGAACCGCCGACCTTCCGCTTTTCAGGCGTAACAACCACCCTGGTCGCGGTGCCCGTGCCGAGGTGGACGGCAGTCGGCGTGTGCTGGTGGCAGGTGGTGGTTGCCGGCGTTGCTGTCACCGTTGCTGTCAGCCGCACCTGCGGGATTCGTGCAACCGGATCTGAACGGTAGGGCCGGGGCCACGGTCGGGAGCCGAGACGACGAGTCGGCGTGTGCACGCCGTATCCCAATGATCACCGGGGCTAATGGCACGGTGCGAGACTGCGCACCCGGCTCCGGAGGCCGGTGACGCGTCTCGGCGGAGTTGCGTCTCTACCAGCGATGAGAGGCGTATGGGGCGCCCGCTGCGGGCATGCCGTTCCGCGAATAATCCGTGACGTGGGACCGTCAGGACCGCATGTGCCTGAGAGGGGGCTATCGGAGAAGAGAGCTGAAGATGGCGGCAAGACCGATCAGCGCGAACCAGGCACCCATGATCCGTTCTAGCATGGTCTGCCGTTCAACTCTTCGCTGTTTAGCCTGGTCATCCCCAAATGATCGGGACAGCCACCAGGTCGTATCAACGCTGCGGCGACTGTGCCAAGTCGTGGCACCTCGAAGGTCGAGTGCGAGGATCAAACCGAACGCAGCAAGAGCGACGCCAATACTCGCCAGACCTATTCTCGCGCCCAGAGACACGAGCCGTCCCTCCTCACGGAGACCCTGACGTTAGCCCCACTGCCTACGGTGGCCGCCCTGTGTGATCTTGTCAGCATTTGGTGGTCCACACACCCCTCCCGCCGGGTCATCCCCTCCGCCGTCGTCCCACTCTCCGGGAAGCGGGCCGGGCCCTACGGGTCGGGGTGGAGCTCCCTACTGGAAGAACGACCTCGACCCGTAGGGCCTGGTCTGCTTGGCTTCGCCTGGGACGTCGGTGGAGGGGATGACCCGGTTTCCACCTCAACCACTGACAGACCTTGCCGGACGTGGGGTCCTGGGCTATCCCCGAGCCTGAGCGCCCCCGCCGGAGGCCCCATCTGCTTCGCGATTGACTGCGGTGCGAATGCGTGAGGCCTGCTTTCTGCGATATCCCCCAGAAGGGGACTATCGTCGCGCCGGAGCGGCCGGCTCCGCCTCCCACCCCGGCCCGGCCCGCCCGGCCCGCCCGGCCTGCCACCATCGTGCCGATCCAGGCGATCCCCCGAGCCGCAGAGCGCGCCCCGGCCCGTCGTACGGGAGGTGGTGGTCGAGCGGGTGGTCCAGCGGCCGCTCCGTAGCCCTTCATGTACCTGGGACCGGACGGGTTCATGCTGATGGCGCCCGACTCGGGCACGCCCGCGGCGTTCGGGGCGTCATCGGGGCAGGCGGACGGGTTCCCGTTCGGCTTCCTGGTCTGAGGGCAAAGGCCCGGCAACCATCCATACCGGGTGATGCCAACGCGACGATGCGGAGACGGTCACGGGGTATGTAGGCGAATGTCCGCCCCGCCTGTCTCCCGAGAGGAACCGCTCATGCGAGGGACCCGGCTTCTCGTACTCCTTGCTCTAGGGACGTGCCTCGTCGCGACGCCACCGGCGTACGGCTCCCCGATGATGACGGTCACCGGTGACAAGAACCACATCGGGAACGGCTGCTGCAACCGCAACGCCGTCTCCATCCGCAGCCCGACCACTAACAAGGGACCACAGGCGATTTCCAATACGAACGCCGGGGGCGTGACCTCCAGCCGCAACGCCATCTGCAAAAAGACACGCTACTGCCACATCCGCCAGACGAACTTCTGGGAGCCGTGACGGGTCAGCGCTCCTGTCCCTGGAACGCGTAGACGTAGCCGCAGCCCGCCGCCCGGCTGTTGTCGATCACGTCCAGCGCACCGCTCTCGAACCACAGCACCATCTAGTGCCCTGACTAAGAACGTTCACGGTGTTGGATGACACGCCGTCCGGCCTGTCGGCTGGGCGGCGTCGTCGCGTTCAGGCTGGGGCGGTGGCGGATCCTGTACGTGTGCGGCGGCTCAGTGACCAGGAAGGTCAGCAGCTGCTGAGAATCACCCGCCGGGGCACCGGCTCGCCGATCCGGTTACGGCGGGCCATGGTCGTGCTCACGTCCGCCGGCGGCAACACGGTGCCCGGCCATCGCCCGCCTCGTGCAGGCGGACGAGGATACGATCCGGCAGGTCATCCACCGGTTCAACGAGATGGGCATGGCCAGCCTGGACCCTCAGTGGGCGGGTGGCCGTCCCCGCCAGATCAGTAGCGACGACGAGCAGCTCATCGTCACGACGGCCAGGGCCCGCCCCGAAACGCTGGGGCGGCCGTTCACCCGGTGGAGTATCCGCAAGCTCGCCGACTACCTCACCATGCACGCCGCCCACCCGATCGAGATCGGGCGGGAACGGCTGCGGCGGATCCTGCACCGGCACGACATCACCTTCCAGCGGACCAAGACGTGGAAGGAGTCCACCGACCCCGACCGGTACGCCAAACTCGCCCGCATCGAGTACGTCACCGGGCACTTCCCGCAGCGGGTGTTCGCGTTCGACGAGTTCGGACCCCTCGCGATCCGCCCGCAGGCCGGCGCCGGGTGGGCGCCCGTATCCGCAGCGAACGACAACGACGCTGGGGCCAACCCACCACCAGAACAGGCTGACCCCCACACCTCAAATGTTCTTGGTCACGGCGTCAGTGCCGTGATCGCGATGGTCGGGGCAGATGTCGATGACTGGACCGCAGGTGCTGACCGGAAGCGGAGTTTCAGTACTTCTTGCTGTCGTGCATCACCCGTCGGCGAGGCGTTGGATGGTGGCGCTCAGCCAGGCCTGGAGATCAGCGGGATTGCCGAGTTCGGAACGCAGGACCCGGCGGCGGGTCGAGACGCCGAGAACGAAGGCGTCGATCGCTGCGGCTCGGCTGCGGGCGTCCGCGTCGTCCAGGCCGCTGTCGCGCAGGTAGCGGTGCAGCGGCTCCAGCGAGTTCGTGTCGAGGAAGGCGGCCAGCGCCTCCGCCGCCTCCGGGCGTTCGCCGGACGCGCGTTGCAGCACGAGCAGCGGATCCTCCCCGGGTGCACCGAACCAGCGCTGGACGATGCTCGCCGCGAGGCGCGAACCCAGCGCGGAACGGTCGCCGTCGAAGGAGTTGGAGACCGGAATCTCCACCCGGGTTGCCGCCAGGAAAAGGCCATCCTTGCCGCCGAAATAGCGCGTGATGAGGTTGGGCGACACGCCGGCCGCGTCGGCCACGCCTTTGACCGTGATCGCCGCGTACCCGTGCTGGGCGAACTGGCGTTGCGCGTGCTCCAGGATCCGCTGCCTGGTGGCGGCCGCATTGCGCAAGGTCATGTGTAGGAGCATACACATCATGTGTACGCTGATACACATGAACGACGAGATGCGGGAACGACTCCAGCGGACGCGGCGTGTCACGACCCCGTGGAGTGACGACGGGACGCGCGGCATCAGCGGCACCCACCTCGACGAACTGCTCGAACGCTGGGCGAACCGGTACGACTGGGGCGTGCACGAGCGCCGCATCGGCGAGTTCCCTTGGGTGACGGTGCAGGCAGGCGACACCGACCTGCGTGTGATCCACCAGCGGTCCGCGGATCCCGGCGCCCCGGTTGTCGTGCTGCTGCATGGCTGGCCGGACTCGGTGTTGCGGTTCGAGCGCGTCCTGCCTTTGCTCGCGGACATGCACGTGGTCGTTCCCGCGCTGCCGGGCTTCCCGTTCGCGGCCCCGCTCACCATTCCCGGTATGTCGGTCAACCGGATCGCTGGGATCGTCGCGGACGCTCTAGATGAGCTCGGTTACTCGCGGTACACGGTGTCCGGCGGCGACGTGGGTGGCACCATCGCGGAACTCCTCGCGGCCGAACACCCGGACCGCGTGGCTGCCCTGCACCTCACGAACATTGCCCCGCAGCGCGCGCTCACGGCGGACCCCGCGAAGCTCGCGCCCGACGCGGCGGCCTACCTCGACCGGTCGGCGCAGTGGTTCCGGACCGAGGGCGGGTACATCGCGGAGCAGTCGACACGGCCGAACACGCTCGCCGTCGCCCTCGGCGACTCACCCGCCGGCCTCGCGGCATGGATCATCGAGAAACTGGAGTCCTGGTCCGACGAGTCGGCCTTCACTCCGGACGAGCTTCTCACCTGGGTCACCGCCTACTGGGTCACCGGCACGATCGGCACCTCCTTCACCACCTACGTCGAACCGGTCACCCTCCCCGACCGGATCGACACGCCGACGGTGCTCTCCGTGTTCCCGCGCGACATCAAACCGGAGCCGCGAAGCTACGCCGAGGCGTTCCTGAACGTTTGCGATTATGTGGAACACCGTGCCGGCGGCCACTTCGCAGCCTGGGAACAGCCCGAGGCCTACGCCGACGACGTACACCGTGCGGTCAAGCTGGGCGGCTGAAACGGACCTTACGGAGCTTGCGGATGCTCCACCACTGCAACGCCGTGCGCCCGGCACGGCCCATGGCGTGGCAGCCGACACCGTGAACGTTCGCGGTCACGGCACTAGAGGTGTCCAGCGCTGTCCAGATCGGTCTGTTGCCTGGTCCTTCGAGGCGGAGCCGTCCACGGTCGTCCAGCGTGGTCCGGGACCGTAGTTAGCGGAAGTGTTAGCAGTCTCGGTGTGCGCGACGCTGCCTGAGCCGACGCATATGGCGCTCGTACTGCCGGCTCGCGAACGCTGGGCCCTGGTCGATCAACAGCTCCCGGAGCTCACAGGCGGCCTCGTACAGTTCGACCTCGACCGGACGGATCACCATTCCCGTCAAACAGCGTCAAGGTCGTAAAATGTCGGTGGCGCGGTGCCACCACGTCGCCGCCGAGGAGGCCGGATGTCGACAGACCCGCCCAGCTCACCCGCGCTGCGCGCGTCCGACGCGGACCGCGACCGGGTCATCGAACTGCTGCGCGCCGCCGTCGCTGATGGCCGGCTCGACCCGGTCGAGTTCGACGAGCGGCTGGACGCGACGCTGGCCGCCCGCACCATCGACGCGCTGGGCCCGCTCACCGCTGATCTGGTCACGGTGCCAGGCAGCGACGGCGCGCTCGCGCTGCCGCTCGCTGGGATGCCGGCCGAGCCGGCCACCGAACTGCTCACCATCAAAGAGAAGCACGGCTCGGTGCGCCGCGACGGCCGGTGGACGCTGCCGCACCAGCTGGCGCTGCGCACCGCGTGGTGCGACGTGATGCTGGACCTGACCAGCGCGGTGCGCAGCGCGCCCGAGCTGGTCATCGAGCTGC
>JAOPYL010000172.1 GCA_025964625.1 Actinoallomurus sp. | reverse complement strand
GCGCGGGATCCGCTGGAGATCGGCCCGCCGCCCGCGCCCGCCGAGGTCGCGGCCCGGCTCGACACGCTGAGCGGCCTGCTCACCTCGCCGACCGGCGCGCCGGCCGTCGTCGTCGCCGCGGTCGTGCACGGCGAGTTGCTCGCGCTCCGGCCGTTCGGCTGGGGGGACGGCATCGTGGCACGGGCGGCGGCACGGCTGACGCTTGTCGACCGGGGCCTGGATCCGAAGTCGCTGACCGCCCCGGAAGTAGGTCACGCGGAACTCGGTACGGCATATCGCGAGGCGATCCTCGCCTATGCGTCCGGAACTCCCGCGGGGGTCGCGCATTGGGTCCGCCACTGTGCCGAGGCGGTCGGGCTGGGTGCGCGCGACGCGCTGGCCGTCTGCGAGGCATTCACACGGAAATGAGCCCAATGCCCGAATTAGGATGTCTTACCGATAAGGGCGGGATTAGTACAAAGCGAGCGGCGTTCTCGCAAGAACGTCGCTCGCCGTCACGTCACACCGGGTTACCAAGCGTGCACCTGTGAACGTCGGATCGGGTCAAGCCCGTCTCGACACGCCTCCCGCGGCTGGTCGCGCGTGGGTGCCCGGCTGCCGTGCTCGGACACGTGGTCCGTGACACCTGTCTACGCCGAATCCGCTCAGATGACAAGCCCTCCGCCCGGGGAACGAACGCTCATAGCGTCATCACCGCCTGCGCAACGGCGGATACCGGCGCAAGGCGGCAGTTGCGCAAAGGGGGTGTACGGCGTGGAGTTCCCATATCGCCTCTGCTCCGGGGAAAGCGATTACACAGGGTGATCTACTTCGGTGGATCAACCGAGCCCGTCTTTGGAACGATCTAGGGTCCGTCCGCTACGCTGCAGCACTTGTGACAGGAGTTGCCAGCGTGACTCCCGTGCCAAGTGTTCGAATACTTCCCTTATGCACGGTGAGGCCGCCGGCCGGTCACGAAATGGACCGCCACTCGACGGAACTCTCCGTGATGGGGCAGCATATGTTGAATCCGCATACACTGAGGGGCGACGATTACGTTCTGCTGACGGAGCCCCGGTCAGCGCTTTAGGTTGACCATCAAGACCTCCCGGGAAAACGGGACCGGCTCTACCCCCCCAGAGCCGGACCGTCCGGCGACCCCCGCTCTCCCCCCCGGCGGGGGTCGCCTTGTTTCCGCATGCCTTCCTCGCCACGCCCCCGCCACGCCCTGGCCGTGGCGGCTCGTGCCGCTCCGGACCGCGGATCGCTCCGCCCCTCCGCATGGCTCGCCACAGAGTTATCCACAGGTTGTGGAGAGGGCTTTCGCCGCCCGCGGCCGCGGACGCATCGTTGACCTCGCTCAGCCGAGGGAGATGCCATGTCCACCGCCGTTCTGATCGTTTCCGCCGACGCCGCGCTCCTGGACGATCTGCTGCGGCTCGCCGCCGCGGCAGACGCCGAGGCGCGGGTTGCGTCCGACGCGTCGCACGCCCGGTCCGCCTGGCGCGATGCCGCGCTGGTCGTGGCCGGCCCGGACCTGGCCGTGCAGCTGGCCGGCTGCGCTCCGCCGCGGCGGCCCGGGGTGATCCTGGCCACCGCGGAGCCCGGTGGCGATGAGGTGTACCGCCTCGCGGTCGACATCGGCGCCCAGGACGTCGTGTCCCTGCCGGACGGCGAGACGTGGCTCGCCGAGCGGATGGCCGCGGCCGCCGAGCCGGTCACCGATCGGGCGACGACGGTCGGTGTCATCGGCGGCCGCGGCGGCGCCGGTGCCAGCGTGCTCTCCGCCACCCTCGCGCGGTCGGCCGCAGGCCGCGGGCTCCACACTCTCCTCATCGACGGCGATCCGCTCGGCGGCGGCATCGACCTGGTTCTCGGCGCGGAGGGGACGCCGGGAGCCCGCTGGTCCGACTACGCCGAGCGGCGCGGGCGCCTGAGCGGCGCCGCGCTGCACGACTCACTGCCCGCACGCGGCGGCTTGGCCGTGCTCTCCTGGCATCGAGGCGCGGTGGAGCAGGTCTCCGCGGAGACCATGAGGTCGGTGCTCGACGCCGCCGCACGCGGCTACGACCTGGTCGTCGCCGACCTGCCCCGGCACGTCACCGACGCGAGCGCGGAGGCGCTCGCCGCCGCCGACGTCACCTTGATCGTGGTGCCGGCGGAGGTGCGCGCGGCCGTCGCCGCCGATCGCGTCGCCGATGTCGCCCGGCGCTACACCCGCGACCTCCGCCTCGTCGTGCGCGGGCCCGCGCCGGGAGGTCTCAAACCCGCCGTCATCGCGGAGTCCCTGCGCCTCCCGCTCGCCGGTGTGATGTCCGCCGACCGGCGCCTGGCCGGCGCGATCGAGCGTGGAGAGCCGCCTGGCGGCGGAGGTCCGCTCGGCGCGTTCTGCGCCCGGTTCCTCGGCGACCTCGGCCAGACCCGGCGACCGCGCGCTCACGTCTCCGAGCCGGGCGAGGAGGCACCGTGAGCGAGCCTGTGAGCCACTCATCCGGCATCGCCGCTTCGCGAATGCCGCGGGCATGCGCGTGTGAGGAGGGCAAGTGAGTGATCTGACCGACGCCGTACGGGCACGCCTGATCGGCGCTGGCGCCCCACCCACCGCGGCGCACGTCGCGGCGGCGCTGCGGGCCGAGGAGCGTGTGCTCGGCGACACCGAGGTGCTGTCACTGGCCGATGAGGTGCGAGCCGACCTCGTGGGTGCCGGCCCACTCGAGCCGCTGTTGCGCGACCCGGGCGTCACCGACGTCCTGGTCAACGGACCCGACGAAGTGTGGGTGGACGCGGGCGGGGGCCTGCGGCTCACACCGGTCCGGTTCGCGGACGAGTCCGCGGTGCGGCGGCTGGCCCAGCGGCTCGCCGCGGTGGCCGGCCGGCGGCTCGACGACACCGCTCCCTACGCCGACGCCCGGCTGCCCGGCGGCGTACGCCTGCACGCGGTGCTCCCGCCGATCGCGCCGGGAGGGACCACCCTGTCCTTGCGGCTGCCGCGGCGCCGCGCGTTCACCCTCGACGAGCTCGTGTCGGCCGGAGCCGTGCCCCCGGCGGGCGCGGCGCTGATCGGCGGCCTCGTCGCGGCCCGGGTGGCGTTCCTCGTCACCGGCGGCACCGGCTCGGGCAAGACCACGATCCTGTCGTCGTTGCTCTCGCTCGCCGATCCGGGAGAGCGCCTCATCCTCGTCGAGGACTCCGCCGAGCTGCGCCCCGCCCATCCGCACGTGGTCGGTTTGGAAGCCCGCCCGCCCAACGTCGAGGGCGCCGGCGGGGTGACTCTCCACGATCTGGTGCGGCAGGCGCTGCGGATGCGGCCGGATCGCCTCGTCGTTGGCGAGGTCCGGGGCCGTGAGGTCGTCGACCTGCTCGCGGCCTTGAACACCGGGCACGAGGGTGTATGCTTGAGCTAACCATCAATGTATCGTCGCAGGTCAGCGCGTTCCCGCTACGAATGACCCTTGTCCCAGCACGGTCCGGATCTTGCCCTCAGCGCGGAGCGCCGCGAACGCCTTCTGAACGGT
>JAOPYL010000143.1 GCA_025964625.1 Actinoallomurus sp. | reverse complement strand
TTTTCGATCTTTGTCGGTCGACGGGAGCCAAACCGGGAGTCACCGTCACGCGGACTGTGTTTGCTTCTTGAAGATGGTGTTCATGGTCTCGGGGCCCTTAGCTTGATCAGAGACGGACCGTAGCCAGGTTCGTCCGGTCCGTCAGGTCGATTCAGCCCGACTTGACGTTCTGGCCGGGGCCGTCCGCATGGGCGGCGTCGTGCAGCTGCGCCAGGCGATCCTGCAACTTGGCGTGGCGGAACTGGAACGCCGGTCCTGCCTCGCGGAGCAGGCCCAGCCGGTGAGCGTCGTCGAGGAATCGCATCAGGCGTCTGGGGACCTGTCGCCGCGCGCGGAGCACGGATACGGCGACGAGATAGACGGGGCCGGCGCCGGTAAAGCCGAAGGTGAGGACGAACACGACGCCACCCGCAATGCCGAAGGCGATCCCGGCCTCGACAGCTGCGATGAGTCCGGCGAATCCTTTCGCCACCGCGCCGGCGACGCCGAAGGCGGGCCCGAGCATGAGTCCGAAGGCGAGCGAGCGAACGGAGACAAGCTCCAAATCTCGCCGCAGGGTGACGCTGGGCGTCTGCGGCTGGGCGTTCGTGACAGGCGTGGACGCCCAGCGGCTGAGCCCGACGGCGAGTCCGCCCGCCGCACCGACGGCCAAGCCGAAGGCCAGGCTTTCCACGATGCCGCCGACCAGACCGCCGATGAGTTCGAACGCCAGCGCGGTGATCACACCGACGGCCAGCCCCACCGCAAGACCGAACGCCAGGTTCGCCACGAGCGTTCCCAGCCGGCCCTTCGGCCGCAGATTCGCATACGCCGGCTCCATCGTCGGATCGGCCCTCAGCTCCAGCAGCAGTCCCGCGGTAAGCCCCCCGACGAGTCCTCCGGTCAGGCCTCCGGTCAGGCCGAAGACCAGCGCGTCGGCGAAGGTGCCCCGCAGCGCGTGTGTCAGCGCGATCGTCACGCCACCGGTGAGCCCCACCGTCAGGCCGACCGCCAAGCCGACCGCCATCGTGCCGCCGAGCGTGCTCCAGCGCCGGTGCACCGCGCGGTGCAGCCGCCACCACTGCAGGTCGCGGGTTCCGCTGTCGCTCGTGTGGCGGGCTAGGAACGACAGCCAGCGCTGTGCGTCGTCGGCGTTCCACTGGCGGCGCGGCCGGAACGGGTGGTCGAAGTCGTCCGGGTCGTCCGGGTCGTGCTCGGGCGGGTTAGCCGACAGAGCGGCGTCGACGAGGTCGTCCAGCAGGTGCTCGGTGATGGCGTCGGCCGTGGGGAAGCGCGCCCTGTCGCATAGGGCGGCCGGGTTGCGTTGGGTGTCGATGTAGACCTTCCGCAGTAGCCATAGGGCCAGCGGCGTGGACAGAGCCCGCGCGAGCGGGCCGTCTGGGCCCGCTGTGAGTGTGGCCAGCACCTCCGCCCAGCCGGCCCGTCGGCTGGGCGGCAGGCGATTCCGGATGTAGGCCGTGGCATCCGCGGCCTTGATGGGACGTGGCTCGATGACGGCTCCGCCGGCGAGCATGTGGCCGCCGGTCCGCTCGACGACGTCCCGGTACTCCGCCGTGCGGCAGGTGAGGATGACCGTCTCCGTGGTGGCGGCCGCGTTGATCGCCGACAGCACCCGCGGCTGCACGCGTGTAGGTAGCTCGTCCAGCCCGTCGAGTACCGGCAGGATACGGCGTTTGGAGACGAGGGCACGCGGTGCGTCCGCCCCGAAATCGGCCGCCCGTAGCGCCGGGTAGTTCTCATCGAGTCGCCTGGCGAGCCACCGGTGCACCGGCTCGGTCCCCGGATCCCAGCCTGCCATCGACAGCAGCACGGGCACGGGCTCGCCGGAAGGCGGATCCTTGAGCAGCTCGTGCAGCAGTAGGACGGCCAAGGTGGTCTTGCCCATCCCCGGCTCACCGAGGATCACCAGCCGCCGCCGGGCCAGGCGGCGGAAGCGGCGAGCTATCCGGTCCATCCGGTCCGTCCGGCCGGTGAACCGGATCCGGCCGCGGCCGAGCCACGCACGGAGCAGGCGCGGACCACCTGCATCGCCGGCATTACCGGCGGCGTCGAGCTCGGTGAGCCGCCACCGGACCGCCAGCGGCGTCATGTCGTCCAGCCCACGGATCCGGATCTCATCGCGCCACTGCTCGCTTACGAGGGCCCGCAGCGCCGTCTCCGCCCGATGAAGCTGCTCCTCCGAACCCCTCCTGGACGACAAGGGCTTCCACCAGACCATCAGGCCGACGGCGAGCGGCGGGACCGCCAGCGCCACCGACATCAGCTGAGCCACGTTCGCCGCCGTCGACAGATCCCCGCCCCGAAGGCCGATGGCGATCATGGCCACCGAGACGATCAGGCCCGCAAGCACGGCCAGGCCCGCCACGACCACCACCTCACGCCACCGCACGACGCTCCGCCCCGCCATGCCGACATCGTGACATTTGTGGCCACCCAGTGCGACGGATGGCATTACGAAAAGTGACCGAAATCGGCAAACGGTTGATGGTGTTACCCCGAGCGGCGAGTCAGCTACGCGTTCAGGACGGTCCAAAGGATCAAGTCCATCAGCACCCGGTGGCGCGGAGTACTACTCAGCGCCGTGGACGGCCCTCGCGCAGTTCGGCGACCGCCTGGGCGATGCGGCGTCCTCGGGTGTCGACCTGTTTGGCCTGCTCGATCCACGTCACGTACGCCTGCTTGCGAGACGGGGAAAGTCCTTGAAAGAAGCGTTCGGCCTCCGCGTCACTGTGCAGTGCCTGCGAGAGGTCGGCAGGCACGGCCACCTCTCGGGGAGTGAGGTCGAGTTCGACGTCGACGTCCACTTCGTCTCCGGCGGTGACTTCGGCAGCCTTGCGATTGGCCGCACTGACAGGGATCTTGGCCACCCCGCGCATGGTTCCGATCGTGCTGGAGTAGGTATGGCCATTGATAGTGACCTTCACCGAAGGCCGCTTGCCTCCACCGAGCGCTTCGAGAACATCGGCTGGGACGTTGATTCCCGTGGCGGTCTTGCCGTCGAGCTGGATTATGGCGCGAAATCTCATAGGCAGGAGTATGTACGTGCGAGCAGACGGTCTGGAACTCGTCGGAGGCCAGGACTATCGACAGGTCCACATGACGTATGAGGTGTCGGAAGTCAGCAGGAAGCCGGCGAGACCGCTGCCAAGAGCTGTCATCCGACGCTGCCGCCTGGTCGGTCGGCCGCAGTAGATGCAGCTCATCAGCACTAGAACACAGCGTTTTGATTCGCCGGAACCGCGTTCGCATCGAAGAGGTCACTGGTTCGGACCCAGTATCGCCCACCACGTCAGAGGCCGGTTCCGATCAGGGAACCGGCCTTTTTCGTTTCACGGCTGACCAACTGAGTGACTGGGTCTCTGAGCTGTCACCAGGGAAGATATCGACAACCGCGCTTACAACACGCTGTGAAACCTGGGCGAACGTCGCTGGGAAAATATCAGTGAGCGGCAGTTTGAATCTCAAGAGCTTTGGTATGAGCACCGGCCAGGGGGACACCGCCCTTTCCTGAAGTCAGAGAAGTTCTTCGCCGGTGATGGGGCCCGGTGCCGTGGATGTCGCCGTCCTCGTGCATCCGACGGCCAGCAGAGCAATCACCACGGCGGTCACAGCCCTGGCTGACAGAACGGACACTCGCGATACGTTTCCTGCCATGCCGCGATCAGCCGAAGCCGGGCCGTCCCCGTCCCCTGTAACTGCGGACGACCTCGACCAGGCCGTCCAGCTCGCCGTCGGCGCCCTCCGCGAGGCGCCCCCGGTCGCCTGGGACGGCACGCCCGGCTCGCTCGAGGGGGACTGCTCGGAGACCGTCGAGCACCTCAGCGACGACCTCTTCGCGTACGCGGTCCAACTGGGCCCCAGGACACCGCCCTTGAACGGCGAAGTGCCCTTCGTGTGGGAAAGCCGAAGGCCCGGCGGCCCCGCGAACGCCGTCCACGCGGACCGTGCGGCGGGGCCCGCCGGGCTGTTGCAGGTGCTGGAGGCGAGCGGCGCGCTGCTGGTCGCCATGGTGCGTACGACGCCGTCGCGGGTCCGCGCCTACCACAGCTATGGGGTGTCGGACCCGGATGGCTTCGCCGCGATGGGGGTGGTGGAGACGCTGGTGCACACCCACGATCTGGCCGAGGGGCTCGGGCTCGCCTGGACCCCGCCTGCCGATCTGTGCTCGCGGGTGCTCACGCGGCTGTTCCCGGACGCCCCGCGGACCACGGATCCCTGGCCCACCCTGTTGTGGGCCACCGGACGCGCCGAACTGCCTGGGCATCCACGTCTGACCACCTGGCGCTGGTACGGCGCACCCCGGTCATAGATCTCTACATGCTGCGGCTGGGGTCATCGGCTTGGCCGGATGGCGGCCAGGGCGAGTAGGGGCGGGACCGGTTGGCCACTGTCGTCTTCGGCAGTCCGCTGCAGGACGAATCCTGCGTCTGTCAGGGCGTTCAGCAGCACGGGCAGTGGGACGTTGACCACCCCGACGCGGGAGCGGATCCCGTCGCCGAGCAGCGGGTGTTCCTCGACGCGTTGATGCCGGCGGTAGCCGGGATGAACGATGCAGGGGCCTCGGTCGTCTCGCTCGACGAAGACGCCGCCAAAGCACGGGTGCGCGGCGACGACCACGAGTCGTCCACCGGGGCCCAGCACTCGCCAGGCCTCGGCGAACACGAGCCGGAGATCGTCGAAGTCGGTGGTTGTCATGATCGTGGCCACGGCGTCAAAGGACTCGTCGGCAAGCGGGAGCCGGTCGGCGCTGCCGACCACCGCTGACAGGCCTGTTCGGCGGGCGATGTGGAGCTGACGCGCAGAGATATCGACGCCGATCACGCGCCAGCCCAGGCTGGTCAAGGCCGGAACGTGCGCGCCGCCGCCGCAGCCGAGATCAAGGCAGAGACGGTCATCGCCGGGGCCAAGGAATTGGGCCAGCAGGCGATCCGCCGAGCGTGCGAACCATTCCCCCACTCCACTGGTCACGTAGGTGTGGTACCAATCGGCGAAGTCGTCGTACCGCTGTCGCATGCGATAACCCGAGCAGAGCGGGCGGCCGTACGCAAACACAGTTCTCCGGCGGAGCTCGGACAGTGCGGCGCGGATGCCACCTGGCAGGCCATGGTCCACCGCATGCCGCACCCGGCGGGTGACCGCCTTCTTCACGTCGGCGGCAAGCAGGTGTGAACGGACGTCAAAGTCAACCCACCGTGACAGGAATGCGCGCAGGTGTGTTTGCCCCCAGCCGCGGGTGTGGGCTTCACTGGAGGTGATGCGGCATGACCTCGGTGTGAGGTGGTCGTGCGCGCCGATGTCTTCCTACGCGAGAGCGAGGAACGGCAATGGACTACCAGGACTTCATCACGATCGTTGAGCAGGTCGCCGGCATCTCGGACAAGGAGGCGGAGCAGGTCTCGTGCCTGACGCTCCGCACGCTCGCGCGGCGCATCACCGTCGGCGAGGCGGAGGATCTCGGCGAACGCCTTCCGGACGCGTTGCGCCCGTGCCTCGAACCCGGCGGCCCTTCCGAGAAGTTCCACGTCGACGAGTTCCTTCGGCGCATCGCGGAGCAGGCGGGGGCCGCCCCCGAGGCCGCCGAGCGACAGGCGCGCGGCGTGTTGGCCGCACTGTGGAGGGCGGTGGGGTCAGAGGAGTTCGACGACCTGCGCTCCCAACTGCCCAAGGACTTCTCCCCGCTCCTGGACGCGGCAGTCGCCGCTGCGCCGCCCCCCGAGGACGAGCCGCCATTCACGGGAAACCTGTCCTACGACGCGTTCCTCGACCGCGTCGCGGAACGCGCCGGGATCGATCGTGACCGCGCGGCCCGCGCCGCGGAGGCCGTGCTGGACATCCTCGGCCTGCGACTCTCCGCGAGCCAGGCCGAGGACCTGATTCCGCTCCTGCCCCTGGAGTTGCGTGCCGCCCTGCGTCGGGGTGAAGCACGTAGCCGTGGAGGTTCCGTGCCGCTGTCGCCCGACGTCTTCCTTCGCGACGTCGCCAGGCGGGCGGGAGTCACCCGGGCGGAGGCCGCCAAGGACGTGCGAGCCGTGTTCCCGGTGCTGCGCGAAGCCATCGGGGAGAAGGAGTACCACGACACGATCGCCCAGCTCCCCGGCGAGTACCGGCCGTTGCTGAAACAGGGATAGGCCGGCGCGGCAAGACGACCCGCGCAGGCCATCGGATCTATCGGTACGGCGCGCATGCCCGGCCACCCACGCCGGTACGACGCCGCGGGCACCCTCGCCAACGGCGGACTTCAGCGGTATTGCGATCATGGTCACTACATTGGTGATCAACGCTACCGGCGACATGCTGCGCGATGTCGCAAGGAGGGATCTGT
Source organism: Actinoallomurus sp. (assembly GCA_025964625.1). GTDB lineage: Bacteria > Actinomycetota > Actinomycetes > Streptosporangiales > Streptosporangiaceae > Actinoallomurus. The sequence continues at coordinate 6,121 of JAOPYL010000143.1, read as the reverse complement.
CATGGCTCTACAGGAAGTGCGCACCGATGACGCGCCACGACCCGCCGGCGCCTACTCGCAGGGAGTCCTGGCCAACGGGTTTCTGTACACCGCCGGATTCGGACCCCAGGACCCGAGCACCGGCAAGGTCCCGGACACGATCGAAGAGCAGACCGCCCAGGTGATGCGCAACGTCCAGGCCGTCCTCAGTGTCCACGGCCTGACCTTCGCCGACGTCGTCAAGGCCACGGTCCATCTCCAGAATCTCCACCGTGACTTCCCGGGCTACAACGCAACCTACGAGTCCTTCGTGCAGCGGCCGTACCCGGTACGCACGACAGTGGGTTCCGACCTCGCCGACATTCTCGTCGAGATCGACGTCGTGGCCGCACTGCCCGACCGCTGAGCCGACCTCGGCGTGGGGCAGGCGCGTGCCGCTGCCCTATGCGCGGCCAGACGGCACCCCGGAGATCAACTCACTCAGGGTGATTGAAAAAGAGCAATCTGGCAGCAGTGGGACGCTATCCTGCGCAGGAGGATGATTCAGGGGGCTGGGGGTGCGTCATCAGCGCGATGAGGGACTCGACGTCGCCCGGGCCGCTGCTCCGATGGCTGCCGTTCGCCGTCATGGGAATCGTCGCGGTGGTCGATGTCCTGGCCGGTCCGGAGGTCAGATTCCGGCCGCTGCTCGCACTCGGCCCGGCATTCGCGAGCCTGTGGTGCGGCAGACGGCGTACGGCGCTGGTCGGATTAGCCGCACTGGTCCTGTGCGTGGTCCTCAGCTCCTACGATCACGCGCTGGGCAGGAGGCAGAACACCCTGATGCTCGTCACGACGACGGGCGTGACGCTGGCCGGCGTGTTCGCCAGCGCGGGCCGGCAAAAACGCGAGCGACTTCTCGCCGACGTGCGCTCCGTCGCCGAGGTCGCCCAGCAGGTCCTGCTGCGCCCGGTGCCCCGCAGGGTCGGCCCCGTGCACGTCGCCGTCAGCTACACCTCCGCGTCGGCCGAGGCGCGCATCGGTGGCGACCTGTACGAGGTCGCCTCGACTCGATCCGGTGTCCGTGTCATCGTCGGCGACGTTCAGGGAAAGGGGCTCGAAGCGGTGGAGACGGCCGCGGCCGTGCTCGGCGCCTTCCGTGAAGCCGCCTATGACGAACCCGATCTCACCGGGGTCGTGACCCGGATCGAGGCCGCGCTGAGCCGGCAGCTCTCCGGGGAGAAGTTCGTCACGGCGGTCTTGGCGGAGTTCGTCGACAATGACACGGTCACCCTGCTCAACTGCGGCCACCCGTCGCCCTTCGTTCTCAACGGCGGTGGCGACGGCATCTTCGCCGAGCCGGGCGACGTCGCGCCGCCCCTGGGCCTGACCGAGCTCGTCAACGTACGGCCGTGCCCGTACACCGTCACCTTCACGCCCGGGGACCAGATGCTCTTCTACACCGACGGAGTGATCGAAGCCCGCGACGGCGAAGGCCGTTTCTACCCTCTGGCCGAGCGGGCCGCCCTGCTTACGGCGGCCGATCCGGAAAAGGCACTCGAGGAGCTTCGGACCGATGTGCTCCGCCATGTCGGCGGCCCGATAACCGATGACGCCGCGATGCTTCTGATCCGCCGCCGCTGAGCGTCGACGCCCGTCCCGCCCCCGTCGCGCTCCCGTCGGTCTCGACGTCGTCGGGGGATCGTCCCTGCTCAGGCGCGGCGCCGGGGCCGCCATCCGGAATGGAGGCCGACGGATCCGGGTTGTAGCGAAATGGCGCCCGGACAGGTCCCAGCAGGACGGCAGGGGTGAATCATGGACGTCAGACGATCGAAGGTCAGGCTCAGCCGAGCCCTCGGCGTGGCGTTGACCCCCAAGGCGGCGCGCCTCATGGAGCACCGGCCGACCCGTCCGGGCCAGCACGGCCGCGCACGGACCAAGGACAGCGACTACAAGATGCGGCTGCTGGAGAAGCAGCGGCTTCGGGCGCAGTACAACATCGGCGAGGCACAGCTCCGGCGTGCCTTGAAGCAGGCGGTCCGGCGCCCCGGCAAGACGGGTGAGACGCTGGTGTCCGATCTGGAGACCCGTCTGGATGCGATCGTGCTCCGCGCCGGTTTCGCACCGACCATCTATCAGGCACGCCAGGCCATCACTCACGGTCACATCCGCGTCGACGATCACAAGGTCGACAAACCGGCGTACCGGCTTCGTCCTGGTCAGGTGGTCGAGGTCAGGAAACGCAGCAAGGACAAGGTTCCCTTCGTGATCGCCGCGACCGGCGCGTACGCCGCTGAGCATCCGCCCTATGTGCGGGTCGACCAGGAGGCCCTTCGCGCCGAACTCGTCCGGCCGCCGACCCGTCCTGAGATTCCGGTCATCTGCAACGAGCAGCTCGTCGTGGAGTACTACGCGCGCTGAAGACCGCCTGGGTTCGGCGCGTCGCGTCCGATTCACGCGACTCGCGCATCAGGCACCCGATCATTCTCAGCTGTGCCGGTCGCACCGTCCCACCCTTGACCAGGTGCCCGCCGGGCGCCGGTGGTGCCGCTGTGGCACATGGTGATGTCGCCTCCAGGGTAGGGCGGTCGACCCGGCCCGCTACTCCTCACGCATGGTAAAGAGCCCACTACTAAGAGTAGTGAGCTACTGCAAGTAATCAGTGCAGGTCACGGGGGCTTGGGAATCGCCCGCCTCCGGTTCGCCATGCCATCCGATAGGAGAGCGAATGTCGGGCACGGTACTCAGCAGTGCTGTCCCAGAGGCGCCGTCCGCGCCTGTGGCGACGCGACGTCATCCACGCCGGGGCGCGCCGGCCGGGGCCTTTGCGGGAGTACGGCCGCCGACGCCGGCCTTATGGACGAGCTCCCGTCCGGACGCACGGACAGGGCCAGGCGTCAGACGGTCGTCCTCCCGTTCGCCGGGAGGGTCGGGTGGCGTCGCATGATCGCCACGCTGCGGCTGTTCAAAACCTTCGGCCGTCCAGCCCAGGTGCTGTTCATCAACGAGGTCGGGACGACCATCGGCCTCCTCATGCTCGCCCCCTACCTCGCCGACCATCTGGTGCACCGGATAGGAATGGCGGTCTGGCTGGTCGGCATCATCCTCGGCCTGCGTCACTTCAGCGAGGGTCTTTTCATCATCGGTGGCACGCTGGCCGACCGCATCGGCTACAAGCCGATGATTATGGCGGGCTGCGTGCTGAAGGCCCTGGGGTGCGGGATGTTCGCCCTGTCCGCCACGGTGCCGTGGCTGATCGCCGCCTCGGTGCTCACCGGAGTCGCCAGCGCGCTGTTCGTCCCGGCGAACCGTGCCTACCTCGCAAAGGAGGAGAGTGAACGGAAGGTCGACGCGTTCGCGATGTTCAGCGTCTGCCGCCGGATCGGGGTCCTGGTCGGTCCCCTCGCAGGCATTCCTCTCGTCCAGATCGACTTCCGGCTGGTCTGCCTGACCTCCGTCGGGATCTTCGTCGCGCTCACGGTGGCGCAGTGGCGGCTCCTGCCCCCCTGCGCCGGTACCGAGGCCGGATCGGACCGGCCCATCTGGGCGGACTGGCGAGAGGCCCTGAGCAACCGGGCGTTCCTGGGCTTCGCCGCGACGATGTTCGCCTCGTACGCGCTCGTCTTCCAGATCACCTTCGGCCTGCCGCTCGAGGTACGCCACGTCTCCGGCGGGCAGGCCGGGATGACCGCCCTGTTCATGATCTCCGCCGTGCTCGGCCTGGCCGGACAGGTACGCCTCATCGCGTGGTGCGAGAAACGCTGGACGCCCGGCCAGGCCATGGTCCGCGGCCTCATTGTCATGGGCGTGTCCTTCGTTCCGCTGATGCTGCCGCCCCTGCACGGCGGACCGGTCGTACGCCTGATCCCGATCCTCGCCTGCGCCGCGATACTGACCGTCGGGACGATGATGGTCTTCCCGTTCGAGATGGCCACGATCGCGAACCTCGCCGACGGCCGGGTGATCGGGACGTACTACAGCGTGAACAACCTGCTGTCCGGTTTCGGCATCGTCTTCGGCAACCTGGTCAGCGCCGCAGCGCTCGGCCTGTCGCACAGCATGAGGATGGCGAGCCTGCCGTGGATGGTCCTGCTGCTCCTCGGGCTGCTCTCCGCGGCCGCCCTGAAGTTCGTGGACCGTGGCGACCGGCTCTCGCCGGCCCGCCTGGCCGCTCAGGGGGCGGGCGCCGCTCCGTGAACCCGGACCTCACCGGGTTTCTTCTCGATCCGGCAGGACCCTGCCGCGTGGGGGACACGGTCAGGGCGCCGCAGGTGAACGGCATGAGGATCAGTGAAGTCGCGCGTCGCGCAGGGGTGACCACCACGACGGTTCGTCGGTGAATCGCTGGGGTCGACCATGCCTGCGCGACGCGCGCCGCCTACACGTGCGGAGGGCGATTCCTCCGGCCTGGATTAGGGCCGGAGATGGCGATCGTCAGCTGTGGGCGGGGGTGGGGCTGCTCGGCGCCGACGTGGCCGTGCTGCTGGGCGGCGGAGTCGAAGCCAGCTGCGTGGTCGTCACCGACTGCTTGAGCGCGCTGCCCTTCATCCATTTCTTCCAGGACAGCTGCCAGTAGCCCCACCCGTTGTCCCAGGCCAGGTCCCTGGAGGTACCCGTTATGTTGATGATGTCGCCGCGCTGGCTGATGTCGTAGAACCATCTGGCGCCGGCGATCGTCTGCCGGACACAGCCGTGACTGCAGTTCCGGTTTCCCAGGCAGCCGTAATCCCCGGGGCTCTGATGCAGATACTCGCCGCTGTTGCTGATCTGCACGTCTTTCAGGACCAGCTCGTGGTAGTAGCCGGGCTCCTTGGGCTTGACGTTCGGCGAGGTCATCCAGACCTCGGGGAGCTTGTCCATCGCGAGATGGATGCCGCTGGTGGTCCGGAAATCGTTGCCGTGCGAGTCAGAGCCGCCCATTCCACCGCTCACCGCAATGGTCTTGGCATGCTTTCCGTCGACGTAGACCTTGCTCTCGTCGGTCTTCAGATTCACCTGGGCGACATGCGAGGCCCCGATCCTGAAGCTGCGGTTGAAGTCCTTGACGCCGTACATGCCGGACCCGGCGCGTACGCCGGACAGGTGCGCCGAAAGGGAGACGGAGGTGTGGGCGGGCCAGTACGCCTTGGTGCGGAAGATGACCTGCTGGCTGGTGATCCAGTCCCAGGCGCCCTCCACCGGCGTGCTCGACCGTACCTCCAGCGCGTGCTCGACCGCGGCCCGGTCGGAGACCGGGCTGTCGAAGTTCACCGTGATCGGCATGCCGATGCCGACGGTCTCGTGCGATGACGGGATGACGTCGCTGACCTGGAGGGTCGAGGACGCCTTCAGCGTGGTGAACGTGCTGGTCGCGGTCGTGGCCTTACCGGCCGCGTTGTTGGCGGTCGCCGTCACGGTGTAGGCGGTGCCGGGTTTGAGCGTCCACGTGGTGTGCCAGGTCTTCTTGTCCGCGGAAAGTGTGCCGTCGGCGGTACGGCCACCGCCCTGCACGCTCACCTGGTCCAGGACGCCGTTGGCGGCCGTCACCGTGACGCCTTTGTCCGGGCGTACCTTGGTGCCGCCGTTCGCCGGGATGATCGTCGCGGCGACAGCCGGAACCTTGGAATCAGATCGGCTGGTCGTGGCATTCCCGCTCGCCGAGCACGCTGCGGTCATCATGAGGAGAATCCCGGCCGCCCCCGCGGCGCCCCACCGACCCGACCGTGTGATAGTCATCCCGCGCTGCACTCCTGCTGACCCCACTCCGCTGCAGACCATGCCAACCCAACACACAGAACATTCGAGCCGTACATGGGATCGATCCGGCACAATCCGGGCATCATACTATCGATCACTGGAAGGATCCGCTGGGGATCGCCGATTTTTCATTGTTAGGCGCCCATTCCGGAGCCCACTTCGCAGTCAGTGAAGAAGGCGCCCAAGTCGGCGTCTAACCCCGCGAATGCCAACGCTTCTCTCGCTGCTGCGCCCGCAGCCGAACCTATGACGACCTCGCCTATCGCGGGATCGCGGTCGCCTGGAAGCGGCGTCGAGATGGGCCTTGATGTGTGCCATTCGCACGCCGGCACGTGCGAGGTCAGCGGCCGCGGCGGCGCCGGCTACGCCCCCGCGTTCGGCGCAGCCGGTCGCGCAGCGTGGCCGCGAGCAGGCGCAGGGCGCTTGG
>JAOPYL010000106.1 GCA_025964625.1 Actinoallomurus sp. | reverse complement strand
GCGGCGGCACAGGCACTTCTCCGCCTCAGTCGCTCAGCCGGAAGCCCAGATCCGGCTCGATCGTCGCGACGTCCATCTGCGCCTTCTGGAGGCGTCCCGAGTAGTCCCAGTTGAGGGACTGCCAGCGGGTGAACTGGTCGAGGACCCACTGCCCGGACTGGCGGCTGCCGTTGCCCGACTTGCCGTTCCCGCCGAACGGCAGGTGCGCCTCGGCGCCGGACGTGGAGTTGTTGACGCTCACCATGCCGGCGCCGATCCCGGCGCGGAAGGCGAACACCTTCTCCGGGTCGGTGGTGTAGATCGACGAGGACAGGCCGTACCCGGGCAGGTTGGCCAGCTCGACGGCCTCATCCAGCGTCGCGTACGAGGTGACGCCGACGATCGGCCCGAACGTCTCCTGGCGGAACAGCTCGTCGTCCCGCGTCACGCCGTCAACGATCACCGGGTGGTAGAAGAGCCCGGTCGTCGGGTCGCCCAGGAAGCCTTCGCGTGGATTGTCCGGCGTGATCCGGCCGACACCGGTCGAGCCGTACGTCGTGCCGTCCCCGATCCAGCCGAGGTACTTCTCGTACGACTCCGCGAACCGCTCGGCGAGCAGCGGGCCGAACAGCACGTCCCGGGTGGGGTCGCCGACCGGAGCCGCACGCGTGGCGGCGTCGAAGCGGCGCAGGAACTCCCGGTGCACCGACTCATGCACGATGACGGTGCCGAGGGAGGTGCAGCGCTGCCCGGCGGTGCCGAAACCGGAGAACAGCGCCCCCTCGACGGCCAGGTCCAGGTCGGCGTCCTCGGCGACCACCATCGGGTTCTTGCCGCCCAGCTCCAGGCAGGGCGTCTGCAGGTGAAGGCCGCACAGCGAGCCGATGCGCGACCCGACCCGCGAGGAGCCGGTGAAGCCCACCTTGCCGACGAGCCCCTCCACCAGCGCGTCGGACAGTCCGGCGAAGGTGTCCGGACCGTCGGCCAGCACCAGGCCGAGCACACCTTCGGGCAGCCCCGCATGCGCGAACAGCTCGTACAGCGCCGTGGCCGACGCGGAGGCGTACTCCGCGGGCTTCCAGACCACCGTGTTCCCGCACAGCAGTGCCGGGACGAGGTACCACGACGGCACGGCGACCGGGAAGTTTCCGGCGGTGATGATCATGGCCGTGCCGACCGGGACGCGGAAGGTGAACAGCTGCTTGTCCGGCATTTCCGACGGAACCGTCTGGCCGTACAGCCGGCGACCCTCGCCGAGGAAGAAGTCACAGGTGTCGATGATCTCCTGCACCTCGCCGAGGGCCTCCGCGTACGGCTTGCCGACCTCCCGCGTGACGAGCCGCGCCAGCCGCTCCTTGTTCGCCTCCACCAGGCGGCCGACACCGGCGATCACGCGCCCGCGTACGGGGGCGGGCACCGCCGCCCAGGCGCGCTGGGCCTCGCTCGCCGTGCGGCACGCGCCGACGATCTCGTGCGGCCGCGCCAGCGCCACCTCGGCCACGACCTCGGACAGATCGGCGGGATTGACGGAACGCACGGTCCGGTCCCCGGCCGGCAGCGGCCGGCCACCCACCACCGACGTGACGGTCTGCATCTGGATCCTCCTCGGGAAGCTGCGTCGGTCACATCGTGCCGTGTCCGGCGTCCCGGTTACGAGATACGGCTGCTCATTTCCCGTCCTCCGGCAGCAGGACCTCGGCGAGGTGGACCGCCCGGCGGCCGGTGAGCTGCTCGATCTGGGTGCGGCAGCTGAACCCGTCGGCGAGGACGATCGTGTCCGGCTCGGCCGCCCGGACCGCCGGCGCGAGGCCTCGCTCGGCGACGGCGACGGAGACGTCGTAGTGTCCGCGCTCGAAGCCGAAGTTGCCGGCCAGCCCGCAGCATCCGGAGTCGGGGGGGAGGTCGACCTGGACACCGGCCTTGGCCAGCAGGCGCAGGTCCGCGTCCTTACCCAGCTCGGCATGCTGGTGACAGTGGATCTGAGCGATGGCCTGGCGCTCCTCCCGGGGAGGCGTCCAGCCGGCCTCATCGAGGAGCTCGGCGAAGGTCTTCACCGTCAGGTCCGCCAGGCGTGGATCGCCGTGCAGCAGCTTCGGCCAGTCGGCGCGGAGCGCGGCGGTGCAGCTCGGCTCCAGGCCGACGATCGGGATACCGCGCTCGGCGTAGGGATGAATGGCGTCGAGCGAGCGCCGGGCGATGTTCCGGGCCACCTTCAGCTGGCCGGTGCTCATCCACGTCAGCCCGCAGCAGACCGGCCCGCGCGGAATGAGCACCTCGTATCCGGCGTCCTCCAGGATGCGCACCGCCGCCCGGCCCGCCGAGGGGGTGAAGAAGTTGGTGAAGGTGTCCGGCCACAGCAGGACCTGCCGCCGGCCGTCCCCGGCGTGGTCAGGGGCCTGTCTGCGGCGGAACCAGCGGGTGAACGGCTGCCGTGCGGGACTGGGCAGGTCGCGTCGGGGCTCCACCCCACCGAGGCGTTTGGCCAGACCGGCGAGGGCCTGCGTGATCCGGCCGGGGGAGGACGCGGCCCGGAGCGGTGCCCGCGCCAGCCGCAGCCAGACGGGAAGCCACCCCATGGAGTAGTGCGACATCGGCCGGAGCCGGCCGCGGTAGTGGTGGTGCAGGAACTCGGACTTGTAGGTGGCCATGTCGACGTTGACCGGACAGTCGGAGGCACAGCCCTTGCACGACAGGCACAGGTCGAGCGCCTCGTGCACGGCCTCGGACCGCCAGCCGTCCGTGATGAGCTCGCCGCGCATCATCTCCTCCAGCAGGCGGGCCCGGCCTCGCGTGGAGTGCGTCTCGTCCATGGTGACCCGGTAGCTCGGGCACATGACGCCACCGTGGTGGCTGCGGCACTTGCCGACGCCGACGCAGCGGTGCAGCGCCTGCCGGAAGTCGCCGTGGTCCTCGGCGAACGGCAGGAAGGTGCGCGGAGGCGGCGGCATGCCCTCCGTGCGCAGCCGGTCGTCCACCGGCTCAGGATCGACGATGATGCCCGGGTTGAGCCGGCCTGAGGGATCCCAGACCCCCTTGAACTCCCGGAACGCCTTCAGCGTCTCGTCGTCGTACACCAGCGGCAGCACGTCCGAGCGGGCCCGCCCGTCGCCGTGCTCGCCCGACGGGGAGCCGCCGTACGACACGACCAGTCGCGTCGCCTCCTCGATGACCTCGCGGAACAGCGCGCGCCCGCGTTCGGTCATCAGCTGGAAGTTGAGGCGGATGTGCAGGCAGCCCTCCCCGAAGTGGCCGTACGCCACACCCTTCAGGTTGTACCGGTCGAACAGGGCACGCAGGTCCCGAAGGTACGGGCCGAGCCGGTCCGGCGGCACCGCGGAGTCCTCCCATCCGGGCCACGCCTGCTCACGGTCGGGTGTCCTGGAGGCCAGGCCCGCGCCGTCGTTGCGGATCCGCCAGATCGCGGCCTGCCGCGCCGGATCGGTCTCGATCCGCGCGCCGGGGAACTCGCGCGCCATGGCCGTCGCGCGTTCCTCCGCGTCGTCCCCGCTGAACTCGACGAGAAGCCACGACCCGGGGTCTCGTAGCAGTCCGCCCCCACCCGCCATCTCGACGATGTGCGCGTCCATCCCCTCACAGGCGCTCGGCCCGTGCTTCAGGATCTGCGGTACCACATAGGCCGCGGCCACGTAGTCGGGGAAGTTCAGGATGACAAGGACCTTTGTCTTCGGCTCCTGTACGAGGCGGAGCGTCGCGCCCAGCGTCAGCGCGCAGGTGCCCTCGGTACCCACCAGGGCCCGGGCGACGTTGAAGTCGTTCTCCGGGAGCAGATGCTCCAGGGAGTAGCCGGAGACCTGCCGGGGGAAACGGCCCAGCGCGGTGCGGATCTTGCCGAGGTGCCGGTCGCGCAGCGCCCGTAGCTCCTCGATGACAGGGTCTCCGGTCTCGTTGCCGTACGCGCGGGCGGTCAGCCGCGTCCCGTCGTAGCGGACGAGGTCCAGGGCCTCGACGTTGTCCGCCGTGCGGCCGTAGACCAGCGCGCGGGTCCCGCACGCGTTGTTGCCGATCATGCCGCCGAGCACGCAGCGGCTCCGTGAGGACGGGTCGGGGCCGAAGCGCAGGCCGTACCGGCCGGCGGCGGCGTTGAGATGGTCCAGGATGACGCCTGGCTGTACCTTGGCGATCCGCTGCTCGGGGTCGATCTCGACGATGCGGTCCAGGTGGCGGGAGAAGTCCAGGACGAGCCCCTCGCCGATCGCGTTCCCCGCGATGCTGGTGCCGGCGCCGCGCGCGGTGATCGCCACCTCGTGATCGCGTGCCACCTCGACCGCGGCGACGACGTCCTCGGCGGAACGGGGGAAGAGCACCCCGAGCGGCACGCGCCGGTACACCGAGGCGTCATAGGCGAACTCCGCCCGCCGGCGCTCGGAGAAGTCGACCTCGCCCTCGATCGTGCCGCGCAGGTCGTGTTCGAGTGTGCTCATTGCCGGTACGTCCTCGGAGCGGTCGCCCGCATGGTGGTCAAGACATCGGTCTGGTCGAAGCTCTTCAACCCGCCGCGCCGAATCGGGGTCTCAAGCCGTGCCGCCTGCTCGTGCAGGGGCCGTTCGTATGTCACCGGCGTCGCGGTCATGCCCTCCTCCTCTCCGTTCGCCCGGACAGCAGGGTTGCCCGTGGCGTGGCTGCCCCGGGCGGCCGATTGCCGGAGCATTCGAGACAAGCGTTGCAGATCGGAGAGAACCGGTGACGGGCGGCCTACCTGAGGGAGCCGGTCGTACGCGGGGACCGGCGGCTGGGTAAGTGTGAGGGTCCCCTTCACCCAGTCAGAGCAAGGTGAGGGTCCCCCTCACAGCAGCGGCTCGGTGGCGAGCTTCGGTGGACCGTTACCGCGTCCGAACGCGTCGCCGACCCCGGCCTCGCCGAGCAGGGGAGTGAAGCCCTCGGGCCGGTCCTCGATGGGGAGCGGGTCGACGAAGAACGTGCGGATGCCGACCGCTTCGGCTCCGCCATCGGCCCGGCGGTTGTCTCCGACCATGAGGGTGTGGCGGGGGTGAACGTCCAGGCGGGCGCAGGCCGCCGTGAACAGTGCGGGGTCGGGCTTGCAGCGTCCTTCCTCATAGGACAGCACAACGGCGTCGAAGAGACGGGCCATGCCGTGGGCGGCCAGCACCGGCCGTGGGTCCCAGCCGATGTTGCTGATCACCGCCGTGCGGATCCCGCTCTCCGCCAAGGCCGACAGGGCGGGCAGCGTGTCGGGGTAGGGAGCCCATGCCTGGGGGCGGGTCGACCGTTCGTAGAGGACATCGGTCAGCTCGGGCCACGGCCACCCCGAATGCGTGATCAGCCCGGTGTAGGCGGCCTGGTGCGCCAAGGGGTCCAGGTCCCGCCGCTCCCAGACGTCACGAAACCGATCCGGGACCTCCATGGGGGAGCGGCCGCCGGGCAGACCGCCGGCATCCTCCAGCCTGCGCGCCCATGCCCGTACCTCCGCGTCCGGCAGCGTGATGCCCGCTTCGGACAACACGGCGGACACCCATCTGTCGGCGGGCTCGGCCCGCATCAAGGTCCCGGAGAAGTCGAACAGGACCGCTTCCACTGGCTCTGGCATGATCGCGGACCCTACCGCCGATCGGCCAGGAGGAGCCGGACGCCAAGGCGGTCGATCCCATGGCCGCTGCCGGCCGGGCCGCCATCCGTGGAGAACCGTGGTCCGGGTCTACGGCGTCCCGGCGCTGGGGAACCGGCGGAGGACGTGGTCGCGGGCGTCGCCGTAGCGTTCGCGGATCGCCGGCAGGGCCTCGGCCTCGTACACGGCGAGGCCCGCGCGTTCCCAACGCGGGGGTTCCGGCCGCTGCGACAGCGCCCAGGCGGCCTGCGCGGCCGCGCCCTCGGCGACATATTCGGCGGCCGGCGGTACCAGCACCGGCCGGCCGAAGACGGTGGGAGCGATGCGGCGCACGGCCTCGGAGCGTGCCCCGCCGCCGATGAGCAGGACCCGCTCGGCGCGCGCGCCCTGGCCGAGGAGGGCGTCGAGCCCGTCGGCCAGCCCGCAGAGCATGCCCTCGATCGCGGCGCGGGCCAGATGTGCAGGGGTGGAGTTGTCCAGGCGCAGGCCGTGCACCGAGCCGGTGGCGTCGGGACGGTTCGGCGTCCGCTCGCCTTCGAGGTAGGGCACCAGCACGACGCCGCCGGAGCCGGGCGGCGCCGACAGTGCCAGCCGGGACAGCTCGTCGTGGTCCACGCCGAGCAGGCGGGCCGCGGCGTCGAGGACGCGGGCCGCGTTGAGGGTGCAGACCAGCGGCAGGAACCGGCCCGTCGCGTCGGCGAACCCGGCGACGGCGCCGGCCGGATCGGCGGACGGCCGGTCCGACACCGTGAAGACCGTCCCCGACGTGCCCAGGGACACGACCACGTCGCCGGGACGGGCTCCCAGGCCGAGCGCGGCGGCCATGTTGTCGCCGGTCCCGGCGGACACCAGCACGCCCGAGGACGTGCGCCCGGCGGGTTCGGCCGGGCCGAGCAGCCGCGGCAGCGACGGGACATGCCCGATGGCGAGCTCGAGCAGGTCGGGCCGGTACTCACCGTCGGCGGGGGACCAGTAGCCGGTGCCGGAGGCGTCGCCGCGATCGGTGGTCATCTCGCCGGTCAGCCGCCACGTCAGGTAGTCGTGGGGGAGGCAGACCGATGCCGTACGGGCGGCCGCGGCCGGCTCGTGGCCGGCCAGCCATCGCAGCTTGGCCACCGTGAACGACGCGAGCGGCACACTCCCGACCGCCTGGGCCCAGGCGGCCGGGCCGCCCAGCTCGCCGACGAGGTCCTGCGCCGCGTCGGCCGAGCGGGTGTCGTTCCACAGCAGCGCGGGGCGGACCACCTCGCCCGCCGCGGACAGGCAGACCATGCCGTGCTGCTGGCCCGCGATCCCGACCGCGGCGACGTCCTCCAGGCCGCCCGCCTCGGTGACGGCCCCGCCGAACGCGTCCCACCAGGCCGCGGGGTCGACCTCCGTGCCGTCCGGGTGCGGCGCCTGGCCGGTGCGCGTGATCGCCCCGGTCGCGGCGTCGGCGATGACGACCTTGCACGACTGGGTCGATGAGTCGACCCCGGCGACAAGCGTGCTCATGGGAGCGCTCGCTTCGTGCTCGTGGATGCGTCCGGGCTCACGCGCGGGCGCCGAGAAGGTGCTCTACCGCGAGTTGGTCGAGCCGCTCGTAGTGGTAACCCCGCGCCGCCGCGGCGTCCAGGTCGAAGTCGTCGGCGCCCAGGGACGTGTACGTCTCGCCGGGGGCGAGCGTCGGAACGGCCAGCTGGTCCACGCGCGACGCCGCGAGGGCCTCCTGCACCTCGGGGTCGGCGCGGAACGCCCGCGCCCGCTCCTTGAGGATCAGGTACGTGCGCATGTTGGCGGTCGCGGACGCCCACACGCCCGACATGTCCTCCGTCCGCGTCGGCTTGTAGTCGAAGTGCCGCGGTCCCTCGTATCCGCCGTTCTCCAGCAGATCGACGAGGAAGAAGGCGCTCTTCACGTCGCCGTGGCCGAAGACCAGGTCCTGGTCGTACTTGGGGCCGTGCTGGCCGTTCAGGTCGATGTGGAACAGCTTGCCGTGCCACAGCGCCTGGCCGATGCTGTGCACGAAGTTCAGCCCGGCCATCTGCTCGTGGCCGACTTCCGGGTTGACCCCGACCATGTCGGAGTGCTCCAGCGACTCGATGAACGCGAGCGCGCTGCCCACCGTCGGCAGCAGGATGTCGCCGCGGGGCTCGTTCGGCTTGGGCTCCAGCGCGAAGCGGATGCCGTAGCCGCGGTCGACGACGTACGAGGCCAGCATGTCGATGGCCTCGCGGTACCGGTCGAGCGCCGCCCGCACGTCCTTGCCCGCGTCGCTCTCGGCGCCTTCGCGGCCGCCCCAGAAGACGTACGTCTCCGCGCCCAGCTCGGCGGCCAGGTCGAGGTTGCGCATCACCTTGCGGATGGCGTACCTGCGGACGTCGCGGTCGTTGGAGGTGAAGGCGCCGTCCTTGAAGACCGGGTGGGTGAACAGGTTGGTGGTCGCCATCGGCACCGCCATCCCGGTCTCGTCGAGCGCCTTGCGGAAGGAGGCGACCGCGCGGTCGCGGTCCGGCTCGACGGCCAGGAGGTCATCGTCGTGGAAGGTCACGCCGTACGCACCGAGCTCCGACAGCCGGTGAACGGCCTCGACCGGGTCCAGCGGCGCGCGGGTGGCGTCGCCGAAGGGGTCGCGCGCCTGCCAGCCCACCGTCCAGAGGCCGAAGGTGAACCTGTCCTCGCGCGTGGGTTCGAACATGCTGGCTCCTTAATTCGTCCGCGACCTGGACTAATTAAATCGCGCAGGCCCGAAGTGTCAACCGGACGGGGGGTACAGGATTAGTCTGTGACGATGCGCCAAGAGGTCGCGCCCCTGCGCCACGGCACCATGCGAGAACGCAACCTGGCCGTCGTGCTGGGCGAGATCGCCCGCCGCCAGCCGGTCAGCCGCGCCCGCCTCGCCGAGACGACCGGCTTCACCAAGACCACGG
>JAOPYL010000096.1 GCA_025964625.1 Actinoallomurus sp. | reverse complement strand
GGAGTCCTCGGTGCCGCTGAACGATAGCGTCACGGTCTGGCCGGCGAAGGAGGACACGTCGAAGGTCTTGTTGGTGTAGCCGGAGGCGGCGTTGACGTTGCTGTAGGTGGCGAGGGTCGAGCTGCCGAGCTTGACGGTCAGCTTGTCGTAGGCGGTGGTGCCGGTCTCGGCGGTGTCGATGTGCAGCCACAGGCTGAGCGACGCCTTGCAGCCGGCGGGGATGGTCACCGACTGGGTGGCGCTGTCGGTGTGGGTGGTTCCGTACCCGTTCAGCCACGCGAAGTAGCTGCCCGAGTGGGCGGTCTCACCGCTGCCGTTGGCGGAGACGACGCCCGAGGTGGTCGTCCATGGTGAGGTGCCGCTCTCGAAGCCGCCGTTGCCCACCTTGTTGCCGGGCGAGGAGCAGCCGCCGCCGACCGGGTTGACCGTCCACGTGAACGAGGCCGAGCCGGAGGCGTTGGTGGTGTCCTTGGCGGTGACGGTCACGTTCGAGGTGGCCGCCGTGGTTGGGGTGCCCGAGATCAGGCCGGACGAGGTATTGATCGACAGCCCGGCGGGCAGGCCCGTCGCGCTGTAGGTCAGCGTCTGCCCAGAAGCCGAGTCGCTCGCGTGGATCTGCAGGCTCACCGCGGTGCCGACAGTGGACGTCTGGTTGCCCGGGTTGGTGACGCTCACGGTGTTCCCGCCGCTGGAGCCGCCGCCGAACGCGGTGACGCCGTTGGGAGTGCCCAGCCCGGTCGGCCCGTCATAGCCGGCACCGGCCGTGCACAGGTACGACGGGCTGCACGAGCCGTTGCTGCCGGACGTGACGTCGTTCAGCGCGCTGGTGTGGGCGTAGGGGAAGGACGCCGCGTACGAACCGGACGCGGGCGGGCCGGCGAGCGCGTACACACCGGCGATGATCGGCGACGACGCGCTGGTTCCGCCGACGACCAGCCAGCCGCCGGTCTGGTAGGTGTCGTAGACCGCGAGGCCGGTGTTCGGGTCGGCGACCGCGGAGACGTCGGCGACGGTCCGCTTCGAGCAGCCGGTGTCCTTCTGCCACGACGGCTTCGCGTCGTAGGCGGAGCAGCCGGAGCCCGCGCCGTTCCACGCGGTCTCGCTCCAGCCGCGCGCGTTGGACGACCTGGACAGCGAGGTGCCGCCGACGGCGGTCACGTACTGCGAGGCGGCCGGGTACTCGGCGCCGTACCCGCTGTCGCCGGAGGACACCGTGATCGCGATGCCCGGGTGGTTGTAGTAGGAGGAGTCGGAGCTGGGGTCGGTGGAGTCCTCGGAGCCGCCGTAGCTGTTGGACACGTATTTGGCGCCGAGACTGACCGCGGTGTTCACCGCGGTGCCGAGGTCGGCCGTTGACGGCTGGCTGGCCTCGACGAGCAGGATGTGGCAGTTCGGGCAGACCGCCGAGACCATGTCCAGGTCCAGCGACTCTTCTTCCGCCCAGCCGGAGTCGGCGCTGGGCAGGCTGGTGCCGCCGGTCTCGTTGACCTTCTTGAAGCAGCCACTGGCGGTGGTGCAGGCGGGGAGCCCGTACTGGGAGCGGTAGGTGGACAGGTCGGAGGCGGCGTTCGGGTCGTCGTAGGCGTCGACGATCGCGACCGTCTGCCCCGACCCGGCGGAGGAGGAGGGCAGGGCGTAGGCGCTCTGCAGGTCGGCGGCGCCCAGGCCGGAGGGCGCGGCCTGCGGCTGGATGCCGTGGCGCGCGGTCACGTCGGTGCGGACGAGCGTGAGGCAGGCCATCTGGTGCCGGCGCGTCGGGGCGGCGCACGCGCGCCTGACGGGTGCGGCGAGGTGGGGCCGTGCGGCGGCGCCGCGCGTGGTGGTCGTGGAGGTGGACGTGTGGGCCGGGGCGGAACCGGTCGACGCGTGGGCCGTGGCGGAGGTGGCCGCCGAACCGGCGGCGAGCGTGAGGGCGGCGAGCACGGTGAGGCCGGCGCGTCTCATCCGTCGAGCGAGGGTGGGGGGTGACATCCTGCTCCCTTTCATGGCGGGAGGCCGGGCGCGGGACGGCGGGGGGATCCGATCAGTCGAGGGATGAGCGACGCCCAGCCAGGGTGACACCACGGTCAGTGGTGCCTGCCGCGGACGATAGGCATCCCCCACGAAGTGGTCAAGGTTACTTTGCACTCTCTTGACCAAAGCGTCCGGTTCCGGACTCCGAAGTGCCCTCGGCGACATGTCGGATACGCCCGGTAGCGTGGGGGAGTGGCGGATTCGGAAGGCTGGCACCGGCAACTCACTGACCTTGGACTGACCGGCTATGAGGCGCGTGCGTACGTCGCGCTCGTCAGCCGGTCCCGTTACACCGCCGCACAACTGGCCCGAGAGTCGCGCGTGCCGCGGCAGCGCATCTACGACGTGCTGTCGGGTCTCACCGAACGCGGCCTCGTGCGAGCGCTGCCCGGGAGGGTCGCCCGGTACGCCGCGGTCGACCCGGCCTCGGCGATCGAACGGCTCATGGCCGCTCACCGGGTGACGTTCAGTCAGCTCGAGCAGACCACCGCCCGGCTCGTCGAGGCGCTCGTCCCCGCCTGGTCGCACGGCCGTGACGAGACCGACCCCCTCGACTACGTCGAGGTGCTCCGCGACCGCGAGGTGCTGTCCGAGCGGATCGACGAGATCCAGGCCGAGGCGCAGCGGGAGATCCTCGCCATGGCGAAGTTGCCCTACCTGATCAGCCAGAACCGGTCCGGGCTCGCCACGACCCGCCGGCTGGCCGACGCCGGCGGTCGCGTGCGCTGCGTGTACGAACGCGGCGCCCTCGAGCACCCTGAGATGCTCGCCGACATCCGCCGGTACGCCGCCGCGGGGGAGCAGGCCCGCATCGCCACCACCGTTCCCATGCGGATGTGGATCGTGGACGGCGCCCGCGTCGTCATGTCCCTGCGGGACCCGGTCGCCGGCTCGACCTCCACGACCAACATCCTGATCGAGCACCCGGCGCTGGCCCAGTGCCTGACCTACGCCTTCGAGACGATCTGGGCCGGGGCCGAGGCGGTCGGCTGACACGGCCACACCCCCGCATCGCCGTCGGTCTCACGCCGGCGCGCGGGTGGCCGAGGTGCTCGCCGAACGTCGGCGGCCGGCTGGTGAAACGCTGCTACGGTGCGAGTGTGAGGACGCCACAGCCTGCCCGGGGCACACGGGTCCGCGGCACGCGGCAGGCCGAGGCGCTGGCCGGCGCTCTCGAAGGCCTGGCGGGGTTCCGCAGTGCGCAGGACATCCATGCCGAGCTGCGCCGCCGCGGTGAGCAGATCGGTCTCACCACCGTCTACCGCCACCTGCTGGTGCTCAGCGAGGACGGCGCGGTCGACACCATCCGCGACGAGGACGGCGAGACGCTGTACCGCCGCTGCGAGACCAGCGCCCACCATCATCACGTGACCTGCCGCTCCTGCGGGCGCAGCGTCGAGGTGGAGGGGCGCGCGGTGGAGCAGTGGGCCGACAGGGTCGCCGCCGAGGCCGGCTTCGTCGACGTCGACCACACCGTGGAGATCTTCGGCCTGTGCCCGGAGTGCGCCGCCGCCCGTTGACGGCGCCTTCGCCGTGGCGCGCCGCCTGAGCGTGCGCGCGGGCGACGCCCGGGCTTACCCCGTACGGCCTTCTGGCTCCGGACGCCCAAATACCTGAAAACGGTTTTCACTCTCGGTAGAGTCTGCGGTGTACGGGAGTTGTCCACAGAAGCCGGCTCACGGTGGCGGCGGCGCGCCAACTGCCGTCACACTAAGTAACCGCAATGTCGACGGTGCGTCAACACGCGCGTGACGTGTCGGCGCCTGTCTGTCTCAGGAGGAACCGTGAAGATCGCGTTTGTCGGCAAGGGCGGCAGTGGCAAGACGACGTTGTCGTCCTTGTTCATCCGGCATCTCGTGGCCTCGGGTGCGGCGGTGGTGGCCGTCGACGCCGACATCAACCAGCACCTCGCAGTGGCGCTCGGCCTGAGTGAGGATGAGGCGGCCGCCATCCCGGCCATGGGCGAGCACGTGGCGGAGATCAAGGCCTGGCTCCGGGGCACCAACCCCCGGATCTCCGCTACGCAGTCGATGGTGAAGACCACGCCGCCGGGTGCCGGGTCGCGGCTGCTGCGGCTGGGCGGGGACGATCCCATCCACTCGAAACTGGCGGTCGAGGCGGCCGGCGCGAGGCTGATGGTGACCGGTCCGTTCACCGACGAGGACCTGGGGGTCGCCTGCTATCACTCCAAGACCGGGGCGGTCGAGCTCTATCTCAACCACCTCGTCGACGGCCCGGGAGAATACGTCGTCGTCGACTGCACGGCCGGCGCCGAGTCGTTCGCCTCCGGCATGTTCACCCGTTTCGACCTGACCTTCCTGGTCGCCGAACCCACCCGGAAGGGGGTGGCCGTCTACCGCCAGTGGACCGACTACGCCGCCGACTATGACGTGGCCCTCAACGTCATCGGCAACAAGGTGCACGGCCCGGACGACGTCGCCTTCCTGCGCGACCACGTCGGCGACGACCTGCTGTGCTGCCTGGGCCAGTCCGGTGCCGTGCGCGGGATGGAGCAGGGCCGCCCGTTCGGCATCGACGACCTGGGCGAGCGCGACCGGGCCGCACTCGCGACGCTCCAGGCCGCCGTCGACGGCCGGGTCAAGGACTGGCCGAAGTTCACCCGTCAGGCGATCGAGTTCCACGTGAAGAACGCCCGCGCCTGGGCGAACGCCGCGATAGGCGAGGACCTCGAAGCCCAGGTCGACGCCGATTTCGTCCTGGGAGAGGCGCCACTCGCGACCCGGCCCTCTTAGAGCGACCGGCGGTCGCAGGCATGAGGGCGGTTGATTTCTCTCCGGGTCTTATGGAAGATGACAATCGTTACCGAAAACGTCCGACTGAAGGGACCCGCGGAGCCGCTCACCTCCATCCGCTCCTACCGATCTGCCGTCGCAGGCGACACCCATCGACCCGACAGGAGACTCCATGTCGCTGACCGTGTCCCCGCAACTTCTGCAGCAGGCTCAGCACGGCGATGTCGACGACGCCACGTTCGTCGACTGCATCCGCGATTCGCTGCCCTATGCCTGGAAGGTCGTCACCAGCTTGATCGACGACCTCCACTCCAGCGGCGCCGAGTTCGCCGACAACCAGACCCCACCTCCCGACGAGGCCGCACGCGGACAGCTTCTGCGAATGATGGCCAGTGACGCCATGCGCTCCGCGCTCGAACAGCACTTCGGAGTGCGCCTGGCGTTCCAGAACTGCCACCGCGCCGCCGCCTTCCGGCCCGGCGCCGACCGGGCCTACGCCGACTTCGTCACCGCACGCGCGCAGATCCTCAACCAGAAACCCGAACTGGTCGACTGCTGACCGGGGGCGGTGGTGCCCGGACGATCCGCGGGTGACCGTCCGGGCACCGCCATGCCGTGAACCCCCAGGGCGGTTCGCGGGTGATCGTCGGGGGCGCCGCCGTGTCCCCGTGAACCCGCCGGGTGGTTCGCGGGTGATGGCCGGGGTTGCCGTGCGGGCCGCGCCTCGCCGACGCGCCTGTGGGAGCACGGCGCACCGGGCAGCCGCCCGGCCGAAGCGCCACGCCGGACTTATCGCGTCGCACGGCCGGGTACGGGTGCGTGTATTTCGTCACTCCCTGAGTGAGATGACCGGTGTCGATGCCATGCTGACCTCCCTCTTCTCGGCGAGTCAGCTCCGACCCCTCGGCCGTTATCGGTACTTATCTCGTTCTCGCCTGCGAAGCCTAAGTTACATGTGGTAATTATTGTGACTCTCTTGCTAGATAAGAGTTCTCGCAAGATCTCTCGCCCCGTTTTCCGCTTATCACGATCTCTTGGAGTATTCGTGAGCAATCGCTTCACGCGTGCTCGCCCCGCCCGTACGGCGTTGTCGTACGTGCCGGTCGGTGGCTCGCGCAGTCTGATGGTGGGCGCCGCGACCGCGGCGGCCGCCGCGATGCTTCTCACGGGCTGTGGAGGAAAGAGTCCGAGTCCGTCGGCCGGGTCGTCCGACGGGCCCCAGGCCCTGGCGAAGTTGCCGCAGGCGACGACGTACACGAGTCTCAAGGGCATCTCGGAGGACACTGATCCCCTCGCGACCAGCGACGGGACGGTGGTGCATCCGACGAACTCGATGGCCGTGTCCGCGACCGCGGGCGGACCGCCCGTGGCGACACTGCCCAGCAACGAGCTCGGCAGCCCCACCTGGGTTCCGGTCGTGGAGACCAAGCCGGGATGGCAGCGGGTGCTCTTGCCCAGCCGCCCGAACGGCGCGACGGGATGGATCGCGACGGGCAATGGCAAGGTGCAGACCGCCCGTAGCTCCTACGTCGTCAAGGTCAACACGGCCACGCGCCGGCTGACCCTGCTCCAGTCCGGACATTCGGTCGGCACCTGGACCGTCGCGGTGGGCGCCCCCAAGACGCCGACCCCGGCAGGACGCACGTTCATCCTCGCCTCCCTGGCCCCGGCCAAGGCGACGTACAGCCCGCTCATCCTGCCGCTCGGCGTGCATTCCCAGACGCTGGACACGTTCGGCGGCGGGCCCGGCACCGTGGCATTTCACGGTTGGCCGCAAAAGGCCGTATTCGGTCAGGCGGTCACCCACGGCTGCGTACGGGTGCCTTCGGACGCCCTGACGCAGTTGTCCAAAGTTCCGCTTGGGACGCCCGTTTTCATAACAAACTAGTCCATTTCGGGACAAAACCCGCTTTGATGTCCCGACATACTGACTCCCGGTCTTCGGGAGTCTTTCCCCCCAGGAGACAACAATGCGTATGCATCTCACCAAGTACGCCGCGATCGCCGGCGTGCTTGCCGTGCCCCTGGCCGTCGCCGCACCGGCGTCCGCCACCAGCGGCGGCACCAGCGGCGGC
>JAOPYL010000092.1 GCA_025964625.1 Actinoallomurus sp. | reverse complement strand
GTCGTCGCCGGGGTGGCAGTGAATCAGGTTCAGGAGGTTGAATCCGTGGCCGAAGGCGTGGAACCGCAGTGGATATCGGCTTCGGGGAGGCGGAGACCGTCGAGGTAGTCGTTGATCATCTTCGTCTCGCATCCTTTGACGAAGACCTTCATTCCGTGCGTCCAGTCACGCAGGATGATCAACCTGGCCTTGGGTCCGAGCTGTCGCTTGACCTGACGCGACCACGCTGCCGGAGTCGCGTTGTCGTACCGGCTCTCTACGAGGAGCATGGGGGCGGCCATGGTGCTCGTGGCCCTGGATTGAGGGTTGCGTACCGGGGTGGGCCAGCCCTGGCAGGTGAGGATCGCCTTCATGGAGTTGGGCGAGTACCCCACCAGCGGCGCTGAGATCGCGGCGGCCTTGAGGTCGGCACGCAGGGCGGACCCGTTCGGGTACTGCATCGCGAAGTCCTGGCAGACGATCGGATCGGCGTAGTTGACGTCGGCCGGAAGCTTGCCTGCGGGGTCGGACTGCCATGGCTTGCCCGCGTCGAGGGTCTTCAGGAAGGAGGCCGCGGGGACCCAGGACGGCGTCCACAGCATGGCGTCAAGTTGCCCGGCCACGGTCAACGGGGTCCATTTGAAACCAGATTCGTCTGTACCAGCCAGTTTGGCCGCCTGGGCCTTGGCCAGCACCCGGCGGTAGACATCGGCCGGCCGGCGACCATGCAGATCGCAGGAAGGGGTGCGGTCACACCAGCGAGCGAACTGGTCGAAGGACTCGTCGAATGCCGTGGCGGCCGTCACCGCGAACCGGCGACGCGGGGCACTGTGATCCATACTTCCGTCCAGCACGGCTGCCCGTACGTGCGCGCCGAACATCGCGGCGTACTGCTGACCGAGCAGCGTGCCGTAGGAGTGCCCGTACAGGTTGAGTGTCTTCTCTCCCAGCGCTGTCCGCACCGCCTCCAGGTCCCGCGCGGCGCTCGCCGTGTCCAGATAGTCGAACGCCGGCCCCGTAGCCTTCCGGCAGGCGCTGGCCAGTGCGTGGTTGCGCTCACGCAGCATCGCCAAGTCCCGATCGGTACGCGGCAGGCGAACCCCGACAGCCGCGATGGTCTGCCGGGTCGGGCAGGTAAGCGGGGTGCTCTTGCCCACGCCGCGCGGATCCAGGCTGATGATGTCGAACCTTTTCTCCAGGCCCCCCATAGTGCGCGAACCCGCGATCGTGTCCACTCCCGACTGTCCGGGACCACCGGGCAGGAACACCAGGGCACCGATCCGTCGCGACGGCTGCGTCGCCGCCCGGCGGACAATCGCGATGTCGATCTGGCGTCCGCGCGGCCTGCTCCAGTCCAGCGGCACCCTGACGGTCCCGCACTGAACGACGCCCTCGCCGCCTGAGCAATGCCGCCACGCGATCTTCGACGGTGCAGCGGCACTCGCCAATTCCATGCGAGCGGCTCCGCCCCCGCACGCGGCGACGGAAGAGACGAGCGTCAGGCAGGCCCCTACGATGAGAATTGTCCGGTTGCGCATTGGTGTCCCATCAAGGTCGGAGATTTCCTCAAAGCTAGTGAACGGCGTTGAAGGGCCACATCACCCTTATGACGGCTCTTTTCGCCTGACTTTGTGCGACCTCGGTGGCATGGGTTGATCATCCTTTGGGTGGACGAGAGAGCCGAAAGCCTCGCCGGGCGAGGTCACGATCAGTACCGGCGCCTTGGTCTGCGCGAACTGGTCTGGTGTTCCCGCCGGGGGCGGAACGCCTCCGGACGGGCTGACACATGCTGGCTGCCGATCGCCCCGGCCTCAGCATGGTCTCCGTCACACACGCAAGACGCTCACGGAGAAGTTGGGGACCTCGCCGACGCTCATGGATGAGCGGATGGGCCACGAGGACAGCCCGGTGCAGGCCCGCTACTCCCACGTCACGCCGGAGATGCGCCGCCGACTCATGCAAGGGCTCACTGAACAGCGGCAAGAGGCGCTGGACGCGCGGCGCGCGCTGAGCCCCGGATCATCCGTGGCCGCGTTGGATGCGCTCCTGTTTAAACCGTAGAGAAAGTCCTCACCGATCGGACCGTCGCCCATCAATCGAGGTTGCACATGGCGGTCAGCCCGTGTGTCGTGTCCAGGCAAGCGCTTGACATCTCTGACGGTCTGGTAGTTGACCGAGACGGCGGCTGGGATTTCACGGCGACCCGGTTGCCTCGCTGAAGACTGCTACAACCGCGTCGCGTTGGACTTGCTTTCGTGCTCCCTTTGGAAGACCACCAACTGGCTGGCGGCTCCTGCGACCAGGTCCAACGCCAAAATAACCGTCAGCCACCGAGGCGGGAAGAGAGAGCGCAGAACGAAGTAGTTGTATGCCAAGAGGATGAAGAAGATCGCGCTGAGAGACCAACTCGCAATAATCCATCTCCTCGCCGGGCCCCGCAACCGTTCCAACATCGGCACCTCCACGCAACACCGAGGACTAAAGGCTAAAGCCCCTGGAGCCACCGATAGTCGGGCCGGCTGGCCAGAGCTCTTCGAGATCCGCTGGTGCGAGCGGTGCGCGATATGCGGCCTGGAGCACCCGCCGGACCGTCGTCTCCTCGGCAGTGTCTGCGAGATTGGTGAACCAGTCAATGCCGGCGACGTAGGCCCACATGTAGGTGCGCAGGAGCGGGTCGGTGCTGCGGTCGGCCAGCATGCCGGCTATCTGGCTGTTGCTCCACCATGGGACGCGCGAGCGGGCGTGGTCCGCGCACTCCTTGATAGGAGACCCAGCGTTGACCATGAGCTGTAGCTCGGAACGTACGAGCTGGATGTAGTGGTCGACGCGGACGCGGGTGATCAGCGCTTCGTCGTCGGGTGCGACGAACAACGGCATTGCCTGGGCCAAGCCCTCCAACAGCACCTGTTGGGGGCCGTGGACCGATGACAACCGCACCCAGGGAACGTCTTCGGTCGCGCACTGGGCGGAGATACTGGCGCCTTGCAGGCCGTGGCCGAGAACTTCGTGAAGAGCGAACTGCCGGGCCTGAACGCTGGTGAACGTCGCGTTCGGCATGTTGAGGCGCAACCGGACCCGCTGGCCGGCGCCATCCAGCCAGTACGCCCAGTAAGCATCAACCACGGTCTTCTCGATCGTCAGCTCATACGACGCGTCAGAACCGGTCGCCCGACGAACCGCGGGCTCGTACTCATCGGCGGCCTGACGGATCGCATCCGGGGCGGCGTCGGCGTCGATCGGTCCCTCGGTCCCAGCGAGATCGGCTGCGGTGGTGCTCCCCCAGCGGACTCCACGGGCCTCGACGCATTGACGGGCCAGTTCGCCCTTGGCGGTCACGTACTCGGCGGGCCATCCGGCCGCCGGGCATCCCTGGGTGGCGCGGACGTACGCATCCAGTTCCTGCCGCTCGCCCATCAGCGCACGCAGGTAGGCCAGATCCGCGTTGATCCGCTGCACGACTGCGGGCTCGTCCGTCTCTTCCGCAAGTTCCTCGAGGCGGTAGAACGTCGTGAGCCGGTCGACCGGCGCCGGCGGTTCGCCCTCGATCGGGTGGAAGTCGAAGTCGATCGCGGCGGGCGCTCCGCGGCTCAACTCGTGCTCGTTCCACGCCCGGATCGTGGTCTCGACGGCGTCACGCGTGCTCACGGGTGACCGTCCAGCGCAGGGTGACCGACTGGTTGGGGCGCAGGTAGTCACGGGTCAGCGTGATGATGACGTCGTCTCCTTCGTAGTCCCAGATCAGCTCTTCGGTCGCGGAGTTCTCCGAACCATCCTCATGTTCTTCGACAGCCGAACAACTGATCAAGTCCCCGGCGTCACCATGCCGCAGGTTGATCGTGAAGTGCCGGATGTAGCGCGCGACGGCCTGCCGCCAGTAGAGGGCGTCTTCGAACCTGCCGCCTTCGCAGGTGTAGCCGATGACGGCAGCCTCGCCCGGTTGGATCGCGGGCGCGAGCTGGCAGGCGAACTTGGACAGGTTCGGAGTGTCGTGCGTGCTGAATCGCGACTCTCCGTGTGCTTTCGCGTAGCGGCCGGATGTCGAGCTTGCCACTGGTGTACTCAAACCACAGCTCCCGGGACAGGCGGGTCAGCGCCGGTCGGTCATATTCAGCAGCTCATAGCGGTACGTCAGGCATGCCGAACCATCCCCGCCGATCTCGATTAGTAAAGAGGACGGCTACGTGCTTACGACCGCCTGGGGAGAGCCGATTCATCCCGACACTGTGTCGTCGCTCATGGCCTCCATGACCACCCGGCACAACAAGGCCGCTCCCGCGGAAGCGCTTCCGCCCGCTCGGCTGCACGACCTACGGCACATCCATCCGACGACGCTGCTCCTCGCGGGCGTGCCCGTGCACGTCGTCGCGGCGCGCCTCGGCCATGCGGACCCGTCCATCACGCTGCGGGTCTACGCGCACGTCATTAACGAACAGCTCGCGGAGACCGCGGACATCTTCGCCAACCAGATCAAGGCGGCGTAGGACGGTCGCTGTTAGCAAAGGTGTAGCAAGAAGACCCGTTCCATGATCGGAACGGGCCTTTGAGCTGGGCGCAGCCGGAGGGATTCGAACCCCCAGCCTTCTGATCCGTAGGCACCCAAACGATCTCCGAGGTAGTTCGGATCAGTCCGCACGCTCGGCCGATGTCATCCTGGTCGTCCGTATCCGTACGGCGACGACCAAGATCGTTCGTTCGGGTGGCTCCCACGGTGGCTCCCGGGAGCCACGCCCTGAACGACGGTGCGCGCTGCGGCTTGGGAAGTCGGGAGCGCCCAGTTCGGTCGGCCAGGCTGGAGCGGCGCGGGCCGTAGCAGACGAATTAGGCGATCTCGGCCGGGTTGGTGATCGAGCGGTGGGCCAGCAGCCAATGACCGCGGCCGCGTGCCCAGCCAATCCGGATCGGCAGGCGCGCCCAGTCGTACTCGCGGGGACCGTGGCCGCCGGCGCCTTCCGCTCGCGGTCATCGCCGCCGTTGCGCCCGAATCCCGCGGGCCGCCGGGCCGACGAAGCGCCGGGCCGCTGGGCCGCCGAAGCCGCGGGGCGCGCCGAAACGCCGTGGCCGGCGACCGCTAGGGTGATCGGCGGAGGCGTTCAGGTGGCTGGTGCCCCTCGCGGTCTTCAAAACCGTTGCGACCCGGCATCCGGGTCAGACGGGTTCGATTCCCGTCCGCCTCCGCTCAACTCCTCGCGAACGTGTCACCCGTCCATGTCGAGGAACAGCGTCGCGATGCGCCACTCGTTTTCGGCGCGATGCAGCGTGAACGTGTAGAAGCCGGTCGTGACCACGCTCGGGGTTTCGCCCGCGTTCGACGTGAGCAGAAGATAGGCCCGCACCACGGCCGTGCCGGCGTCCGCCCTGTCGAGGACGATGTTGACGAGGTTGTGCCTGCGCTGATCGGTATGCGCGTCCATCGCACCCCGCACGAAGGCGAGGATCGCCGGGCGTCCGGCGATCGGGCCGGGGCCGGGCTGGCCGGTGATGGTGAACGTCCAGGTGGCATCCTCGGTCAGGACGTCGGTCAGGGCGACCGGATCGTGCTGGTCCAGGGCGAAGGCGTAGCGCGCCAGCGTCTGCTGGACGGCGAACTGCTCCGCGGGTTCCAGCTCCACGTGCCCCGTCCTCATGCGACCGTGAGCACGATCTTGCCCTGGATGTGACCGCGAGCGGCTCGTTCGTGGGCCGCGCGAGCCTCCGCGAGCGGGAACGTGCTATCCACGGCGACCTGAAGCGCGCCGGTATCGAAGAGCCGTCCGAGCTCTGCCAGCTGAGCTCCGTTCGAGCGCACCTGGGCGCCCGAGACCGTGACGCCCAGCCTCGCGGTCTCCTCGGGGTCGAACTCGCCGAAGAACACGGGGAACAGGGCACCGCCGCGCTTCAGCGTGCGCAGGAAGCGACGGCTGCCCGGCCCGCCCACGGTGTCGAGAACGAGGTCGACGTCGCCCGCGATCTCCTCGGGACGGCTCTGGGTGTAGTCGATGAACTCGTCGGCGCCGAGCTTGCCCAGGAACGACTCGTGGGCGCCCGATGCCACCGCGGTGACGCGTGCGCCCTTCCACTTGGCCAGCTGCACCCCGAAGTGCCCCACGCCGCCCGCGGCGCCGTTGACGAGCACGGTCTTCCCGGCGTCCAACGCCACCGGGCGGTGCTTGGCTGCCTGGAACGGCGAGGGATGGTCGTGTCCGACCTCGATCAGGAACTGCCAGGCGGTGAGCCCTGCCATCGGCACCCCCGCGGCCTGTACGTAATCGATGCCGGCCGGCTTGAGGGCGAGGTCCGCCGCCGGTGCGGCGACGTACTCGGCATAGGCGTTGCCGTCGAAGCTGGGGAAGCGGAGCAGGCCGAACACCTCGTCGTCGGCGGACAGGCCCTCCACGTCCGCGGCCACGGCCTCGACGATGCCGGACACGTCCGTCCCCGGAATCACCGGGAAGTCGAACTTCGGCCGCGTCTCGGGCGGCAGGTTGGTCATGCCGTCGCGCAGGTACCAGTCGGGGGGATTGATGCCGACGGCGTGCACGCGGACGAGCACCTCGCCCGGCTTCAGCTCGGGAATCGGGACCTCTTCGTAGCGCAGCACCTCCGGGCCGCCGTGCTCGTGCAGCCGGATCGCCTTCATCGTGTCGACGGGCATTGCTTCCTCTTTCTCGTCGCGATCTGTGCTCACGAGTCAATCCCCGGCTCGGATCGGCTGTCCAAGACCTGGTCGGCACCCCGCCATACCGAAACCGCATGGCCGCAGTACAGTGGGACCGGTGAACGACCTGGGCGAGGACCTGGAACTGCGGCTGGTGCGCTACTTCACCGTGGTGGCGGAGCATCTGAACTTCGGCCGGGCGGCCGCCGAGTTGCACCTGGCGCAGCCGTCGCTGAGCCGCCAGATCCAGCGCCTGGAGCAGCGCCTCGGTGTCCGCCTGCTGGACCGCACGCCCCAGGGCAACCTGCTCACCGAGGCGGGCAAGGCGTTCCTCCCACAGGCGCAGGCGTTGCTGCATGCCGCCCACATGGCGACGGTGACCGCCCGCGCCTACGCCCCGGTGGCCCGGATCACCATCGGCTACGTCGAGGATCTGATCATCACCCCCGCGGTCCGCGAGCTGCGCCGCCGCCACCCGCCGGCCCGGATCGACACCCGCCACCTGGACTGCCAGGAGATGCAGGCCCTCCCCGAAGGCCGCGTGGACGTCCTGGTCGCCCGCACGCCGCTCCCGTTCGCGGCCGACGACGTACGGACGAACCTGCTCTACGAGGAGCCACGGGTGCTCGTGGTGCCGGCCGGCCACCGCCTGGCCGAGCGCGCCTCGGTGACCACGGCGGACCTCGCCGGCCAACAGCCGTTCCCCTGTCCTGTCGCCGCGCCCGCCTGGAGCGCCTACCGGCTGCTTGGCCCCGACCCGCTGCCGGCCGGCCCGGCGGTCGAGAGCTTCGAGGACAAGCTGGAGCTCGTCGCGGCCGGCCAGGCGATCGCGGTGCTGCCGGCGAGCGACCGGCGCAGCATGCTCCGCCCCGACCTGGCCACCGTTCCCCTCCAGGATGCGCCCACCAGCAAGGTCGTCCTGGCCAGTCGCGTCGGCGACCCGAATCCCCTGATCAGCGACTTCCGGGCAATGGCTCGGGCGCACCTCGGCGGCAGGCCGGCCTGACCGGTGTTCACGAGCCGGTGGCGGCCGCCGGCGGATGGATGTCGAGCGGGCCTTCGATCTCAAGGCTCACGACGTCCTTAAGCGCATCCAGGTTTTCCCCGTAATCGACGCGGAGCCTGTCGCAGAGCGCAGCCGCGAGGTTCCGGTGGAAGCCTCGCTCATCCCGCATGGTCGTACCGTCGAGGACGACCGCGGCGGTGTCCCTGGAGGCCGCAGCGTCGGTGTTCACGACGGGATGTTCTCACGGGGTCGAGCGTCGATGCTGAGCTCATAAGAGCGCTGTTGATCGCCGCTGCGGCTGCGTCACTCCGGTGGACCGCCCGATCGGCACGGCCGAAGGGACCGGCGCCCACGCCGCACGCCCGTAGGGCGTGCCGGAGCGGGCGGCCAGCGGCGGCGCGCAGCGCCGCCGCCGCCTTGACACGACGACCGGCCACCGGTTCGAAGTCGCAATCATGATCGCGCTCGCGTACGGAATGCGACGCGGTGAAGTGCTCGGTCTTCACTGGTCGGCGCTGGACTGGGAGGCGGGCACGTTGCGGGTGACGCACGGCGTGAAGCGCATCAAGAACCGCGACACAGCGCGTGATCGGCGGACGCGTCTCGTCGTCTCGGAGGTCAAGACGCCCAAATCACGGCGAACGCTGGTGCTCACACCGGAAATCGTGACTAGGCTCCGCGCCCACCGTTCTCGGCTATCGGAAGCGAAAATCGCGGCCGGCCCACTCTGGCAGGACCACGGGCTGATCTTCACGAGCGAGGTCGGTACGCCGATGGACCCGGACAACTTCTCGCACACCTTCTCCAAGCTCTGCCAGAAGGCCGGCCTCGGGCACTGGCATCCCCATGAGCTCCGGCATTCGGGGGCCTCGTTGATGCTCGCGCAGGGCGATTTCAAAGTCATGAGGTCACGGTCTGACAGTGACTGTGTGTGATGATGTCGAGGGCTCGTTGGGGGCTTCGGCCCCTACGTAACAGCCCGATCCGGACATGAGGGAACAATCACCC
>JAOPYL010000067.1 GCA_025964625.1 Actinoallomurus sp. | reverse complement strand
CGACAACGACGACCTGGGTGCCAACAGCTCCAGCTTCGTCTGGTCGATGCTCGGCATGTACCCGGAGAACCCGGGCAGCGACACCCTGGTCTACGGCAGCCCGGGCTTCCCGCACGCGACGATCTCGCTGCCCAGCGGGAAGACCATCAAGATCAACGCTCCTGGCGCCTCGGCGTCGGAGTACTACGTCAAGTCCATGAAGCTCGACGGAAAGGCCGACAGCAAGCTGTACGTGCCGTACACGACGCTCGCCAAGGGCGCCACGCTGGACTGGACGATGAGCACCAAGGCGACCTCGTGGGGCACGGGTGCGGAGAACGCGCCCCCGTCGTACGGGCCGACCTTCGGCGCCATCGGCTCGCTGAGCCCGTCGTCGCTGATCCTGAAGCCCGGTGAGTCGTCGAAGACCACCTTGACGGTCAAGTCGGTCAGCTCCGGCAACCAGGCGGTGCAGTGGACCGCCACGGCTCCATCCGGAGTCACCGTCAGCCCGTCGAGCGGGACGCTGAACGTTACTGCTAACAGCAGCGGCAGCGCCGACCTGACGGTGACCGCGGGTAACGCCGACGGGAGCTACCCGGTGAACTTCACCTTCACCAGCCCGTCGGGCAAGATCCTGCCCGTCTCGCTGTCGGTCATCGTCGCCAAACCCGGCGACCTGGCTCCGTTCTACGACAACGCCGGCATCAGCGACGACAGCGCTCCCTCCGGCGCCAACTACGACGGCGGCGGCTGGAGCTACTCCGAGCAGGCGCTAACGGCGGCGGGGCTCGCCCCGGGCGCGCCGGTCACCGCCGGCGGCATCACGTACACCTGGCCGAACGTCCCCGCCGGGCAGCAGGACAACGTCACGGTCGGCGGCCAGACCATCCCTGTGAGTGCGCCCGCCGGGGCGACGAAGCTCGGCTTCCTCGGCAGCGCGTACCAAGCAGGCACGGACGGCTCGTCCGGCACGGCCACGATCACCTACACCGACGGGAGCACATCCACGGCCACTCTCGGGTTCAGCGACTGGACCCTGGCGGGCGGCGGCGGCAGCATCCAGTTCGGGAATGCGATCGCTGCCAGCGCTCCGTATCGCAACTACACCACCGGAAAGGACGGGGTGAAGACCTACGTCTTCGCTGCGAGTGTCCCGATCACCAGCGGCAAGACGGTCGCCAGCGTGACCCTGCCGCCCTCCCTCAGCCAGGGCTCGATCGGCGTCTTCGCCATCGCCGCCGGCTGACCGAAGGCACGGAGGCCGGGGCTTTCGTGGCCCCGGCCTCCTGCGTAGGTCGGGCGGTGGGCCGGAAAATCATGTGCGATCACAAATCCGGTTGACAGACTGAGATCATGAACCACCAGCACGACGACGTCCCCGGCTCCTCCACCACGCCCCGGCCGACGGACTGGGTCACCACACCCATCACCGCGGACCTCCTGCGCGGCGCGCTCGACCTGGAGCGCACCGAGCACGGGGTGCTGCCGCACCGGCTGCCCGCCCGGGCCCGCGCGCAGTGCGCCGACGGGCAACTGGCCATGGCGGAGGCCCAGCCCTCCGGCGTGCGGCTGGTCTTCCGCACCCGGGCCACGGCCGTCGACCTGGACACGCTCCCCACCAAGACGGTCTACCAGGGCGCCCCGCCCCGGCCCGACGGCGTGTACGACCTGCTCGTTGACGGCCGCCTGGCCGGCCGGGCGAGCGCGCCCGGCGGCAACGTCCTGACCGTGGACATGACCACCGGCTCCGCCGAGACCCGGCCCGGCCCGGTCGGCACCGTCCGGTTCCCCGGTCTGCCCGACCGCGACAAGGACGTTGAGATCTGGCTGCCGCACAACGAGATCACCCAGCTGGTCGCTCTGCGCACCGACGCCCCCGTCGAGCCCGTACCGAATGGGGACCGCAAGGTGTGGCTGCACCATGGCAGTTCGATCAGCCACGGCTCCGACGCCGCCAGCCCCAGCACGACCTGGCCCGCGCTGGCCGCCTCCCTCGGCGGCGTGGAACTGATCAACCTGGGCTTGAGCGGCAGTGCCCTGCTCGATGCGTTCACCGCCCGCGCCCTGCGCGACACCCCCGCGGACCTGATCAGCGTCAAGATCGGCATCAACCTGGTCAACACCGACCTGATGCGGCTGCGTGCCTTCACCCCGGCGGTGCACGGCTTCCTCGACACCATCCGCGATGGGCACCCCACAACGCCGCTGCTGGTCGACTCGCCCATTCTGTGCCCCATCCACGAGGACACCCCCGGCCCCAGCGCCCCGGACTTCAGCAACCTCAGCATTGGGAAGCTGCGGTTCCGGGCCGCGGGCGACCCCGCGGAGCGCGCCGCCGGGAAGCTGACGCTCAACGTCATCCGGGACGAGCTCTCCCGCATCGTGAAGCAGAGGGCGGCCGACGACCCCCATCTGCACTACCTCGACGGCCGTGACCTCTACGGCGAGGCGGACTTCGCCGAGCTGCCGCTGCCCGACCAGCTCCACCCGGACGCCGCCACACACCGCCGCATCGGCGAACGCTTCGCCGAGCTGGCCTTCCGCACCGGCGGACCGTTCGCCGCCGAGCGTGCCTGAGACGCCCGCTCCAGCAGGTCGCGCAGGCTCAGATGCACGCGCAACCTGAACCGATCTTTCTCCGGCCCCCTTTGAGGAGGGCGGTGCGGGCGGCGGGTCCTGCGGCAACCCGGACTGGCCGGCCGGCGGCGCGCGGTGACGCTCCGGCCCGCAGGGTCACGCTCTCACCACCGGAACTCCCGCGACGAGCACCGTCCGTACGTCGAGCGTGGTGTCTCCGGGCCGCCAGGCGAACGCGATGAGGTCTGCGGGCGCGCCGGGCCGCAGGATGCCCCGGCCGCCCGCGAACCGCCCGGGGTTCGCCGAGGCGAGGCGCAGTGCGGTGGACAGGGTGAGGTCGGCCATCGAGATCGCGGTCGCGACCCCGTCCGCGAGCGAACGTGACGCGCCCGCCAGGAACGGAGTGCCCGCGTGGGACAGGCGTCCGGTGTCGGAGAGCTCCACCTCCCCGCCGACCGGAGTGCGATAGCGGCCCGGCGGCATGCCGCCCAGTGCCGTGGAGTCCGACACCAGGTGCGTGCGCTCGATTCCCTTGGCCCGCAGCATGACGCGGAAGGTGTCGGCCGGAAGGTGGTGCCCGTCCGCGATGAATCCGGCATGGAGGCGGTCGTCGGCGAGCTGGGTCCACAGGTAGTTGGGGTGCCTGGGCAGCAGGGCGTGCGCCGCGTTGCCCAGGTGGGTGGCCAGCTCGGCCCCGGCGTCGACGGCGCGGGTGATCTGCTCGGGTGTGGCGTGGGTATGCCCGATCGCGCAGCGCACTCCCATGCGCGTGGCCTGTGCGATGAACTCGATCGCCGCATCATCGTGCGGCGAAACGGTGACCATTCCGACGAGGCCACCCCACCGGCGCAGCTCCTCGACATCGGCCCCCCGGATGTACCGCCGGTCATGCACACCCCGTGGGCCGTCCTCCTCGGACAGGAACGGTCCTTCGACGTGTGCGTACGGGATCGTGTGTGCGACGACGGGGTCCGCGGCGCGCGCCCGCGCGATCGCGGACAGGGCCGCGAGGATGTGTTCCTCGGGTGCGGTGACGATTGTGGGCACCATGGTGGTGACCCCGACGCGGTGCACCGAGCGCGCCAGCTCCGCCACCGCCGGAGCGTCCACGTCCATGGCGTTGACATCGTGCCCAGCGAACCCGTTGACCTGTAGGTCGACCAGGCCGGGCGCGAGCCACAGCTCCGCCGGTTCGGGTACCGCGTGGATCTGGCTGATCCGCCCGTCCTCGACGGTGACCCGCAGCGTTCGTCCGGTCGCCGGATCTCGGCCGGTGAACCTCACCGCTTCGGCGTCGGGTGCTTGCGCGGATACGCCGGGGAGTCACTGGACATCGGGCGCGGAGTCCGCGTCGACGTACACGGTGCAGTTGGGATGGGTGCGCAGCGCGCTCGCCGGCAGCCGGCCCCCGATCGGGCCGCGCAGCGCGCCGGTCACCGCGGCCCGCTTCCGGCCGCCCGGCACCATGCAGAAGACCTCCTCGGCGGCCAGCAGAGCCGGCACGGTGAGGGTGATCGCCCTACGGGGCACCTCGGCCAGGGTTTCGAAGCAGCCGTCGTCCACCTGCTGCCCGCGGCTGACCTCGTCCAGGTCGACGATCTTCACCAGTGCGGGATCGTTCAGGTCGGCGGGCGGGTCGTTGAACGCCAGGTGCCCGTTGACCCCGATCCCCAGGCAGCAGATGTCGATCGGCGCGGCGGACAACAGTCCGGCGTAGCTCTCGACGGTCGCGTGCGGATCCTCACCGGGGTCGATGAGGTGGGCCGAGCCGATCGGAACCCGGTCAAGCAGCACCGCGCGTAGCCAGTTCCCGAAGCGTTGCGGCGCGTCGGAGTCGAGCCCGAGGTACTCGTCCATATGGAAGGCGGTCACCCGCTCCCACTCGATACCCGGCCACCCGGCCAGCGCGCGCAACGTCGCCTCCTGGCTCGGGGCCGAGGCGAAGATCATTCGCACCTCGGAGCGAACCGCCAGCCGCTGGATGAGCGCACCGGCGATGTCGTGCGCCGCCGCCTCGCCCAGCGTCACGGAGTCGGGAAGTCGGCGGAGCACGGGTTCGTACGTCCCAGCTTCAGGCATCGGTTCTCCTTTTCTCCGGCCAATTCGACCCCGGTAACAGCCAGGCACTTGCGACGTGGAACCTATCCCTTCACACCGGCAAGGCCACCACCTGGTCCAGCGGGCTGCCGTCACGGCTGCGGCGCGACCGGCCGGTCGCGCCTGGACGCCACCGACGAACCTGACGGCGCCGTCAGGCGCGACGCGCCGCCCGCACCACCATCGACCGCGCAAAGCCGGACCTGCGCCTGCACATCCCGAACCCCCGGGTCAGCGCGCGAAACCCAATATTCGAGCGGCGCAGGGACGGGGCGAGTTCACACACCGTCGTCCGCGCAACGCGTGCGGTTGACGTCCTCCCCCGCATGAAGGCGGGGGATTCCAACCCGTCCCTACCCGGAGGAGGTAACGGGTTGAGGTTCGCGGTTCACAGGCCAGGCCAACGCCTGGCCTCCCCGCGCGGTCACCGTCCGCCCGACGGCGATGTTCTTGGCCGCGTTCACATCCGCGTGAGCTGTGTGCCCGCAGGCGCGACACC
>JAOPYL010000065.1 GCA_025964625.1 Actinoallomurus sp. | reverse complement strand
CACCGCCGTCACGCGCGCCGCCGTCACGGCCACCACCGTCACGCGCGCCGCCGTCACGGCGTCCGCCGCCCGGTGCGCGCCGCTCGGCCTCGTCGTCGAGCCGCAGGGTGAGCGAGACGCGCGCCCGCGGAATGTCCACGTCCAGCACCTTCACGCGCACGATGTCACCGGGTTTCACCACGTCGCGGGGGTCCTTGACGAAGGTCTTGGACATCGCCGAGACGTGGACGAGGCCGTCTTGGTGCACGCCGACGTCGACGAACGCGCCGAAGGCGGCGACGTTGGTGACGACGCCCTCGAGCAGCATGCCGGGCTCGAGGTCCGCGAGCTTGTCCACGCCCTCCTTGAACGTCGCGGTCTTGAAGGCGGGACGCGGGTCGCGGCCCGGCTTGTCCAGCTCTTTCAGGATGTCGGTGACGGTCGGCAGCCCGAAGGTGTCGTCGACGAACTCCTGCGGCTTGATGGCCCGCAGTGCCGCGCTGTTGCCGATCAGCGTCGTGACGTCGCCGCCGGTCGTCCGGAGGATGCGGCGGACCACCGGGTACGCCTCCGGGTGCACGCTGGAGGCGTCGAGCGGGTCGTCCCCGTCCCGGATCCGCAGGAAGCCGGCGCACTGCTCGTACGCCTTCGGGCCCAGCCGCGGCACCTCCTTGAGCGTCCGCCGGGAGCGGAACGGCCCGTTGGCGTCGCGGTGCAGGACGATGTTCTCGGCGAGACCGGAGCCGATGCCGGACACACGCGTCAGCAGCGGCACGGAGGCGGTGTTGACGTCGACGCCGATCGCGTTCACGCAGTCCTCGACCACCGCGTCGAGCGAGCGCGACAGCTTGATCTCGGAAAGGTCGTGCTGGTACTGGCCGACACCGATCGACTTGGGATCGATCTTGACGAGCTCCGCGAGGGGGTCCTGCAGCCGGCGGGCGATCGACACCGCGCCGCGCAGCGAGACGTCCATCCCGGGCAGCTCCTGGGAGGCGTAGGCCGAGGCGGAGTACACCGACGCGCCGGCCTCCGACACCATGGCCTTGGTCAGCTCCGGGTGCCGCTTGATCAGGTCGGCCGCGAGCTGGTCGGTCTCGCGCGAGGCCGTGCCGTTGCCGATCGCGATCAGGTCCACGCCGTGCGTCTTCGCGAGCCGCCCGAGCGTCGCCAGTGCCTCGTCCCAGCGGCCCTGGGGCTTGTGCGGGTAGATCGTCTCGGTGGCCACCACCTTGCCGGTCGCGTCGACGATGGCGACCTTCACGCCGGTGCGGAAGCCCGGGTCCAGGCCCATGGTCGTACGCGTGCCGGCGGGCGCGGCGAGTAGCAGGTCACGCAGGTTGGCCGCGAACACCCGGACCGCCTCGTCCTCGGCCTCCTGGCGCAGCCGCAGCCGCAGGTCCAGGTCGAGATGGACGAGGACGCGGGTCCGCCACGCCCAGCGCACGGCGTCCACCAGCCACCGGCTGCCCCCGGGGATTCCGAAGTGCCGCGCGATGCGCAGTTCGTACGAGCTGGGACCGGCCGGCTCCGTGCCCTCGTCCTCGGGTTCCAGGGTGAGGTCGAGGATCCCTTCCTTCTCACCGCGGAACAGCGCCAGGATCCGGTGCGAGGGCAGCTTGGTCAGCGGCTCGGCGAACTCGAAGTAGTCCGAGAACTTGGCGCCCGCCTCCTCCTTGCCCTCACGGACCTTCGACATGACGCGGCCCCGGGACCACAGCCGCTCCCGGAGGTCGCCGATGAGGTCGGCGTCCTCCGCGAAACGCTCGACCAGGATCGCGCGTGCCCCCTCCAGCGCCGCGGCGGCGTCCAGGTCGGCGTTGACGAACGGCAGGGCGGCGGCCTGCGCGTCGAGGGACGGATCGGCGAGGAGCCGATCGGCGAGCGGCTCGAGGCCCGCCTCCCGGGCGATCTGCGCCTTGGTGCGGCGCTTCGGCTTGAACGGCAGGTAGACGTCTTCCAGCCGCGCCTTCGAGTCGGCGCCCATGATCTGCGCCCGCAGCGCGTCGTCCAGCTTGCCCTGAGCCTCGATCGACTCCAGGATCGCGGTGCGCCGCTCCTCCAGCTCACGGAGGTACCGCAGCCGCTCCTCGAGCGTGCGCAGCTGCGCGTCGTCGAGCGTGCCCGTCGCCTCCTTGCGGTAGCGGGCGATGAACGGCACGGTGGCCCCGCCGTCGAGCAACTCGACGGCGACCTGTACCTGCCGTTCGCGCACGCCGAGCTCTTCGGCGATCTTCTGGTGAACTGACGTCGACACGATTCCCGCCCTCTCGCTGAGCTTCCGGGATGCATTGTCCAGGCATCGGCCACCGGTTGTCGCGTCGGTCGCGTCGGTCGCGTCGGTCGGGCCGGGCGAGGGCCACAGCTCGGGCATGCGGGCCGGGGTCTGCGGGGCCGGGCAGGTCACGTCCGCGTGCGGGAGCCACGGACCTCCAGGTCGGCCAGCAGCTCGGCGGTCGCCAGGGTGACCGCCTTCACCGCCCGGTCGAAGACCGCCTCGTTGTGAGCGGCCGGCCTGCGGAACCCCGACACCTTGCGTACGTACTGCAGCGCGGCCGCCCGGATGTCCTCGTCGGTGACCTCGTCCGTGGCCGGTGGTCGCAGCGTCTTGATGCTTCTGCACATGCCGACATCCTGCGCCGTCCGGCCGCCGGGCACGAGAGATCCGCGCCTTCTCCTGCGAACCCGCGCGGTGATCGCCACGCCCGCCCATCCGGCGGCTCCGGCCGGCGGCTCAGCGGTGCTCGCGGCCCAGCGCCTTGCGGATCATGTCGCGTGTGCGGTCGACCACCGCGGCGACGGAGCCGACGAGCATGTTCTTCGTCGCGGACTCCACGCCCGGGTGCGGATGGGTGGGCGCCATCGCCTCCGCCGCCTTGATCGCCGCTGCCAGCCCGCGGAGCTCCGCATTACCGCGGGCCTTCAGCGCGGGGAACTCCTCCTGCTCCTCGTGCTCGGCGTGCTGGCGAACAGCCGTGCGGAACCTGGCGAACAGGGGCTCGAAACGCGGGTCCGCAGGTCCCATCCGCTCCAGCTCCTGGAGCATTCTCTTGCCCTTGTTCTCCTCTTCCAGCCGGGCTTGGATCACTCGGTCGCCGTGCGGGATACTGCGCCGCGCCAGCGGATGGACGATCTCCTCTTCGGCCGTCTCGTGCACGGCCAGGAAACGGCGCAACCGGTCAAATGCCTCCGCCCGCCGGTGGCCCGTGTTCTGCTCCACCTCCTGGAACAGGTTGTGGATCTCCTGATGCTGGCGCACCAGCAGATCGACGCCATCGGTTTCCGGCATCGTCTCCGGGCGTTGGGTCATCGCCGGTTCCCCTCCTTTCCAGATCGTCCTTCCGGCACGGCCGACCCGCTGAGAACGCCCAGGACATCGAGGTGAGATGTCCGGGAAGTGTTTGTCTCAAGTGACGTCGCCTACGGCGCTGCTCACTTTGTTGGGGCCGTCATACTCATCGTCCGGGATCTTCTCCAGAGCCTCCAAGATCTCCTTGGGCGCATTCTGGCTCTTGGCGTGCTCGATCAATTCCTCCTTTGTCGCGGGATAGCTCATACCGGACAGGTACTTCTGGACCTGGATAGGTTGGGGTTGAGACATGATCACAGTCCTCTGCGCTCGCTGGTGAGGCAACACCTACCCGATGCGGATTGCCGAAAATCCTCGATCCGTCCAGGTCCGCCACAGTCGATGATCTGCCCGTGCCGAGCTGGGCGCGATTTTGCAGAGCCATTCCCCGGACTTTTAGGTCAGCGCGGCTTTGCCGGTACGGCTTCAACCAATCGACGACCGAGGTCGGCGTTACCTGGGCCGCAACCGCAGGCCGGCTTCTTCTTCAAGCAGTGCGACGGCGAGAAGTTCCCCATCCACCGCTCCGTAGCGGCCAAGAGCGCGCTGGTAGACACGTTCGACAAGGTCGGACAGCTCGAAGGGGACCTGATGCGCGCGCGCCAAAGCGGTCACCGCCATGAGCTCCTCGCAGACCCGGTCCAACCCGAAAGACTCCAGATAGTCACCGGCGAACAATGCGTCCAAATCGCGCTCGATGAAGTCGCTGGCCGCCGCGCTCGCCAGTAGCGTCTGCCGCAGCACATCCAGATCGATACCCGCGCGTCGTCCGAGCAACAATGCCTCCGCGGTGGCCACGGCCTGTCCGAACCACAGCAGATTGACGAGCAGCTTGGCCGTGTACCCGGCGCCGTGGTCGCCGACGTGCACAATCCGCTCGGGATCACCGAGAACCTCCAGGAGCCGTCGGTGTCGCTCGAAGACGGACGCCTCTCCTCCTACGAACAGTTGCAGTGTTCCTTCCCGTGCGGCTGGGACGCCGCCACCGACAGGGGCTTCGAGAACCTCCACACCGCGCGTGCGAGCTCGCTCCCGGACGGGCCCCACGGCGATCGGAGAGTTGCTGGTCATGTCGATCCAGGTCGCTCCCGACGGCAGTGCCTCGACGGCGCCACCGGTGCCCAGCATTGCCTCACGCACCTCCTCCGGGCCTGGCAGCATCGTGATGAGCACCTCCGCCGCTGCGGCGACTCCGGCGGTTGTCGGCGACCAGCGTGCTCCACACGCCACGGCGGTGTTCTCCAGCTCGCCGCGCGCATCGCCGGCAACGACCGGGTAGCCGGCCTTCACGAGATTGGCGCACATAGGCAAGCCCATGCGCCCTATGCCGACAAATCCGATCTGAGGCATTCGAGAAGGGGGGCCTGTGTCAGTCCGCACAGCGATCATCTCCTCCGTCCAGGTCTCGCCGGCGTCATGGGCGAGTGGCCCGCAGTGCGCGATCCGGTAGCGCCGGCCGGTGATCGAATTCTTCCGTGACTTCGACGATGTCCTGACATGCTGAGGCCATGCGCGCCCAGCTGATCCGCGTCCCCGGCCTGTATGCCGGGGTGCCGTACGCGTACGCGTCCATCGTCCCGGCCGGTGCGCTGGTGCACACCGCTGGCGCATGTCCGCTGGACGAGGACGGGACGACCGTTGGTATCGGTGACATCCGCACACTCGGCCTGATGCGCGGCGTTGCCCTCGCCATGGCCTGAACCGAGCAGATATTCGCCATTGACGGCGGGTGAACCGGGAGAGACACTCCTCCCAGTTTTGACAACGTTGTCAGGTGGATGGTGGCCATGCGGTGGAGAAGATCGTTCCTCGAGCCCACGGCCGCCGTATTCGGCGCCGTCCTCCTCGCCCTTGGTGGCGTCGGCCCCGCACTCGCGGCCACGAGCCGGTACCCGAGCGTGCCCCGGTCCGCCCCGTCCCTTCATGGACGCTGGACCGGCACCTGGGAGAGTGCCATGGCCACCGCGGTCGACAATGGATGCGCGGACTGCACGATCCGCGACGTCGTTCACACGACCATCGGGGGCATCGCCGTGCGCGTCCACGTCTCCAATGTGTTCGGCACGGCGCCCCTGCCTGTCAAGCACACGACGGTGGCGCTCCCGGCGGTTGCGGACAGCGCGCAAGTGGCGCCCGGCACGCTCCGCCAGGTCACCTTCCACAGGAGCGCGGCGGTGACCATCCCGCCCGGCGCCGAGGCCATCAGCGACCCGATCCCTCTCACAGTGCCGCCCGGGCATGACCTGCTCGTCACCACGTACACGCCTGGGTACGCGACACCGATGAGCTACCACCCGCTCGCGTTGCAGCACTCCTACTTCGCCCGCGGCGCCGACGCCGCCGACGCCGTGAACGCGGACGCCTTCCCGAACACCACCGTCGTTTGGCACTTCATCTCCGGGATAGACGTCTCCGGCACGCCCGCCCGCGGCGCCGTCGTGGCACTCGGTGATTCCATCACCGACGGTTACCAGTCGTCGTACGACGTGGACCACCGGTGGCCCGACGTACTCGCCGGCCGACTGCGCAGGGTCCCGCCGGACCGCAGGCTCAGCGTGCTCAATGCCGGCATCAGCGGCAACCGCATCCTGCTCGACGGCGGCTCCTTCGGCCCGTCCGCCGTGAAGCGTCTCGACCGGGACGTGTTCGCGCAGTCCGGCGTGCGAACCGTCATCGTGCTGGAGGGGATCAACGACATCCAGCAGACGCCCCATCAGCTCGACCCCTCCAAGATCACCGCAGGCCTCGCCGAGATCGTCGCGCGGTCCCACGCCCGCGGCCTCCGCGTCATCGGCGGCACACTCACGCCGTTCGAGGGCTGCTCCTGCTATACCCCGCAGGAGGAGGAGACGCGGCAGGCCGTCAACACCTGGATCCGGACCGGCGGCGCCTTCGACGGGCTGGCCGACTTCGACGCGGTCGTGCGCGACCCCACCGATCCACACCGGATGCTCCCGGCCTATGACTCCGGCGACCACCTGCACCCCGGCGACGCCGGATACGCCGCGATGGGCAACGCGATCGACCTCTCGATCCTGTAGCCGCCACGTACGTCGCCGTCAGCGGGTTCCCGACTGCCAGCCGACCAAAATCCTCTGTTAGGACCTCTTGCTGCCTGCCACCTTCGCCGCGCTGGAACTCCTCTTGGATTACCTGAAGCCCTCCGTCAGACCAAGGGGCGCACGCGCTCGTTACGCGTGCCGCGCAGGAGCGGCGGTGGTCCCTTTGGGGGGTCTGCGGCGGATCCGCCGGACGCAGATGCCGAGGACGGCGAGCAGCATCAGGATCTGCAGGGCAGGCACGACCCGGTATCCGACCTGG
Source organism: Actinoallomurus sp. (assembly GCA_025964625.1). GTDB lineage: Bacteria > Actinomycetota > Actinomycetes > Streptosporangiales > Streptosporangiaceae > Actinoallomurus. Next base: position 1,384 of record JAOPYL010000065.1, on the reverse strand, counting down.
ACGATCAGGGCGCTCAGCCAGTGCGGGTGCAGGGGGTGGGGCAACCCGGGACCGAACGTCGTTGTCATCAGGACCGTGTGCGCGAGCAGTACCAGGTCGAACCAGGAGCGCACCACCAGCGCCAGAAGTAGCCAGGCGACGGCGTCGTACCAGGGGCGGATGTAGGCGGTGCCGAGCAGATAGGCCGCGACGAAGGCCAGAGCCGGGCGTGCGGCCCGCTGGACGATGTCGCCGTCGTCGGCCGGGGCGAGCGCGGCCAGCAGGAGAACGACGAGCACGGCCACCGACGTGAGCTGCAGAACGGTCATGGCGAATTTCGCCCCGTCCGCGCCGAACAGAGGCACCAGCACTTTCCGCAGCAGCGCCAGCCACGGGCTGCCGACAACAACCTGTCCGCTGACCTGTGCCGTGTTGTGGACGGCTTGTGGAGCGATCGCGTAGCCGGCGGTCAGCATGAGGGCACCGGCCGATGCGGCGGCGGCCAGGCGGCGCCAGTCGTGCCGCAAGCTCCATGCGAAGGGCAGAGCGAAGATCCCCATGGTGAGTTTGATCGCGGTCGCCGCTGCGAGCGCAAGGCCGGCGGTGAGGCCGGAGCGGCGCAGCGCCCAGAAGGCGGCGACGACGCACAGCGCGCCGAGCATGTCGATGTGCGACCCCGCGACAAGGTTCCACAGCAGCACCGGGTTGAGCGACCAGAGGAGTTGTGAGCGCACCCGCCGGGCCGGATCCGGTCCGGCGAGTCGTAGCAGCAGCGCTCCGGTGGCGATGTAGGCGACGCCGCTGAGTACGGAAAGCAGCCACACGGTGCGCAGCATTGACGTGCCACCGACCATCGAGGCGGCCCACTCGGTCGCGGTGGCCAGCGGGCCATAGACCGACGGGTTGTGCAGCCAGGGCTCAGCGATCGCCAGCTTTCCGATCGGGTCGCCGCTGTGGGCAAGGCGCCAGGGTGTCATCCGGTACGGGTCCAGGCCGAGGGCGGCCATCCGGCCGTAGGCGGCGTAGTTGAGCGGATCGGTGGTGCCCAGAGGCGGCACGCACAGCAGCCCGGCGACGGCGAATCCGCTGCCGACCAGCAGTGCTCGGGGGCTTGGCGACCACCCGCGGCGTACCGCGGCGAGCCCGGCGGCCACCGCCGCGGTGCCGAGCATGAGCATGAGCGCGACGAGCACACAGACGAGGAGGTCCGATGGGTGGGCGTCCCAGAACCACGGTGGGAGTCTCCCCGCTGGGCCGAATACCGGCTCGGTCGAGGACGGTCCGAGTAGGCCCAAGGCGACCATGAGGAGCACGGAGACGGTGCAGGCCACCAGCGCACCGGTGCCCAGACCGCTCCCGCTGCCACGGTTGCTCCGGCCTGTCTCGATCGGGCGGGAGGAATCGG
>JAOPYL010000063.1 GCA_025964625.1 Actinoallomurus sp. | reverse complement strand
CGGCGACACGCGCTACCCGGGTTGCCGGCAGGTCAGGCCATAGGTGAGCGGCTTGTAGCACAGCGGTAACAAGCGGGACTCAGGCGCGAAACGCCTCGTCGTCAAGATCGAGGTCAAGTCGCGTCGGGGAGGGTGAACGGATGACTGACCGTCTCGTCGTCGCAGGGCATGGCCCGGAGGCGTGTCGTCGAAACCCACCCGTACCTTACTTCGTAAAGGCGGGCGGCTTGAACCGTCATCAGCAGAGGACTGAGGTATCCGCCTACCGACGCCCATGCGGCACTCGGGTGAAGGGAGACGAACAGTGAGCGACGACCCATTGACCGGATTCACCGTGGGCGTCACAGCGGCCCGCCGTCATGAGGAGCTCTCGGCGCTGCTGCAGCGCCGGGGGGCCCGGGTCGTTTACGCCCCCGCGATACGGCTGATCCCGCTCGCCGACGACGCGGAGCTGTTGGCCGCGACCTGGGAGCTGCTGGCGAACCCGGTCGACGACATGGTCATCACGACCGGCGTCGGTTTCCGCGCGTGGCTGGACACGGCCGCCGGCTGGGGTCTGCGCGATGATCTGATCAAGCACCTGAACGACGTGCGGATCCTGACCTGCGGCCCCAAGGGGTGCGGAGCCGTGCGCGCCGAAGGGATGGCCGAGGCGTGGTCGCCTGAGGCGGAGAGCTGCGAGGAGGTCCTGCGTCACCTTCTGGTGGAGGATCTGTCCGGCAGGCGGATAGCGGTGCAGCTCTGCGGCGAGCCGACCTCGCACCTCGCCGGTTCGCTGCGGCGCGCGGGCGCCGAGGTGGTGGAGGTCCCGGTGTACCGGTGGGCGCGTACCGAGGATCCGACACCGCTGCGGCGCCTCGTCGGGCAGGCGGTGGCCGGCACGGTGGACGCGATCACCTTCACCAGCGCGCCCGCGGTCGCCGCCACGCTCGCCGTGGCGGCAGAGGACAACCTGGAAGAACTGCTGCTGCACGCGCTGCGCACCCAGGTGGTGGCCGCGTGCGTTGGCCCGGTGACCGCCGGCCCGCTGGATGAGCGGGGTGTGGCCACGATCTGCCCGGACCAGGTCAGGATCGGTGCGCTCGTCGGTGCGCTCGCAGCCGGGCTGCCGGTCCGGCGCGCCAGTCGGATCGCGGTGGACGGCCATGCGCTGGAGCTGCGCGGGCATGCCGTGGTGCTCGACGGTCAGTTGCGGCCGATCGCGCCCGCTCCGATGGCGATCCTCCGTGCCCTGGCACGCCGTCCTGGGCACGTGGTGTCACGTGCCGAGCTGTGCGGAGTGCTGCCCAGCCGTACTCTCCCGGGCGGCCCGCCGCGCGGCCGCCCGCAGGGCGACGAGCACGCGGTGGAGATGGCGGTGGCACGGCTGCGGCGCGGCCTGGGCCGCAACCGCCTGGTCGAGACCGTCGTCAAACGCGGCTACCGGCTGGCTTGCGACCCGGTCCGTGCCGAGACCGGCAGCGGCGAGCGGCCACCGAGCGCCGGTGAGCCGGAGACGTTCTGGGACTTGGGCGATCGGGCGCGGCCGTCACGGCCGGCGCCGCGGGGATGAGCCTGGGCCGCCGGGCGTCGAACCGCGCAGGATGATGTGCGGTGGGCGGCCGAGCTCGAGGAACATCTTCACCTCGTCGAAACGCTCGTCGCCGACTTCGATGACATTGGGCAGCCGGCCCCACTCGCGGAAGCCGAGCTGCTCATAAAGCTGGATGGCGCCATGGTTGTTTCCGCGTACCCCCAGTGTGAGGACCTCGATGCCGGCCGCGCGCGCGTCGCCGACGAGGGCGCTCACGACAAGCCCCCCGAGTCCCATGCCGCGGGCGGCGGGATGGGCCATCACCTTCCGGAGTTCCGCACTGTGCCGGAAGATCGTGGACGCGCCGCGCCACCACAGGCCGGTGGCGGCGACCTCGCCGTCGACCATGGCCAGCGCCAGCGAGGCGTCTCCGCTCTTGACGGCGTCGAGGACCTCTTCGAGCCAGGCGTCGGTGCCGGCACGGCCGGGCGGCGCCAGCCAGCCGACCGCACCGCCGAGCTCGACGACCGCGTGGATCACGCGATGCACGCCGGCGCGGAGGCGTTCGTCCGGCGCGGTCGGCCACAGGAGTTCGATCGACGGGTCCATGACCGATGATTCTCCCCATCCGCCCGCGCGCCCGTTCCGGTGCGGCCGTCTCTTCGTGGTCCCCTGACGAGAAAGGCCCCGCCGGTACGTCCGGCGGGGCCATGCTCAGCTTGCGAAGTCGAGCAGCGGTTGCGCGTTGCTCGGATGCCGCAGCTTCGACAGCGACTCTTTCTCCAGCTGACGGATCCGCTCCCGGGTCAGACCCAGGTGCTTGCCGATCTCGTCGAGCGTGCGGGGCGTGCCGTCGTACAGGCCGAACCGCATCGCCATGATCTTCTCTTCGCGGGCCGAGAGCACGCCGAGGGCGCGGCGCAGCTGATCGGCCATGAGTTGCCGGTCGACCAGCTCGGAGGCCTCGGGGCTGTCGGTGTCCTCGATGAGGTCGCCGATGCGCGTCTCGCCGTCCTCGCCGATCGTGGAGTCGAGGCTGATCGGCTGACGGCTGGTGCGGAGCAGCTCCTGGACCTGTGCCGGGCTCTTGTCCAGCTCCTCGCCCAGCTCCTCGGCAGTGGGCTCTCGGCCGAGGCGCTGGTGCATGTCACGCTCGACGCGGCTCAGCTTGCTGAGCATTTCGAGGACGTGCACCGGCAGCCGGATGGTGCGGGCGGAGTCGGCGAAGCCGCGCTGTATGGCCTGCCGGATCCACCACATGGCGTACGTGGAGAACTTGTAGCCCTTGCTGTAGTCGAACTTCTCGACCGCGCGGATCAGGCCGAGGTTGCCCTCCTGTACGACGTCGAGCAGCGACAGGCCTCGGTCGGCGTACTTCTTGGCGACCGAGACGACCAGCCGCAGGTTCGCCTCGAGCATGTGGGCCTTGGCGCGGCGTCCGTCCTCGGCGATCAGCTCCAGGTCCTCGCGGAGGCGCGCGGACATCCTGGCTCCGCTCTCCAGCTTGTGCTCGGCGTAGAGCCCGGCCTCGATGCGCTTGGCGAGGTCGACCTCCTGGGCCGCGGTGAGCAGCGGGCGACGGCCGATCGCCTTGAGGTAGGTGTGCACGGAGTCGCCCATGACCGACGACTGATCGTCCAGATCGGTCGGGGCGTCGACCTCGAAGTCCTCGGACTCGGCCTGGGCGACGGGCACCTCCGCGACCTCGACCGGCTCGCCCTTGGTCTCTGCGGGCTCGGCCTTCGCGGCCTTGGTCCCGGCGGCCTTGGTCTTGGCCGTCGACTTGGCGGGTGCGACCTTCTTGACAGCCGCCGTACCCTTCTTCTTGGTGGACGTGGCCTCGGCCTTGTCCTCGCTGGCCAGCCGGACTCCGGCATCGGTCAGTTCGCGGATGATGGAGCGGCCCTGCGCGGGGGTGATACCGACTTCCTGAAAGGCCTTCCGCACCTCGTCAAGTGAGAGGTGCCCCTGAGAACGGCCACGGTCGAGAAGCTCCTCGAGAGGCGTCATGGCCGACTCTGCGGGCGCAGCCGCAGCAGCGTTTCGCGGCATGTGGACACCTCCCTCCCTTCGTATCTTGGCGGCACGGGACGTGTGTAGTTGACTTATGCGCGCACTATCCGAAACGCGCGGTAGTGTCAGGGTTGTTCCCGCACAGCGGAAACTTTCACGTGCGCGCGACCCGTTCCGCCGCCGAGTCCTGCCTTCTGTCGACTCCGCAGCGTAGCCTCTGCGCGGTTTCCCGGCATATCGCGGCGTCGCGGACGGATCACCGCAGCCGCCCGGCAGCGGCGAGCCTTACAGCCGCGTCACCTGCGGGCGATGTGACGAACGCCACGCCCGGCAGACCAGGCACAGAGGTATCAGTACACGACGCGGTAACCGCCGGTGACGCTTGCCGGCCACACGAGCGGCCGCTACCCGGGCTCGTGAGGCGTCCGCGGCCGGGGTCAGGCGCGCATTTGGATCGTGGTGGTCCTGGACGTGCAGGTGGTGGCGGTGTGCCGCGTCTCGCAGGTCCAGTGACCGATGACGGCGAGACCGGCGGTGCCCTCCGCCGGGGTGGCCGGATCGTTGTACTTGTCGAAGACGCGCATCGCCTCGGCGCAGGTGGTGCGTCCCTTCACGACGATGACTCTGGCCTGGGCGCCGGCGACGGTGGTGACCTGCCCGCAGACGGAGCCGGGGCGGGCCGGGCGCGGCCTGCCGGTAGGGGATTGCGACGGGGCGGGGATGACCAGGGACTGGTGAGGCGCCGGGGGCTGCGGATGCCCGCCACCTGAACAGCCCGCCGCGGCGAGCAGCACCACCACAGCGAATCCACGTCGTACGAGCACGGTGACAGATTCTCTCAGACAGAGCGGCGGAGCCGTACCCGGTCCGGCTTTCCGGAGGCGAGCAGCGGAATCTCGGGCACCAGCTCGACGGCGCGTGGGGCGGCGTGGGCGGGCAGCGCGGCGCGGACATGGTCGCGCAGCTCGTCGAGGGTGACGGATCCCACGACGACGGCGGTGACGGCCTCGCCCCACTCCGGGTCGGGCCGCCCGACGACGACGACGTCCTCCACGGCGGGGTGCGCCCGCAGGACCTGTTCGACCTCACCGGCGACGACCTTCTCACCGCCGGTGTTGATGACGTCGTCGGCCCGGCCGCGCACCCGCAGAACGCCGTCCTCCATGACGCCGAGATCGCCCGTGACGAACCAGTCTCCGTCGAACGCCGCGGCGGTGAGATCGGGCTGCAGCCGGTAACCGCTGAACAGGACCGGACCCGCGAGCCGGATCCGGCCGTCGTCGCCCACCGCGGCGGACACGCCGTCGAGCGGCACGCCGTCGTAGACGCAGCCACCGCACGTCTCGCTCATCCCGTAGGTCGTGAGGATCCGGGCTCCGGCCGCCCGCGCCGCCGCCAGCAGGTCCGGGGGAGTGGCGGCCCCGCCGAGCAGTATCGAGGAGAACACCGACAGGTCATGGTCCAGCATCCGGCGCAGCTGGGTCGGCACGACCGAGATGTGCTGTACTCCGCTGGCCATCGCCGTGGCCGCATCGAAGTGTTCGTGGATGTCCGGCGTGGTGCCTGCGACGATCGAGCGGGTGAGGACCTGAATGCCGGCGATGTGGTTGGTGGGCAGGCAGCACAGCCAGCGGTCGCCGGGCGCGGCGCCGACCCGGGCGAGCGTCGCCTCGGCCGAGCGTCTCAGTGCCTTAGCGGACAGTTCGACGATCTTGGGGTGTCCGGTCGAGCCCGACGTCGCGATGAGCACCGCCGCGTCCGTGGCGACACCTGAGTCGCGTGCCGTCACCCCGGCCGTCGTCTCCACCGCCGCGGGGGCGAGGGCGTCGATGATCGAGCGCAGGGCGGGCTCTGGCAGGTCGGGGGGGAGCGGGCAGACCGCGGGGCCGCTGCCGTCCAGCGCGGCCTCGAGGCGGCGGGCGAGTAGCGGGCCTGGCGGTAGGACGACGGCGTGGAGGGTTCGGCTCATGGCATCGATCAGGCTAATCCAGGTCGTTCTCCGCCCGTTGCCCGACCATGCTTGAAGGGTGAACTTACTATGTAAAGGCGCTCTGCTGTTGTATGCATCTCACTCGTCAGAACCACCCGCCTCAACGACGGGACGAGCCGACCGCTTGAATGGAGCGGCGTCGCGGCAGGGCGCCAGTGGCAGGGGAAAGGACACGGCATGGTCTCCGAGCTGTTCGACCCGGACGCGTGGAAGACGGTCGAGGGTTTCGACTTCACCGACATCACGTACCACCGGGCCGTGGGTCACGGCACCGTACGCATCGCGTTCAACCGGCCGGAGGTCCGTAACGCGTTCCGCCCGCGGACGGTCGACGAGCTGTACCGCGCTCTGGATCACGCCCGGATGTCCAGTGATGTCGGGTGCGTGCTGCTCACCGGCAACGGGCCGTCGCCCAAGGACGGAGGGTGGGCGTTCTGCTCTGGCGGCGACCAGCGGATCCGCGGCCGGGACGGCTACCGGTACGCCGAGGGTGAGACCGCCGACACCATCGATCCGGCGCGTTCGGGGCGGCTGCACATCCTGGAGGTGCAGCGGCTCATCCGGTTCATGCCAAAGGTCGTCATCTGCGTGGTGCCGGGCTGGGCGGCCGGCGGCGGTCACAGCCTCCACGTCGTGGCCGACATGACCCTGGCGAGCCGTGAGCACGCGCGGTTCAAGCAGACCGACGCGGACGTCGCGAGTTTCGACGGTGGCTTCGGGTCGGCCTATCTGGCGCGGCAGGTGGGGCAGAAGTTCGCGCGGGAGATCTTCTTCCTGGGGGATACCTACGACGCGGACGCGGCGCACCGGATGGGCATGGTGAACGCGGTCGTGCCGCACGCCGAGCTGGAGCGGACCGCGCTGGAGTGGGCGCGGAAGGTCAACGGCAAGAGCCCGGCCGCGCAGCGCATGCTGAAGTTCGCCTTCAACATGATCGATGACGGTCTCGTCGGGCAGCAGGTGTTTGCCGGTGAGGCCACCCGGTTGGCGTACATGACCGATGAGGCCGCCGAGGGGCGTGATGCGTTCCTTGAGAAGCGGGAGCCGGACTGGTCCCGTTTCCCCTGGTACTACTGAGATCCGGTGTACGAGAGCAGGCTGTCCGGCCGTAGGGTTGGGCGGACGTTAGGGTTTCCGGACGAGGGGTCAGGCCATTGCGGGTGTTCGCCATCCCGATGCGCACGCGGTTTCGCGGCGTGACGCGAAGAGAAGGGGTGCTCGTCCGCGGGCCGGCCGGCTGGGGGGAGTTCTCTCCGTTTCCCGAGTATGGGCCGGCCGAGTGTGCCCGCTGGCTGGCCGCGGCGTATGAGGCCGCTCATGAGGGATGGCCGGAGCCGCTGAGGACGAAGATCCCTGTCAACGTGACGGTGCCCGCGGTCGACCCGGAGTCGGCGCACGCCATCGTCCGCGGGTCCGGATGCCGTACGGCGAAGGTGAAGGTCGCCGAGCGGGGTCAGGGTGAGGGGGACGACATCGCGCGTGTGGAGGCCGTACGTGACGCGCTGGGCCCGGGCGGCAAGGTGCGCGTCGACGCGAACGGCGCCTGGGATCCCGGCACCGCCGTTCACATGATCAAGGTCTTGGGTGACCTGGAGTACGCCGAGCAGCCGTGTGCGACCCTCGCGGAGCTGGCCGAGGTACGGCGCCGGGTGGAGACGCCGATCGCGGCCGACGAGTCGATCCGCCGCGCGGAGGATCCGCTGCGGGTCCGTGCGGCCGATGCCGCCGACATCGTGGTGCTCAAGGTCCAGCCTCTCGGTGGGGTGAGGGGCGCGCTCCGGGTGGCGGAGGCGTGTGGGCTGCCGGTCGTCGTGTCGAGTGCGGTGGAGACCTCGGTGGGGCTCGCTGCCGGGCTGGCTCTGGCCGCCGCGTTGCCCGAACTGCCGTACGCCTGCGGGCTGGGCACGATGTCCCTCCTGGAAGGCGACGTCGTCCGGCGTTCACTCGCCGCCGAGGACGGCGCGATCGGTGTGCGCCGGCCGGAGGTCGATGAGGAGGCGCTGAGCCGCTATGAGGTCGATGGCGCGGAATGGCGGGGGCGGGTGGCGGAGGCGCAGGTACACCTGGACGCGCGGCGTTCCGTGCCGGGACGTGGAGCGGCCCGGTGAACCCGGCGACCGCGCTCGCGACCGTGCTGGTCGACGAGCTGGTGCGTTGCGGCCTGACCGATGTGGTGCTGGCGCCCGGGTCGAGGTCCGCGCCGCTGGCCCTTGCGTTGTACGAGCAGTCGCGGGTCCGTCTCCATGTGCGGATCGATGAGCGCTCGGCGGCGTTCCTGGCGCTGGGGATGGCCAAGCGGAGTGGCCGGCCGGTGGCGGTCGTGTGCACGTCGGGCACGGCCGCGGTCAACTTCCATCCGGCGGTGGTGGAGGCGCACGAGTCCGGGTTGCCGTTGCTCGTTCTGACCGCCGACCGGCCGCCCGAGCTGCGGGAGACCGGCGCCAACCAGACGATCGACCAGGTGAAGTTGTACGGCTCGGCTGTGCGGTGGAGTTGTGAGGTCGGCACGCCGGAGGAGCGGCCGGGTATGGTCGCGTACTGGCGTTCGCTGGCGAGTCGTGCCTGGCATGTCGCGCTCGATCCTGATCCCGGGCCGGTTCATCTGAATGTCGCGTTCCGTGAGCCGTTGATCCCCGATGGGGACGAGAGCTGGTGTGAGCCGCTCGACGGTGACGCCGGCGGGCCATGGACGAAGGTGCGGGCCGCCACGCCTGGTTCGGTGCTGCATGTGCCGCCGACCCGGCGTGGGGTGCTGGTGGTCGGTGATGGTGCGGTCAACGTCAAGCGGTATGTCGCGATGGCGTCGATGGCGGGCTGGCCGGTGCTGGCCGAGCCGAACGGCAACGCTCGTTATGGCGACCATGCCCTGTCCGCGCATCATTTCCTGCTGGGTGTGCCCGAGTTCGCCGAACGTTATCGTCCCGAGGTCGTCGTGACCTTGGGTAAGCCGGGGTTGTCCCGTCCGCTGCTGTCGTATCTGCGTCGTGCCGAGGAGCATGTCGTGGTCGCGCCGTCGCTGGCGCGGTGGCCGGATCCTGTGCGGTCCGCGACTCAGGTCGCGCAGGAGGCGGAGATCCCGGTGGTGTCCGGTGACGACGCGTGGCTCAAGGGCTGGCGGACCGCCGATCTTGTCGCCCGGGGCGCCGTGGACAGGGTGCTGGATGAGTCCAGTGAGCTGACCGAGCCGCGGCTGGCCAGGGATCTGGTGTCGGCGATGCCCGGCGGGTCGTTGCTGCTCGCCGCGGCGAGCATGCCGATCCGTGATCTGGACCAGACGATGCATCCGCGGCGGGGGATCCGGATTCTCGCCAATCGCGGGGCGAGTGGCATCGATGGGCTCGTCTCGACGGCGATCGGTGCCGCGCTGGCGCACGGTAACCGCTCTTATGCCCTGCTGGGCGATCTGGCCTTCCTGCACGACCAGAACGGGCTGATCATCGGACCGCAGGACCACCGCCCGGATCTCGCGATCATCGTGGTCAACAATGCGGGCGGGGGGATCTTCTCGCTGTTGCCGCAGGCGGCGTTCTCGGAGCCGTTCGAGCGGGTGTTCGGCACGCCTCACCAGGTCGATATGGCCTCTGTGGCGGCCGCGCACGGTATCCCGTACGCGCGGCTTGAGGTGATGGAGGATCTGGCGAAGGTGATGACGACGGAGGGGTTGCGGATCGTGGAGGCCCGCACCGACCGGGCGGCCAACGCGGCGCTGCACGCGCGGATGCGCGAAGCGGCGCACGATGCGGTCCGCGCCTCCCTCGGTGTGTGAGGGTCGGCCGGCGGGCCTTCGGCGGCGATCCCGTGTTATGCGCGCAGGGCGGCTCGGAGCGCGGTGGTGTCGTGGCCGGTCCAGCCGTGGCGTTCGAGCCAGCCGAGTGGGCCGCCGAAACGTTCGTCGAGGATGGTGAGGAACTTCTCCATCGTGTACGCGTGCGGCATGTGGCTGTCGGCGGGCCTGGAGTCGAGGTCCTGGGCGTATGCGGCGCTGCCGCGGAGTCGGGTGAGGATGGCTTCGAGACGTTCGCCGGTGGCGGTGAAGTCGGCCACGATGTCCTCGCGTGTGACGCCCGCGACGTGCAGGGCGATGGCGATGACGACTCCGGTGCGGTCCTTGCCGGCCGCGCAGTGCACGATGGAGGGTCCTTCGGTCAGGACGCGCAGTGCGGCGATGACGGAGTCGGGCCGGTCGGCGAGGTAGCCGAGGTAGTGGCCGACGGTGCGTTCGTTCTCGGGGCCGCTGTCCTCGCGGCTCTGCCAGGGGAGGACCTTGTCGGAGTCGATGGTGTCGGCCTCGACGTCGGTGTACCGGCCGCCCTCGGCGAACAGCGAGAAGTGGTGGATCGTCACGGTGGGTTCGCGGGTGAGCGGGCCGGGGCCCTCCAGGCTCACCTCGACGTCGCTGCGCAGGTCGATGACGTTTCGCACGCCGAGGTCGGAGACGAGTCGGTGGACGTCGCGGGGGGTGAGTTCCTGCAGGTTGTCCGAGCGCAGTAGCAGCCCGGTGCGGGTGGTGCCGCCGTCGGCCGTGGCCAGGCCGCCGACGTCGCGGACGTTGACCGCGCCGTCCAGTTCGATCCATCTACTCATGATCACGACCCTAACCGCTGGTCGTTCTCTGGATGCCGGGCGGGGTCAGCCTTCGATGGCGTACTGCATGGCGCGGAGCTTGGTCTGTGTCTCGGCCAGTTCGGCGGCCGGGTCTGAGCCGGCCACGATGCCACCGCCGGCGTACAGGCGGGCGCGGGGGCCCACGATCTCGGCGCAGCGCAGCGCGATGCCCCATTCGCCGTCGCCGCGGGCGTCGATCCATCCGACCGGCCCGGCATAGCGCCCGCGGTCCATCATCTCCAGCTCACGGATCAGCTCGAGCGCCGTGTCGGTGGGTGTGCCGCCGACGGCGGGTGTCGGGTGCAGGGCGGCCACCACGTCCAGTACCGAGCGTTCTTTGTCCAGGCGGCCGCGTACCGGCGTGGCGAGGTGGATGAGGTTCGACAGCCGCAGCAGTTCGGGCTGGTCGGGCACGGTGAGGTCGCGGCACAGTGGGGCGAGTGCGGCACGCACCATGTCCGCGGCGTAGGCGTGTTCCTCACGGTCCTTCGCGGAGGCGAACAGGGTCGAGCCGGAGAAGTCGTCGTCCGCGCCGCGGGCGATGGTGCCGGCCAGCACGAGGGACTCGACCTGTCCGCCCATGCGCCGTACGAGTAGCTCCGGGGTCGCCCCGACGAGTCCCGCGCAGGCGAAGGTGTAGCAGGAGGGGAAGCGGTCGGCGAGGCGGCGCAGCAGGACGCGTGTGTCGATGGGGGCGTCGGCGACGGCGAGGACGTCGCGGGCCAGCACGACCTTGAACAGGTGCCGGGCGCGGATGCGTTCGACGGCGGCGGCCACGGCCCGCATGTGCCGCGGCGCGGTCACCTCGCCGTCGGCCCAGCGGATCCCGGACGGAGGGGTCGGCGGGCGGAGGAGGGTGAGTGGCTCTGCGCGCTCGCCGATCGTGGTGTACCAGGCGTGGCCGTCGCGGCGGCCGAGGACGGCGCGTGGCACGATGAGGACGGACTGGCCCGACTTGGGGTCGAAGGAGAAACTGCCGAAGGCGACGGGGCCGGAACCGGGTACCTGCAGCGGGTCCTCGATGGTGGCGGCGTCGAACAGGGAGCCCAGCCACTGGCGGGCCCAGGCGAAGCGGTCCTCGCCGTCGGGCACCAGGACGCGGGCGGCCTCACCCCATCCGACGAGGCCGTCGCCGTGCCGCACCCACGCCAGGGCGGCGGAGTGCGGAAGCCGCGCCACCAGGTCGTCGGGCGCCGCCACGGAGACGGTCCGGACGACGAGCCGATCCGGGACTCCAACAGCGACGTTCACAACGCACCACTGTACGGGAAAGTTGAACCCGTTCAAACAGTGGCGCCCGCAGCGTCTGGTGAGCCGGGGGAGGCTCCTTCCACCTGCGGGAATCTGCGGCTTTGGATCCTACTCCGGCTCTTTGAGGGGTAAATCGGGGCTTATCGGTGCTCGTCCAGCCGGTGCTGTGGCTGCTGGTGATGGGCACCGGCCGGTCGGATCACCGTCACGCCGGCGGCCTGCGCGGATCCCATCGACGCCAGTGCCGCCGGCGTATCGGCGAGGCCGATCGTGCGGGTGACGAGCCGGTCGGGCCGGAGCGTACCGGCCGCCACCATGCCCATCATCGGCCCGTAGGCGCGCGCCGCCATGCCGTGGCTGCCGAGCACCTGCAGTTCGAACGCGATGACCCGGTCCATCGGGAGCGGCGCGGGCCCGGCGGCCGGGGGCAGCAGGCCGACCTGGACGTGCCTTCCGCGGCGGCGCAGGCTCTGGATGGAGGCCGCGCAGGCCTGCGGGCTGCCGAGCGCGTCGACGGAGACGTGCGCGCCGCCGCCGGTGACCTGGCGGACCTTCTCCGGTACGTTGTCGGGGCCCTTCACGCACGCGGCGGCGCCGAATCGGCGGGCCAGGTGCAGGGCTTGGGGGGAGATGTCGACGGCGACGACGCGCGCGCCACAGGCCACCGCGATCATCACCGCGGACAGGCCGACGCCGCCGCAGCCGTGCACCGCGACCCATTCGCCGGGGGTGACGCGGCCGTGCACGGTGATGGCGCGGAAGGCGGTGGCGAAGCGGCAGCCGAGCGCGGCGGCCGTGGGGTAGGCCAGCTCGTCGGGGAGACCCACCAGGTTGACGTCGGCTCCGTCGATGGCGACGTATTCCGCGAACGACCCCCACTGGGTGAACCCGGGCTGGGTCTGCCGCTCACAGACCTGCTGGTCACCGGCGGCGCAGGCCGCGCATCGGCCGCACGCGCAGATGAACGGCACCGTGACCCGGTCGCCGGGCCGCCAGCTGCTCACGGCCGGCCCGGTGGCCTCCACGACCCCCGCCAGCTCGTGCCCGGGCACGTGCGGCAGAGTGCGGATGTCGGAGTCGTGGCCCATCCAGCCGTGCCAGTCGCTGCGGCACAGCCCGGTCGCCTCGACCCGGACGACCACGCCGGCCGATGACGGCTCCGGGTCGGGCACCTCGCGGATCTCCGGGACCCGCCCGAACTCCTCGTACACCACTGCTCGCACTGGTCCGAGCCCTCCCTTGCCGTCCGGCGTTCACGGTACCGACGCCGGCGGCCTG
>JAOPYL010000060.1 GCA_025964625.1 Actinoallomurus sp. | reverse complement strand
CCACAACACGGACACCTTCGCCCCGTGGGCGGAGATGTCCGGCCGCTGGCGGATCAAGCACCCCGACATGAAGCCCCTCGGGTCTCGGCCGGTACCCGCGCGCAGGCAGCATCAACCGATCAACCGGCAGGACACCGCACGCGGTGTGATCACCTTGACCAGGGCTGACTTGACGTCCTCCCTCGCCTGAAGGCGGGGGATTCCAACCCGTCCCTACCCGGAGGAGGGAACGAGTTGGGGTTCGCGGTTCACGGGCCCGCCCATCGGCCGGCCTCCCCGCGCGGTCACCGTCCGCCCGACGGCGATGTTCTTGGCCGCGTTCATATCCGCGTGATCTACATGCCCGCAGGCGCGACAGCGAAAAACCGCTTGGCTCTGACGGTTTCTCGCATCGCGATACCCGCAGGCGTTGCAGGTCTGGGACGTGTACGCGGGATCGACCCTCTCCACCCGCCCAGAAGCCTTGTCCTCCAGCCGGGTCACGAGCCGGCCCCAGCCGTTGGCGTGGATGGACCGGTTGAGCCCCGCCTTGGCCCGCACATTCTTCCCCGGCACCTGGAGGGTGCCGCGCGCGGAACGGACCATGTTGCGGATCTTCAGATCCTCCACCCGGATCAGGTCGAAGCGGCGGCCCAGGTCGGTGGAGGTCTTCTCCACCCAGTCCTTACGCCGGTCCCCCTCACGCGCCTTCAACCGGGCGATCCCGGTCTTGACCCGCTGCCGCCGATTCGACCCCCGCTTCGCGCGTGCCAGCTTCCGCTGCAGCCGCAGGAGTCGCTTGGCCTCGGCCTCGCGCAGGCCCGGTACCGACAAAAGCTCGCCGGTCGAAAGCGCGGCGGACACGGCCACACCCCGATCCACACCCACCACCTGCCCCGCACCAGGCCCGTCCACCGGTGGGGGGATGACGGCGAAGGCGACATGCCAGCGCCCCGCCCGATCCCGGGTGACACGGAACGACTTGACCCCATCGGGAACCTGACGGGACCAGCGGAACCGTACCCAGCCGACCTTCGGGACCCGCACCTCACCGACCTTGCGGGACAGCCGGCGCACATCCCAGTGGCTGCCGCGCTGCCCGACGATCCGGAACCCCTCATGCCGGCCCGCTTTACGCCACGTGGGCCGGCGGTGGGTACCGGCGAAGAAGTTGCTCATGGCCTGGGCGAAATCCCGCAACGCCTGCTGCTGCACCGTCTGCGACCCCACCGCCAACCACCCGAACGCTTTACGCGCCTCGGTCAACTGCCCAGACTGCTCCCCATAGCCCGGCGCACCCGCCCGCCCCGGCCGCCAATGCTGATGCTGCTCAACCGCAAGATTCCACACAAAACGGGCATGCGCGCAATGCTCCAGCAACACCCGCTCCTGGGAGGGCGTGGGCTGAAGGCGGAACCGCATGCGAACACGCTATCGACCACGACTGACATTCCGAGGAGGGAGCGGCGTTTCCTCCCCGGCCCCAAGGCCGGGGTCTCCACGCCGCGCATCTGATGAAACATGCCTCATGGCGGAGTACGTGCGCCGGTCGCGTACCGTCTGTGCGACCTACCGCCCTCAACGCCTCTGAGTTCGTCCCTACCCGGCCGCGGATCCGCGAACCGGTGCGCGGGTCATGACCAGGGCGGTGGCGTCGTCGTGAGGCTTGCCGTGCGCGTACGGCCTGGTCCGCTCGGCCTCCCGCACCAGGCCGATCGTGTGCTCCGGGCCGCCGGTCCGCAGGCAGTCGAGCAGGCCCGGCCAGTGATGGCCGTAGTAGTCGATCAGCCGTGTCACTCCGTCGGTGAGCATCGCCACCGTTTCGACCTCTGACTCCGGGAAGGTCGCGGTCACCGCCTCGTATGCCGCGGCCTGGCTGGTGCTCGCCACCCAGAAGCCGCCCGGCCGGTTGCGATGGGCGCGGACCAGCTCGAACGTGTACGGAGGGCCGCCGGGCAGACCCAGGATGCGGTCGTCCTCCAGGACGCTGATCGAGCCGTCACGGCACCGGACGGCGATCGGCGAGTCGGCCAGCGCGAGGCACTCCAGCCGCCCCTCACGCCACCGCGCCATCGCGACGGTCGACGACGGGCTGTCCGGGTTCGCCAGATCGCAGGTGCCGGCGTGCGCCGCGCAGACCTGCTTGATCGACTCGGCCAGGACATCGGCGAGCGAGCCGGTGGCGTCGGCCGCCAGATGAGCACTCAATGCCGCGGCGAGCTGGTGGACGAGCCACGCGACGTCGTGAACGCAGCCGCTGTCGACGCCCGCTGATGCGGTGGCGCCGTCCAGGACGATCGCCCAGTCCGGGCCCGCCGCCACATAGTCCTCGTTCACCGCGCCCGGCGCGGCCTGGGTCGCGTAGGTGGTCTGCATCGGCCGCTCAGTCCCGGATCGGGACGTTTCGTCGAAGTTCGCCATGTCGCCCGTGATGATAGCGACCGCGTTCAGGACCAGATGACCAGCTCACCGTCGGCGGCGGGTGCACCCCGATCAGCTCCAGGACATGTTGATCTCGCGCTCGAAGTCGACGTAGCCGTTTCCACGGTGCGCCGGCAGGACCGCGAGGTACGCGATGATCGCGTTGTAGCTGTTGCGCGCGGGGATGACGAACCCCACCGGCTCGCCGTCCGGCAGCGTCGCGATCCGCCACCCGTGCCGGGGGCTCGCGTAGTGCGCCAGCTCGTCCTGGTAGTGCGCGGCCGCCGCCTCCCGTGCCGATATCCGGGTCAGGTCCTCGCGGCTGTGCGCGTCCAGCGTTCCGTCCAGGACGCCGGTCATCAGGGGGAGGAGTTCGGCGGTGTCGCTGACCGGCCGGAACGCCAGGCGCGTGCTCGGCGGGGGCAGCGGCCCGTCTGGACGCCACTCCAGGCGAAGCCGTTCGACGAACAGCCGGGCGCCGGTCCGTTCGAGGACCGCCATGCGGTCCTTGACGATCTGCCGGGCCGCCGGGTCGTCCCGCCAGCCCGGCGGGACGACCTCCGCCATCGCCGTCTTGAGCAAACGCACGCCGGTGTCGAGGCGCTCGGGGACGTGGGTGGCGTCATCGATGTCGAAGACGTCAAGGAGGAACGGCGCGTCATCCTGCGACCGGCTCCACCACGCGGCCCTTGCCACGAGGCGGTCGCCGCGCAGAGCCATCCACATCCACTCGGGCCGCCGACGGCCGGCGCCCAAGTCGCCCGCCAACTCCTCGTTGACGATGTAGGGCAGCCGGGAGAAGAGGTCGAGTTCTTCGCGCCCAGTGATCGGGCGCAGGGTCAGGTCATGCTGTTGTGCGATCAAGCCACTCTCCAGTGAAGGTGCGCCCGTCCGCTCCGGGGTCAGGTGCGGTCCGCACCCCGGGAAGACACAAGCGCGGTGATCATGGGACTCATCGGCTCATCCCTCCTCTCGTCATCTCGGGCCTCGCCACTGCCGCGTGAGGCTCCGGTCGCCGGTACTACCCGGCGCCCCGGCGCCCGCAAACCCTTTAATCACGCGCCACGCGGTGTTCGAGGGGATGCAACCTCAGGTGATCGTTGCTTCCCAACTCCCGCGCGCCAGGTGAATCTTGCCGCCTTCCGGCGGGATGAACACCTCAGCGCCATAGAGCTGGAAGTAGCCGTAAGCGAGCCAGTAGTCGCGTAGTTCGTCGAGGATGTCCCACAGTCGCCGCGGGCCGCCCTGATGCACGGTCGGGGCTTCCGTGCCGTGTGCGGTGGCGCGCGCCCAGGATCCGTCCGGGTGCACCATCCACGCCGTGCGGGTCCCGTCGTCGCCCTCGTCGTAGTAGTGGACGACGCCCGGCGCGGTCACCTCAAGCATGGAGGACAGCTCCCACGCCTCGTTGAC
Organism: Actinoallomurus sp.; assembly: GCA_025964625.1. Classification (GTDB taxonomy): domain Bacteria; phylum Actinomycetota; class Actinomycetes; order Streptosporangiales; family Streptosporangiaceae; genus Actinoallomurus. The sequence goes on along the minus strand of JAOPYL010000060.1, from coordinate 3,180 downwards.
CGCGATGACCGGGTACCGGCCGGTCGTGACCTCGTCGCCGTCCGCGTGCTCGATCGCGGCGAACAGCTCATCCGTCCCTGCCGGGTAGTCGGGGCCGGTTCGGGTCGCCATGAAGCCGGCCCGGTCCCATTCGATGCGTCCTTCCGCCCACCCGGCGTCCTGCTTCGTGGCGGTGAGGATCGCGGTCGTGCCGGCGATGACCGTGACCAGCCGGCCGCCCGGCCGCAACGCGGTGAGCCAACTGCCAGGGATCGGCTTCATCGACACCATGGACACGATCCGGTCGAAGGTGCCGGGTAGCGGCCCGGTCGCGTCCACCGTCTCTACGCGCGGGTGCAGGGCGATCGCGTCGAGACGCTCGGCTGCCGCTTTGGCCAGGTACGGATCGACGTCGATGCTCGTCACCCGGTCGTCCCCGAACCGGTTGGCGAGCAGCGCGCAGCCGTACCCGGATCCGGTAGCGACGTCGAGGATGTCGGCACCGTTGAAGACGCGAGCGTGCTGGTACATCCGTACAACCAAGCTCGGCAGCGTCGAGGAGGACGTTGGCGCCCCTGTCGGGCGATCGTCTGGGCAAGCGTGGTCGGCGTGTAGCGGACCTAGTTGGGTGACGAGCGTCCGGTCGCTGTACGCGGCATCCATCCATGCCTGCACGTCCGCAGGCCCGTCGCACAGTGTGCGGTTCTGCCACCATCGGGGCACGAACACATGCCGCGGTGTCGTCGCGATCGGCTCGCGCCACCGTGACACCGGGTCCGGTTGAGTCAGCCTGGAGCGCGGTTCCGATGTTGCCATTGGCCCGTCTCTCCAGGCTGCTCGCCGAACCCGCCGTGCCCATTACTGAGCAACGGGCTCTCCACGGTGTCTGTCGTGGGGTTTGTTGTCAGGCCAGTGGCCAGGGGCTGGGGATCGTGTCTCCCCGATAGCGGTACCGGGTGATCGCCGGTGTCCGCGACAGGTTGATCAGTTCGATGCCGCCCGCTGTGATCGGCAGCCAGGACCCGTGAGGGCCCAGGAGGTGCTTTCGGACGTCCTTCCACGTCCAGCGGTGCAGTGTCTTCAGCCACATGATCACGCGGTGCCAGAGGAAGTCCCCGAGCTTGTGGAACACGTGTTTGGCCACTGCGTGCCGGAAGTAGTTGGCCCATCCGTGCATGATCTGGTTGAGTCGGATCAGCACGTCCTTGGGGTTGGCCTGTGACGTCCTGCGGGTCAGGGCACGGATCTTTTCCTTCACCGACCGGATGGGCCGGTCGGCGATGAATGTGTAGACGTACCACTTGGTGGTTCCTGGTTTTCGTTTCCATTGGAGATGGAAGCCCAGGAACCCGAACCCGTCCTCCATGTGCACGACCCTGGTTTTGGCTGGTGACAGCCTCAGCCCCAGGGGTGCGAGCACGGAGGCGACCTCGTCCCGGAGGGCGCGGGTGTCGTCGGCGGAACCGTGCACCAAGATCGCGAAATCGTCCGCATAGCGGACGATCCGCCAGTTGGGTTGGCCGTGCCGACGGCGTTTCTTGCGTTGATACTGGCTGTCCATCCTCCCGCCCGGCAACCAGTCGCGGTGCAGGTGCTCATCGAGCCCCGACAACGCGATGTTGAAGATCAGCGGGGAGAGGATGCCGCCTTGTGGCGTACCGGTGTGAGTGTCCCTGTATTCCCCGAGTTCCGTGAGGATCCCGGCTTTGAGGAACGCCTTCACCAGCGCCAAGACGCGTTTGTCCTTCACTCTGGCCCGCACCCGATCCATAAGAACGGAATGTGAGACGTTGTCGAAGGCCGCCTCGACGTCGGCGTCCAGCACCCACCAGTAACCCAGGGTGCCGAAGCGTTGGATCTCGGCGATAGCGTCCTGGGCACGCCGCTTGGGCCGGAACCCGTAGGAGACTGGCAAGAAGTCGGCCTCGAAGATGGGCTCCAACACCAGCTTCAGCGCAGCCTGAACGGTCCGGTCTGCAACGGTGGGGATACCGAGGCTTCTCACCTTTCCCGACCCACCCGGCTTGGGGATCTTACGTTCCCTCACCGGCAGGGGCCGGAATGCGCCGGACTTCAGGTCCGAGCGCAGACCGTCCAGGAACCCGGGGATCCCGATCCGCTGTTCGACGTCGGCGGCCGTCAGGCCATCCACGCCGGCGGTTCGCGCTCCCTGGTTGCCCGCGACCCGATCGAACGCCACTATCAGCGTTGCCGGGTCATGTACGAGGTTGAACAGGTCGTCGAACTGGCGGCCCGGATCGGCCGCCGCCCAACGATGAAGTTTGGCCTGCATCTCCGATACCCGCGACCACGACCCGCCAGGGGTCGCCGGAGGCGGTGCGTCGGTGTTCACCGTCGCGTCTTTCAGCATTGCAGTCTCCTTCCCTTCTCGATACCGCTGCCGCCCTTCCCCATGTGCGCGGGCTCTCCCCGGCTCGGAGTACTACGGCGGCTCCGCCCCGTCCCGGGCCGGTCGGCCGACGATGGGCCCGGCCACCATCCGCGCTGGCCGCGCGGTAGGCGGCAGGGCCGGGACGGTTCCCGTGTTCACTGCTGACCGTTCGTTGCAGTAGGCGCCCGACTCTGTCCCGGCGGCATCGCCACGGTTACGCCGCAGGCATTCACCATGGCCTCCCGAACCTGCACAAACAGACCTGCTCGGAAGTTCCCCGCTCCGCGATGGTGGAGCGGGTGCGCGCCGCACCCGGCCCAGATCCGCCAGGTTTCGGGCCGGTGACTCATTACGGGACGTAAACGCCGGTTCCTCTCGTACACCTCTGCGTCTCGCTCGCCGGACCCAACCCATCTGGCAGTGCTGGACTGTTCCGGCTTTGTCGCGGCTGCTCCCGCCCTTCCCGGCATCTCCCGGATCAGGCTGCCGCCAGCTACGCGCCCCCGCTGCGACGGGGCTCGCGGTGCAGGTCTTCCACCTCCACTCGGTCAAACAGCGCCTCACGGCGCACGTAGGTGTCAAGTCAAACGAGACAGGGTTGCGGCCGGTCTGATCGCTAGGCAGCCGCCTCGGTTGTGGTCTGGGTCACTTCAGGTTCTTCAGGTTGGTTGATGTAGGCCGTGGCCGGGATCTTGGGCAGCTTGGGTGTGCGGGTGAACCGCTGCGGGTTGGCGGCCCGGAACTGTTCGATCGTCTCGGTCCGTTTGTCCTGGATCGCTTGCGCCGTTCCAATGTGGACGGAGAACGGC
>JAOPYL010000038.1 GCA_025964625.1 Actinoallomurus sp. | reverse complement strand
ACCAGCCGATGGACCAGATCGAGCAGCAGCTCCGGTTGACCATCGAGGCCCTGCGTGAACGCCAGGAGCACGAAATCGTCAACAACCCCGGCTTCGGGCTGCTGCACAACGCCGACCTGAAACAACGGATCTACACCCGGGGCGGCCCTCCGGGCCCTGACGACCTGGACGAGCTGCTGGCCACGGTATGGAAGGACCCGGCGTTCTTCCTCGCCCATCCGCGCGCCATCGCCGCGTTCGGCCGCGAATGCAGCCGCCGGGGCGTCTACCCGCAGAGCATCGACGTGAACGGCCACGCCGTGCCCGCCTGGCGCGGCGTGCCCATCTTCCCCTGCAACAAGATTCCCGTCACCGGCACCCGCACGAGCTCCATCCTGCTGCTCCGCACCGGCGAAGCGCACCAGGGCGTCATCGGGCTGCACCAGACCGGCATTCCCGACGAGTTCCAGCCCAGCCTGTCGGTCCGCTTCATGGGCATCAGCGAGAAAGCGATCATCTCCTACCTCGTCAGTGCCTACTACTCCGCGGCCGTCCTCGTCCCCGACGCGCTCGGCATCCTGGAAAACGTCGAAATCTCCTGATGAGAGGTGTGACGTCCATGGCCACCACCGAGGAGACGACCACGGCTCGCCCGGCCCCGGAGGTGCTGGCCTGGAGCCGGCGCATGGTCGACCCGGCCCTGCGGGCCGCGGTCGACAGGCTGCCCGACTCGATGCGGCTCATCGCCGGTCACCACTTCGGCTGGTGGGACGAGCACGGTGACCCGGTGGAGGCAGTCGGGGGCAAGGCGATCCGCCCCACCCTGGTCCTGCTGGCCGCCGAGGCCGCCGGCGGTGTGCCGGGATCGGCGGTACCGGCCGCGGTCGCCGTGGAGCTCGTACACAGCTTCTCCCTCCTCCACGACGATGTGATGGACGGCGACGTCACCCGCCGTCACCGCCCCACGGCCTGGACCGTGTTCGGTACCGGCCCGGCGATCCTGGCAGGCGACGCCCTGTTGACACTGGCCTTCGACGTGCTCGCGACCGGCGCCCCATCGGTCGCTCGGGAAGGGATGCGGAAACTCAGCGCCGCGGTGCAGGATCTGGTGGACGGCCAGAGCGCGGACATCGCGTTCGAAAGACGCACCGACGTCGACCTTCCCGAGTGCCTGACCATGGCCGAGGGAAAGACCGGCGCTCTGCTGGGATGCGCCTGCGGGCTGGGCGCCCTGTACGGAGGCGGAGGTCCCGAACAGGTCGGTCACCTTCGCGGCTTCGGCGAACGACTTGGTCTGGCGTTTCAACTGGTCGACGACCTCCTGGGCATCTGGGGAGACCCGCAGGTCACCGGCAAGCCCGTCTATTCGGATTTGCGGCGCCGCAAGAAATCGCTGCCGGTGGTGGCAGCGCTGACCTCCGGCACCCCCGCCGGGGACGAACTGGCGGCGCTCTACCATCGCGACCAGCCGCTGTCCGATGCCGACCTGCTCCCCGCCGCCGAGCTGATCGACAGCGCGGGCGGCCGCGCCTGGTGCCAGGCCCAGGCCGACGACCTGCTCGCTCAGGCGCTCGGCCACCTGTGGTCGGCAGCACCGGCGGAGCGCGCCGCCGCTGAGCTGGAGGGGCTGGCCCGGATGGTCACCGACCGCGACCACTGAGGCACCCGCCAGGCCGAGGAGGCATCGCCGATGTCCGTCACCGAAGCGCCACGCCTGATCCCTCCGAACGAGCCCGGCCGGCTGACGCCCGGGACCGTGCTCGTCGCGGACGAGCTGCTCTCTCGCGGACGAGCGGTCATCGGATGCCCGGCGGCCGTCCTGATCCCTGACATCGAAGGCTCCACTCGTACGGTGGAAGCACGAGGCTAGGGCTTACGGCCGATGCCGCCGACCATCCACACCTTCTCGGGCGCTTGCGCGCTCAGCAGATTGTCCGGGCGCCACTGCCGAATATAGACGAGCCCGGGATCGACCAGCTCGAACCCGTCGAAGAATGGCAGCACCTGCTCGCGCGTGCGGGCGGCGCTGGCCCCGGGGCGGCTGAGGACCGCCCGGTAGATATCCTCGATCGGGTCCACCACGTCCGGGCGGGTGTCGAAGACGGCATGAGAGATGGCCAGGTAACTGCCGGCCGGCATCGCGTCGCGTAGCCAGGCCACGATCTTGAACGGGTCATCCGAGTGCGGGATGAAATGGAGCGCGCCGAAGATGAGGACGGCCATCGGCTCGTCGAAGTCGATGAGCTGGTGCACGCGGCAGTCGGAGAACAACGCCTCGGGGTGCATGATGTCGCCCTCGACGACGTTGGTCCGCGGGCTGTCGACCAGGATCGCCTGCGCGTGCGAGAGGACCACGGGATCCTTGTCGACATAGACCACCCGGGCATCGGGTGCGACGGACCGCGCCACCTCGTGGGTGTTGCGCTGGGTGGGCAGCCCGGTGGCGATGTCGATGAACTGCCGAATGCCCTGAGTGGCGAGGAAGCGTACCGCGCGGCCGAGGAAGTCCCGGTTCTCCTCTGTTATGTCCTTGAGCTCTGGGGCGATGGCGAGCAGCTGCTCGGCCGCTTCCCGATCGACCGCGAAGTTGTCCTTGCCCCCGAGGAAGTAGTCGTTCATCCGGGCGACATTGGCAACGCTCGTGTCGACGTCGGACGGAGCTCGCCGGGGTACGTCGGTCACGCCTCACCTTTCTGTGTTTACCCGACCTTAGCTTGAACTCTCGTGATGTTGGCGTGGTCGGTCAGGATGCGGCGCGCCCAGAGGGGGAAGCCCTGACCGTCGGATCAGAAACACGGGCGACCACAGCGGCGGGCAGCCATGGATGGACTGCAGGTCAACGAGTCCATGAGGTCGGGGCCCGGCAGGCGGCAGACCTCATTGGGCTCTGCCGAGCCGGTTCCCTGACGCGCTCGATGCCGAGGCTCAGGCTGCGCCGTATTACTCCATCGCCTTTCGGATGAGGTCGCGTACCCGGTCGGCGAGCGCCAAGAACGGACCCGCCAGCAGATTCTCGGCCGGTCTCTCCACTCCTGGGTGCGGATGAGTAGGCGCGACAGCCTGCGCGGCGCGTACGGCCGCTGCCAGGCCTTTCCGCTGAGCGTCGCTGAACTCGGCGCGCAGCCGCACGAACTCATAGCGTTCCTCGGCGCGGGCATGGGTCAGCACATTTTTGCGGAGTTCCTCCAAGAGGGGCAGGAAGCGCGCATCATCGGGGTCCATGCCGTCCAGTTCGGCCAGCATCGTTTCGGCCTCGTGCTCTTCGGCGAGCCGGTCTTCGACGATGCCTTCGCCGCCGGGCAGGCTGCGCCGGGCCAACGGGTGCACGATCTCCTGCTCAGCCGTCTCGTGCACCGCGAGGAGACGCATGAGTTCCTCGAACGCCTCCCTGCGCCGCGGCCCCGCAGAAGCAACGACGGTGAGGAACAGGTCCCTGATCTGGCCGTGCTGCTGGATCAGCAGATGGATGACGTCGCCGCTCGGCGGCGCCTCGGCGGACGGCGTGCTCATCCGCACCTCCGGATCGTGTCGTGGTGGCGTTGCCGTCCCCCTACCCGGGGGGTGATCGCACACGCGTTGACCTGGTGGCCTGCCATGCAAAGACTTCACCTGGACAGTCGGTCCCAGGCGGCGCCGACTCCGGCAAGGGGTACGAAGTGCTCGCCCGATCTATTTGAGAAAGGCGGACATCGTGTCCTTCAATCCGCTTGAACACCGCGGCATCGAACTGGACGAACAGATACGGAATTGGCGAGAGCTCAATGTCGCCCCTATCGACCCGGACGAGACCGATCCGTATACCAGATGCCGGATCATCGCCCTCAACGCGATCGAGGTCGAAGCGGCCTTGTTCAGCCATATGTTCACCCGGAACTGTCCCGACATCGAGGTAAACCAGAAGCTCGCCCAATTGCGCTATATTGAACAGCAACAGCAGCGGGTGGTGAATTGGCTGCTGCCGGGAGAGGCCTCGGTGCTGGAAACAACGATCGCCTATGAGCAGAACGCGGTGGATCTGACCGCGTGGGTCGCCCGGATGGAACCCGATCCGTACCTGACCCAGGCTTTTGAATTCGGCGTGCTGGAAGACTTCGATCACCTCTACCGGTACGCGAACCTGTATGAAATGGTCGAGCACCGGCAGGCAGAGAAGATCGTCGACCGGGTCACCGAGGTCATGCCGGGGCGGCCTACGCCGATGCACCACCGGCACCCGTTCGACAACGTTCGCAAGCCCTATGACCGGACGACGGTCGATCCGCGTTCCCGGCTGCACGCTCTCACCATCCTGGCGGCCGAGCAGCAGGTGATGATCTTCTACATGAACACCGGGCCGCTGTACATGGAGCAGATCGCCCGCCAGCTCTACCAGGAGATCAGCCTGGTCGAAGAGGAGCATGTCACGCACTACGAGACGCTGATCGACCCTGCCGAGACGTGGTGGGAACGACTGGTCCTGCACGAGTACAACGAGTGCTATCTCTACTACTCATTCATGCAGACCGAATCGGACCCGCGGATCAGGGCGATCTGGGAGCTCCACCTGAACATGGAGCTGGCGCATCTGCACGCCGCCTGCGAACTGATGCGTCGCCACGAGGACCGCGAGCCGGAAAGTGTGCTCCCCCCGGAGCTTCCCGAGCCCGTCACCTTCGAGCCGAACAAGGCTTACCTCCGCGAGTTGATGGCCACGCAGCTCTATCTCACGACCCTGGGCACCGGCTTTGTCAGGGAGGCGCACGAGAGGTTCAAGCGTATGCAGGAACAGATCAACGGCGGCGAGAACCCGCCGAGTGTCCGCGTCATCGAGGAACACGTGGAGCAGTTCGGGCGGGACTACCGCCTGGAGACCGAAGGGCCACATCCCGACCCCGAACTACGGGAGGAACGCAAGGAGCCGAAATGACGGCTCATGGCCTGACATCGTGGTGATGGCCGGGCGGCAACTCCACCCGGCCTACTCAATCCGTCAGCCAAGTACCGGCGTTCTCATATTGTTCGACCGGATCCCTCGGGGCCGGCACGCTCACCCGGCAGGGTGCCACGCTCCTGTCCATGGCCCGCGAGCTATTGGACAGGTAGAACGCGGGGTGAACTCGCGGAATCGCACCCGATGCTGGACAACTGACGCCCGAGCGGAGGACACCGCGTTCACATTCGCGCGGCGCCGCGCATGACTGACACTGCTGAGCGGGCTGCGAAAGGTCCGACGAGTCCCCCGCAGCTGTGCCAACGCTCTAATCGCATGGACTGGTGCTTCGGGCCCACCATCAGGAACCCCCGCCCGGAGGGGCGGGGGGCATCGTATGGCGTCAGGCGTTGCGTCGGTCACCCTCGTCGAGGACGGCGACCTCTACGCAGTTACCGCCTTCCTGCCCACTGCGGCGGCTCTTACGCCAGTCGAGGGATGGGCTTATCGTTCTCACCTGCCTTCCATCGCGGTTCGGATCAGCTCCGCCGAAGTCTCCACCGGCAGGGCCTCAGACCGGATTAGGTCGAACAGTACTTTAAGGCGCTCCACGTGGCTGCCCTGCTCGATCATGCGGCCATGACCACCGACGCCCTCGACATGCGCGACGTCGGCGGCATCCTCAAAACTGAAAAGCGTGAAGCCTCCGGACGGATACGCACGTGCGCGATCCGGGATGACGTGGATGGCTATGTTCGGCTGCTTCGCCACGTCGAGCAGTCGCTGATGTTGGTCTCGCATTAGCTCGGGGCCACCTACCACTCGCCGGACGGCGGCCTCGAGGAACAGGACGACCAGCCATGGCGGCTGCTCACGTTCAAGGATCTCCTGTCGGGCCAGCCGAGAAGAGACGAGGTCATCAAGCCTGTCCTCCCGCTGGCCGGCTCGCAGGACCTCTCGCGCGTACGTCTCGATCTGGAGCAGCCCGGTTACCAGTAGCGGCTCGAACAGCCGGATGGACGAGGCGCGACTTTCGGCCTCTGCGTACTCACGGAACCAGTTTGGTGTCTGCTCACGCCTGACGTGCCACCAGAGTTCCTCGAAGTAGCTGTCCAAGCCGAACAGCTTGTCGAAGCCCTTGGACATGTCGAGCGTGGTGCCTCGCTTGGCGGTTTCGATGTGGCCGATCATCTGGCCGGTGACGCCGAATCTCGCCCCGAGGGCGTCCTGCGAAAGGTCGTTCTTCTTCCGGTAATGCCGAAGTCGGTAACCGTACTGGGCAATAGCCGACGATCTCGGATCAAGGTCCCGCTCGCGCCCCATGTTTGACTTGTGCCTCCGGCGGTTTGGATCTGCAGGGACGAACCTGTATCCGACGGTAGTCCCTCCGGGACACGCTGTGATGCGAATCCCTTCAACAGCAGCTCCCAAAGGATCACTATGGGAAAACCTACTATCGAGTCCCGAACTTCGCATCAGACCTTTCTCGGCCCACATGCCGAGGCGGCGCCCCGTGCCCGCCTTGCGGTCCAAGAGGCCCCGCTGCGCTGGGGCCTCGCGGAGCTCCTGGAGGACGCCAGGCTGATCGCGGGTGAACTGGTCACCAATGCCGCGAAGCTCGGCGAGGACTTCCGGCTCGTGCTGACCCGCGAGGACGACGCCGTGCTCGTCGAGGTATTCGACTCCTCCGAGGCCGAACCAGTGGTCAGGGACGCTTATGCAGACGCCAGTTCGGAGGACGGCCGAGGGATGATGCTCGTCTGAGGAACGCTTGCTTGTCTGGCGCCCTGACCAGTGCACTTTCGCTGGCATGAGTGGGGTTGTCCGCACCCTGCCCGTGAAGGCCTCCCCGGACGTCTGGGGTGTGTCAGGCGGCCAGGCCACTCCCCGAGCTTCATCCGTCGCTTGGGGTTTGGGTCCTGAGCCTCCAGCCTTGGCCGTCGCATCCGTCACGCATCGGTGGGAAGGTG
>JAOPYL010000325.1 GCA_025964625.1 Actinoallomurus sp. | reverse complement strand
GACCTTGCGTCGCCATTATTGCCCTTGAAGGCGACCGGGCAAAGGTCCTCAGCCTGGATTCACGGAGCTGAATCTGTCTCGAACGCCGTGAATGAGGGTGAGGTGCTTTGCGACCTGGGATGATGGGAGTTGTTGACGCCCGGAGACGCCTTCGACGTCGTCACATACCACCCACCGCCGAACGCTGATCTTTACCGAACGAGACTGCTAACGGCACTGCTAACAGCAATCCTGGACGAGCATGGACATCCGCGGACTGAGCGGCAGCGCGATACGGCTCTGAACAGGGCGCACGGACCGGCGTGGACGGCTATGGACGTTCGTGATTCTTCTACGGATCAAGCGGCCGCAGTACTCAGGCCAAGGTTCAAAACGATCGGCGCGGTTAAGCAGCAGTGACTCACCAAGGAGACTGCTCAGCTTCCCCGTCAGCGCCGTCTCGGTCTCAACACGCATGTCGAACCGCGACAGCAGAGCTGCGATGTCATAGATGACCATGACCGACAGGGTGCCAGGCACCCCTGACGATCCGGGCCTAATCGATGCGCTCAACGGGCTCATTTATCTCAGCAGCCGAACTCGACAACAACGATCCCGACAACTGACTTGCCTAATGAACGCAGTCCAGTTGGCAGCGGCCGGTGATCTCGAGTTCGAGGAACGTGACCGGGGACAGTTCTGTCGTCGTGGTGGTCATGAGCGTCTCTCCCATGTCGATGGGGTGTGAAGGCGGGGGTTCCCGACAGCCCCAAAGGGGGCGCCGGTCTCTCCTATCCGGCACCCCCTTGCCAGCGCCGCGACCGTCGTCCTGTGCTCGCCGGTGGCCCCGTATAGCCCGCGCAGCGGGTTGCCTGGGGGACATAGAACGGCTGCGCCGAGTCTGGGCGAGCGCACTGTCCGGCCGGCTCTTCCCCAGTCTGTACCGGACAGCGCGCCCACGTCTTCAGGTACCGACCGCTAGAACATTGGCGAGCTGCCGCGCCACCTCGTCGAGGTCGTCTGCGGGACACATCGCCTCGTACTCCGGGGGCGCATCGCGGGTCACCCCGGACCACACCCAGTGCCACCACAAGACGCCGTCGCGGTCGCCGAGCGCGATGCTCTGCTTCATGCCCGGGTTCAGCACCCGGCCGAGGGGGTCCGTGGTCCGGTTGCCGCTCGGGTTGCGGACCTCTACGAAGCCGTTCCGCTGGGCGACGACCCGCAGGCCCTGCCGCATGAGCAGCGGCATGAGTCGGACCATTAAGTCCTTGGCAGTCTCGGCCGGCTGCGCTGGGTTCTCTGGTTGCGCGTGCACCTTTCGTCGCCTCCCGGCGTCCTGACAATTCGGCTACGGCCAGTGAAGACCTGCGGGATTTGCCGCGTCACGGTGATACTGAGGGATAGGCACGGATGCGCCCCCTCGTATCCGTGGTCATCACGGCAGAGGTGCACGCACATGTCCGCCGACACGACCCGCATTGGCGCTCGCCTGCGTTCCGAACGCAAGGCGCGGCGCATGACCGTTGACGCGCTCGCAGAGGCGTTCCGGGATCACGCCAGCGGGCGCGACCGCCATCGACTGCCCAAGCTTCAGGACCTCCGTCGGATGATCCGCGGCTACGAAGCCTGTGAGCATGTCCCAGGGCCGCGCTACCGCATGTTGTACGCCGCCGTGTTCAGCATCGACGAGGAAATCCTCTTCGCCGATGAGCGGGACGTCTCAGCGGTTCTGTGGCGCGTTCCCGGGGCCGATCTGAACCGATGGGTCACCCCGGATGACGAGGAACGTCTCACACTCGCTACGCACCGGCCGTCCCGTGAGGACGCGGGTACGGTGGGCGCGCTCTCGGCGATCCTGGCGGGTCAACGGAGACTTGAGGATGCCATCGGCCCGGCCGCGCTGCTCGAGCCCGTCACGGCACAAACACACGGCATAACGGGGGTGCTGCGGGAAGCGTCAGGGCGGCACCGTGACGAGTTGGGGCGGGTCGTGTCAGAGTGGGCGACGTTCGCCGGATGGTTGCACGCGGCGACACGACAAGATGGCCGCGCTCTAGCGTTGTTCGATCTTGCCGAAGACCTCGCCGATGACGTCGACTACGGCACCGGTGCCGCGCTCGCCACGTCGTTCCGCGGCTATGTGGCGCGGCAGCAGGGCCGGCCGCGGGCAGTGATCCGTGCGGCGTCTGCGGCGCTGGCCACATCCGGCGTGCACCAGACACAGAAGACCTTCGACACGCTGCAGGCCGCGCAGGGGTACGCGGCGATTGGCGAGCGGGAACAGGTACGGCGGATGCTCGACGACGCCGCGGACCTCGCACAGGACGCCGGAGAGCCGCCGGCGGCCGTGTACTGGTACACCGAACCGTTCTTCCGGCTGAACATCGGCCTAGTGCAAGCCGGGATCGGTGAGTACGGGGATGCCGCCGACATGCTCGGTGAAGGCTTGGACGGGATGCCAGCGGACCAGCGTGGGGCCGAATGGGTCCGGGAGTACGAGCAGGCGCTGACCGAAGCGAAGGATCGCGCATGACCAGACAGGGACGCGTTCGCGTTCTACCCTGACGAGTGCGTGCACCACGACGCCCCCGCGCCGATACATTGAGCCGCCCCGGGTTTCGTAGAGGCCGGGTTACATGGTTTATGCGGCGGTCGGGGTGTTGATCACACCGTGGCACAGGTTCTCTTATTCGGTGGGCGGCATATCCCCGATCGACCCTGTGGCTCTCCCATGAGGTGATGTCGGCGACCCGCGCGGCATCGGGCCGGTCGGCGGTGAACCGCCGGTTGACCAGGTCAGCGGGCCGGGACGCGGCCGGATCCGAGATAGTGGTCGTGCGTTTATGAGCCCGGATGACGCCCTGGAAGTCGTGGGTGGGCATGAGCCGCTCGACGGTGCAGCGTGCGACCTGATGTCCTTCGCGGCGCAGCTGCTTGTAGAGGCGGTAGGCCCCGTAGGTGCCCAGACTCTTGTCGTGGATCCGCCGGATGTGAACCAGGATCTGGGTGTCGCGGCTGGACGCTGTGCCGGTGCCGGGAACTGTTCGGGCCTCGAACCTGGATGCTCCCCTGCGGGCGGCGAGGCCCCGGGGTGGGATGCTCCGGGGCCTCACGCTGCTGCGGTGGGGTCAGCGGTTGTTGTACTCCTCGTCGGTGACGAGGTCGCCCCACTCGGACTCGGGGCCGGAGTCGGGGGCTTCCCACATGGCGATGTGGGTCATGAAGTGGTCCGGGGCGGCTCCGTGCCAGTGCCACTCGCCGGGCGGGGTGTAGATGGTCTCGCCGGGACGGATCTCGGTGATCTCGCCGCCGCGGGACTGGATCAGGCCGACGCCTTCGGTGACGTGCAGGGTCTGTCCGACGGCGTGGCTGTGCCAGGCGGTGCGGGCACAGGGAGCGAAGCGGACGGTGTTGACCCGCATTCGCGAGGGTTCCTCGCCCTTGGCGATCACGTCGAAGTAGACGTCGCCGGTGAACATCTCGGCCGGTCCTTTGACGGACGGATGCTTGGGCAGGATTTCCACAGGTGTCTCCTTGGTGATAGGTGTCGTTGCTGCGCGTTGTCGCAGCTCAGACGTTGTCCTCGGTCTGGGCGGGTGACCCGGGGTGCCGCGTCGTGGTCCAGCTGGCGAGGAGGTTGAGCGCCTCATCTGAGGGCGAGTTCGGTTCCGCGGTATAGGTGAGAAGGGTCTGGCCGGTGTCAGCGGCGAGTTGGAGGGACTCAAAGGGCAGGGTGAGATCACCGACGAGTGGGTGGTGGATCCGCTTCACCCCGGTGTCGTGGATGCGGACGTCGTGTGTGGCCCAGCGGACCCGGAACTCCTCGCTGCGCGTGGAGAGTTCGCCGACCAGGTCGGAGAGCCCGCGGTCGTAGGGGTCGCGCCCGGCTTCGGCGCGCAGGAGCGCCACGGTGTCGCCTGCGGCCTTGTCCCAGTGGGACCAGAACTCGGTCGAGCGGCGGTCGAGGAAGATGAACCGGGCATGGTTGGCCGGGCGGACCGGATCGGCGTACATCGGGGAGTACAGGGCATACCCGAGCTGGTTGGCGGCGAGGATGTCGAGCCGTCCGTTGAGGACGAACGCCGGTGTTCCGGTCATCGAGTCGAGAATGCGTTGAACGGCCGGACGGACCCGCTGTGGGGTCGGGCGGCGCCTTATGGGGCGGGTCGTGTTGGCGGTGCGGACGAGGTCCGTGAGGTGTGCGCGTTCGGCCTCGTTGAGCTGGAGCGCGCGGGCGATGCCCTCGAGGACGCTCTCTGAGACCCCCGTGGCGGTCCCACGTTCGAGCCGGGTGTAGTACTCGACGCTGATGCCGGCCAGCAGCGCGACCTCTTCGCGCCGTAGCCCCGACACTCGGCGGTTGCCGCCGTAGACGGGCAGGCCCGCCCGCTCCGGAGTTATCCTGGCCCGCCGGGAGGTCAGGAACTCGCGGATCGCACCGCGGATCTCGTTCCTGTCGTTCACGTATTCAACGCTACGAGCCCCCGGCACAGGGTGGGAGTCCCTGCTGGTACCCCTCTCGACCTGGCCTCCCACAGGTGGGTGTCCGCGTGGGGCGGCGGATCGAACGTCGTTGCGTTCGTCTTCAGCGGCCGACGCGTGGAGGTCTCCGACGACGGGGTGGCGGTACCGCTTGAGCCCGCCTGCTCCGGCGTGATCCGAGCCCGCCGGGATGCCAGGAAGTCACGCACCTCGTTCCGGTCGTCCACGCCATCGATGGCACGTACCTGCTGAAACGTGCTGGGGGGGTCTGCCAGTACCCCAATAGCCAGGGACTCCCGCGCCCGCGTCAAGTCCTGTTGTCTTGACAGTGCTCAGGCGACGCGGAGCGACCGCCCACCCCTCGCGGTTCCGCCAGGGCGCTCTCAACCACCGAGGAAGGACTCTCATGCGAGCAACGTTGATGTACGGCGCCGGTGACGTACGGGTGGAGAACGTGCCCGACCCGGTCATCCAGGAGCCCACCGACGCCGTGGTGCGCGTGCTGCAGTCGTGCGTCTGCGGCAGTGACCTGTGGCCGTACGGGTCGATGCCGGCCTCCGGGCAGGGCAGGCGCATGGGCCATGAGTTTCTCGGCGTCGTCGAGGACACCGGTTCGGATGTGCCGGGGCTCAGGCGCGGTGACGTCGTGGTCGCGCCCTTCGTGTGGGCGGACAACACCTGCGACTTCTGCGCCGAGGGACTGCACACCTCCTGCCGCCACGGTGGGCAGTGGGGACATGATCTGGACGGCGGTCAGGGCGAGGCCGTACGGGTGCCACAGGCGCAGGGCACGCTGGTGAAGCTGCCCGTCGGCGAGGACTCCGCGCTGCTGCCCTCCCTGCTGACCCTGTCCGACGTGTTCTGCACCGGCCACCACGCCGCCGTGAAGGCCGACGTCGGGCCCCGCACCACCGTGACGGTCATCGGCGACGGCGCGGTCGGCCTGTCGGCGGTGCTGGCGGCGAAGCGGCTCGGCGCCGAGCGGATCCTGCTCATGGGGCGGCACAAGGACCGTACCGACCTCGGGCGTGAGTTCGGTGCGACCGACGTGGTCGCCGAACGCGGCGAGGAAGGCATCGAGAAGGTCCGGGAGCTCACCGGCGGCGACGGCACGCACACCGTGCTGGAGTGCGTCGGTACGAAGCCGGCCCTGGAGATGGCCTTCGGCGTCGCCCGCGACGGCGGCGTGGTCAGCCGGGTCGGTGCGCCGCAGTACGAGGAGGGCCCGATCGGGTTCGGCGTGCTCATGCGCAACCTGACCCTGACCGGTGGCGTGGCTCCGGCCCGCGCCTACATCGAGGAGCTCATGCGCGACATCCTCGACGGCACGATCCAGCCCGGGCGCGTGTTCGACCGCACCGTCAGCCTCGACGAGGTTCCCGACGGTTACCGCGCCATGGCCGACCGCGAGGCGCTCAAGGTGCTCGTCCGCCCGTGACCGGTCTGCCTCCGCGGGTACGGGAGTTCGTATCCGCGGAGGCCTGCCGCCGGCGTTGCCGTCCCGGGGGATTCAGCCGTCCGTTTGAGTTACCGGGGTTCGTAGGCGAGGTTGGGACGCAGCCAGCGTTCGACCTCGGCGAGGTCGAGGGCTCGCCGCGTGGCGTAGTCCTCGACCTGGTCCTCGCCAATGCGTCCCACGGTGAAGTAGCGCGACGACGGGTGGGCGAAGAGCAGGCCACTGACGCTGGCGGCCGGGGTCATCGCGAAGGATTCGGTCAGGGCCATGTCGAGTTGGTCCGCGTCGAGCAGGTCGAACAGGGCCTGCTTCTGGGTGTGGTCCGGACTCGCGGGGTAACCGAACGCGGGGCGGATGCCGCGGAAGCGCTCGGCGTGCAGGTCCTCGAGCCGCGGGTCGGCGTCCGGCTCGAACCAGGCGCGCCGCGCCTGGAGGTGGGTGTGCTCGGCGAACGCTTCGGCGAGACGGTCGGCCAGCGCCTTGACCATGATCGCCCGATAGTCGTCGTGCCGGGCTTCGAAGGTGGCGGCGAGGTCTTCGGCGCCGTGGATGGCCACGGCGAACCCGCCGATATGGTCCCCGGCCGGGGCCAGGTAGTCCGCGAGGCACCGGTTGGGCCGGCCTGCGGGTTTGGCTGTTTGCTGGCGCAGCATCGGCAGGCGCACGCTGCCGTCTGCGCCCGGCGGGCCGGCGTCGATCACGATGTCGTCGCCGTCGGAGTGCGCGGGCCAGAAGCCGTACGCGCCGCGCGCCTGGAAGTGGCCCTCCGCGATGATCTCATCGAGCAGGGTGTTCGCGTCGTCGAAGAGCTCACGGGCCACCGGCTGGTCGAGGATCGCCGGGTACTTGCCCTTCAGTTCCCAGGCGATGAAGAGGAACTGCCAGTCGATCATCGCCCGGAGCGTGGTCAGGTCCGGGGCGACGGTCCGTACACCGATGAAGGCGGGGACGGGCAGGTCCTCGAACGGGACCTCCTCGCGGTTCGCGCGTGCCTTCTCCAGAGTCAGCAGGGGACGCCGCTGCTTGATCTCGTGCTGCTCACGCAGGCGCTCCTGATCGGCGCGGTTGCTCACGCCGAGCTGCTCGGCCCGGTCCGCGTCGAGCAGGTCCGAGACCACGCCGACGACGCGTGACGCGTCGAGCACGTGGACCGTGGTGCCGTCATAGGCGGGGGCGACGCGAACGGCGGTGTGCTGACGCGAGGTGGTGGCGCCGCCGATCAGCAGGGGGAGCTTCAGGCCGCGGCGCTGCATCTCGGCGGCGACGTTGACCATCTCGTCCAGCGACGGCGTGATCAGTCCTGACAGGCCGACGGCGTCGGCACTCTCGGCGACCGCGGTGTCGAGGATCTTGGCGGCGGGGACCATGACGCCGAGGTCGATGACCTCGTAGTTGTTGCAGCCGAGTACGACGCCCACGATGTTCTTGCCGATGTCGTGCACGTCGCCCTTGACGGTCGCGAGCACCACTCGTCCGTTGCCGCGCTGCGTCTCGGCGCGCCCTTCCAGCCGCGCCTGCTCCTTCTCGGCCTCCATGAACGGCTCGAGATAGGCCACCGAGCGCTTCATCACCCGTGCGCTCTTGACGACCTGCGGCAGGAACATCTTGCCGGCGCCGAACAGGTCACCGACGATCTTCATGCCGTCCATCAGCGGCCCCTCGATCACATCGAGCGGGCGCGCTGATCGCTGCCGGGCCTCCTCGGTGTCGGCCTCGATGAAGTCCACGATGCCGTGCACGAGCGCGTGCGAGAGCCGCTCCCCCACCGGGGCGTCGCGCCAGGACAGGTCCACGACGCGCTTGGTGCCGGACCCGCTCACCGTCTCGGCGAATGCGACGAGCCGGTCGGTGGCGTCGTCGCGCCGGTCGAAGAGCACGTCCTCGACGAGTTCGAGCAGGTCGGCGGGGATGTCCTGGTAGACCGCGAGCTGCCCGGCGTTGACGATGCCCATGTCCAGCCCGGCGCGCACGGCGTGGAACAGGAACGCCGAGTGCATCGCCTCGCGGACGACGTCGTTGCCGCGGAAGGAGAACGACAGGTTGGAGATGCCGCCGCTGATGTGCACGCCGGGGCACCGCTCCTTGATGAGCGGCAGCGCGTCGAGGAACGCCTTCGCGTAGCCGTTGTGCTCGGAGATCCCGGTGGCGACGGCGAGCACGTTGGGGTCGAAGACGATGTCCTCGGCGGCGAACCCGGCCTGCCGCGTGAGCAGCTCGTACGCGCGGGCACAGATCGCGACCTTGCGCTCGGTGGTGTCGGCCTGGCCCAGCTCGTCGAAGGCCATCACGACCACGCCGGCGCCGTAGTCACGGATGCGCCGGGCCTGCTCGAGGAAGGGCTCCTCACCCTCCTTGAGGCTGATGGAGTTGACGACGCCCTTGCCCTGCACGCACTTGAGCCCGGCCTCCAGCACGCTCCACCGCGAGCTGTCGACCATGATCGGGATCCGTGCGACCTCCGGCTCGGTCGCGATCAGGTTCAGGAAAGTGGTCATGGCGCGCTCGCTGTCGAGCAGGTCGGCGTCCATGTTGACGTCGAGCAGGTTGGCCCCGCCGCGTACCTGCTCCAGCGCGACGTCGACGGCGGCCTGGTGGTCACCCGACTCGACCAGGCGGCGGAACCGCTTGGAGCCCGTGACGTTGGTGCGCTCACCGATCATGACGAAGCCGGTGTCCGGGCCGATCTCGAAGGGCTCCAGGCCGCTGAAGCGGGTGCGCGCCGGCGGTGCCGGAATCGGGCGCGGCGCAAGACCGGACACGGCGGCCGCGATCCGCGCGATGTGCGCCGGTGTCGTCCCGCAGCACCCGCCGACGATGTTGACCATTCCCGACTCGGCGAACTCGCCGAGCAGCCGCCCGGTCTCGTCCGGTGTCTGGTCGTAGCCGCCGAAGGCGTTCGGCAGGCCGGCGTTGGGATGGCAGGCGGTGTAGGTGTCGGCGAGCCGCGCCATCTCGACCAGGTGCGGGCGCATCTCCTCGGCGCCGAGCGAGCAGTTCACGCCGACCACCAGCGGGGCGGCGTGTTCGATCGAGCTCCAGAAGGCTTCGACGGTCTGCCCCGACAGCGTGCGCCCGCTCAGGTCGACGATCGTCACCGAGATCCACAGCGGCAGGTGCGGAGCGACCTCGCGCGCGGCGGCGATCGCGGCCTTCGCGTTGAGCGTGTCGAAGATCGTCTCGATCAGCAGCAGGTCGACTCCGCCGTCGGCCAGCGCCTGGATCTGCTCGGCGTACGCGGCGCGGACCTCGTCGAACGACACCGCACGGTAGGCGGGGTCCTCCACACGCGGAGACAGCGACAGCGTGACGTTCAGCGGCCCGATCGAGCCGGCGACGAACCGCCTGCCCGCCTCGTCCGCGGCCTGCCGCGCCAACTGGGCGCCCCGCAGGTTCATCTCCCGCACCAGCGGCTGCAGCCCGTAGTCCGCCTGGCCGATGCTCGTCGCGGTGAACGTGTTCGTCGTGGTGATGTCCGCGCCCGCCGCCAGGTACTGCCGGTGCACATCCAGCACCACATCCGGCCGCGTCAGGTTCAGCAGATCCGGGTCACCGGTCACATCACGCGGGTGGTCCCGGAACCGCTCCCCGCGGTAGTCGGCCGGGGTCAGCCCGGCGCCCTGCAGCATCGTTCCCCAGGCCCCGTCGAGCACCACGACCCGCTGGTCGAGAAGCTCTCGCAGGGCCTGAGCCCCGCCACCGGGTACGCCTCGGATGGCATCCTGCCCGTGCTCGTCGCCGTGGTTCATCGACCTGTCCACCAGACCACCCTCCCGTTGTGGGAGGCGCCCTTGGTGAACGGTGCAGGCCGAGCGTGGCGGACCTGAGCCCGTCGCAGCGCCTCTCGACCTGGTAGTCCAGAGTACCGAAAGGGGACTGCTCAAGGAAACGCCCGGCATGAGAGCACGTGTGCTGTTGGCTGTGCGGCGGAGACGTCGCGGGGTGATGGCCTGGGCAGGTGCGGATGTCAGGCACCATGGACGGGTGACTCGGACCGTAGACGAGGGTCCCGGCGGCATGTTCGGTGCATTGCCCGACCCGCCGGGTGTGTTCACCAGTCCTCCGTTCGAGATGCTGGTCGACCTCATCGCAGACGGCGACATGGTGATCTTGAGCGGGGCCGGCCTGTCGACGGAGTCCGGCATCCCGGACTACCGAGGGGAGAGCGGACGCAGGCGGCGGGCCGAGCCGATGACGTACCAGACGTTCGTCGGCAGCGCCGCGGCCCGTCGGCGGTACTGGGCGCGCAGCCACCTCGGATGGCGGCATGTCGCTCGCGCGATTCCCAACACCGGTCATCGCGCGATCGCCGAGTTGGAGTGCCGCGGGCTGACTGCCGGGATCATCACCCAGAACGTCGACGGCCTGCACCAGGCCGCCAATGCACAGCACGTGATCGAGCTGCACGGCAGCCTCGACCGCGTCATCTGTCTTACCTGCGGTCAACGCACCTCCCGCCAGATGCTCGACCAGCGCCTGCGCGCAGCCAACCCCGACTGGCACGCCCGGATCAGCGCGATCAACCCCGACGGAGACGCCGTCCTCGCCGACGACCAGATCGACGCCTTCCGCGTCGTGGACTGCCACAGCTGCGGCGGCCTACTCAAGCCCGACGTGGTGTTCTTCGGCGAGAACGTGCCACGACCTCGCGTCCAGGAGTGTTACGCGTTGACCGAGCGCGCCAATACGCTGCTCGTTCTGGGATCCTCGCTGACCGTGATGTCCGGCTACCGCTTCGTACGCCACGCCACCGAACACGACATACCCGTCGCGATCATCAACCAGGGCCCGACCCGCGGCGAGGCCCACGCCCTCCTGACCCTCGACGCCCCGCTCGGCTCGACCCTCACCGCGCTGCTCGCAGGGCTCGGCCCGACACGGTGACATCCACCCGGCACCGTACGCTTCCCAAATCCACGAGCTGAGCATCGCCAGACTCGCTCGCCGTCGCCCAGGACAAGGCGACGCACCAGGGAGCGCTCGCAGCGGATGTCTTCCTCCGCCCGGACGCAGCCGGACACGTCAGCAGCCACTCCTCAGCTCGCGAACCTGGCACAACCTGGGCTTGCGCGGCGAAGAGCGTCTTGGCGGAGGCGTACGGGAATCGAACCCGCCGACGACGCTGAGCGCCGTCCATTGGTTTTGAAGACCAAGAGGGCCACCAGGCACCCTCACGCCTCCGCGGGTGAGCATACTCAGGCGGTGATCATCCCGCGCCAGAGGGTGGCGCGCTCGGCCGCCGTCCACACGGTCGTGGTCAGGAGGTAGAGGCCGGCCGCGAGCGGCACGTACGCGGCTACCGCGATGGTGCCGAACGGCAGCAGGCGCATCATCGTGCCGACGGCGCCGGCCGGGGCCGTCCCGTCCGCGTACATGCGGCGCGACGTCCACCATGCGACCAGGGCGAGCAGCGCGAACAGGCCGAGGAACACCAGGCCGTGCGGGCCGCTCAGGCGTACAGCGTGTCGATGACTGGAGCGTACTTCGCGTGGACGACACCTCGCTTGACCTTCAGGGTCGGGGTCAGCTCCTCGCTCTCCGCGGTCCACTCATCGGGCAGCAGCCGCCACCTCTTGACCTGCTGTACCCGGGCCAGCCGCTCGTTGGCCTCCTGGACCGCCGTGCCGACCTCCTCCAGCACGAGTGGGTGCTCGGCGAGCGCCTCGAGGTCCCCCTCGATGCCGTGGGCCGCCGCCCAGACCGGGGCGACCTCTCCGTCCAGGGTGACCAGGGCGACGACGTAGCGGCGCTGGTCGCCGTACGCGAGGGCCTGGCCGACGAGCGGGTGCTCCTTGAGCAGGTTCTCGATCAGGGAGGGGGCGATGTTCTCCCCGCCCGCGGTGATGATGATCTCCTTCTTGCGGTCGACGACCTTCAGGAACCCGTCGGCGTCGATCTCGCCGAGGTCGCCCGTGTGCACCCAGCCGTCGGAGTCGAGCAGTTCGGC
The DNA here is from genome assembly GCA_025964625.1 of Actinoallomurus sp. Classification (GTDB taxonomy): domain Bacteria; phylum Actinomycetota; class Actinomycetes; order Streptosporangiales; family Streptosporangiaceae; genus Actinoallomurus. The sequence goes on along the minus strand of JAOPYL010000325.1, from coordinate 20,909 downwards.
GGTGGCCTCGGGGCGGTTGAGGTAGCCGGGAGTGCAGGTGGTGCCGCGCAGCAGGATCTCGCCGTCGCCGGCCAGCCGAAGTTCGATGCCCGGCATGGGCCGGCCGACGGTGCCCAGCTTGAAGGCCTCGGGGAGGTTCCCGGTGGCGGCGCCGGTGGTCTCCGTCATGCCGTACACGTCCAGGATGCACAGTCCGAGGCCGGCGAAGAAGCGGGCGACCTCGATCGGCAGCGGCGCGGCGGCGCTCAGGGTGTGCCGGACGCGGTCCAGGCCGATGAGCGAGCGCATGACCGAGAGCACGGCCGCGTCGGCCTCCTCGTAGGCCGCCAGCACCGCCGGCGTGGTCTCCCGGCCGTACTCACACGACTCGACGTAGGCGCGCCCGGCCGCCATGGCGGAGGCGACCGCGGCCCTCTTGGCCTCGTCCTGCTCCGCGCCGAGCACGGCCTGGATGGCGGCCATCATCTTCTCCCACACGCGCGGCACGCCGAAGAAGCGGTGCGGCCGGGCCGTCGCCAGCACCGCCGACAGCCGCGCCGGATCGGCGCAGAAATGGATGTGCGAGGCGCGCACGATCGGCAGGTAGATGCTGAGGACCCGGTCGGCGATGTGCGCGAACGGCAGGTACGAGACGCCGACGCTGGGCGTCGGGAGCCCCGATGTGGCGTTCGACACCTCGCACTCGTACAGCGCCATCCGGTGGGTGATGACGACGCCCTTGGGAGGACCGGTCGTGCCCGAGGTGTACAGCACGGTCAGCGTGTCGTCGTGGTGAAGGTCGCGCCATCGTTCGCAGGTCCCGTCTCCCAGGCTCAGGAACGATTCCCACGGGATGAACGGCTCACCCTCGGGGCAGTCGTTCAGCACGATGACCCTGCGCAGCCCGGGCAGTTCGGAGAGCACCGGCAGCCAGCGGTCGAGCTGGTCCCGCCCGTCGAGGACCGCGTACTTCGCGGCACAGTCGCCGGCGACATACGCCACCTGCTCCGGGGCCAGGGTGGCGTACAAGGTCGTGGGCGTTCCGCCGGCGTGCACGGTGCCGAGGTCGGCGAGCACATGCTCGGTCCGGTTCGGCATCATCAGCGCGACGACGTCACCGCGTTCCAGCCCGAGCGCGGCGAACGCCGCGGCGATCCGTAGGACCCGCTGCCTGGTCTCGCCCCAGGTCAGGGTCTCGTCGCCCTGGGTGAAGGCGGGGGCGTCCGGGTGGCGCTCCGCCGTCTCGAGGAGAGCGTGGGCGATCGTCGCGCCCTGGATCTCCTTCTCCACCTCCGCCCGATCCTGCAGAACAGCCATCTTCGCGCCTCCGATGTCAGTGCACACTCGCAGTGCAGCATCGCACCACGTAGAACGGGATTCGGACAAGGCCCGACACGATAAATTCCCTCGTAGAACACTTACGAGTAGCTGGCGGCCCGTAAGAACGTGCCGAACCTGGCCGCTCCAGCGGAAGGAAGTCATCCGATGCTCGTCGCATTCGCAATCACGCCGCTCGGAATCGGCGAAGACGTGGGTGAGGCCGTCGCCGAAGCGATCCGGGTGGTCCGCGCCAGCGGCCTCCCGAACCGAACGGACTCGATGTTCACCACGATCGAAGGCGACTGGGACCAGACGATGGCGGTCATCAAGCAGGCCGTCGACGCCGTGGCGAAGATCGCTCCGCGCGTGGGTCTCACACTGAAGGCCGATATGCGTCCCGGCGTCACCGATGCCCTGACCTCGAAGGTTGAGGCGGTGGAGGCTTACCTCGCCTGATCGGAGGACACCGGAACCTCCGCGTACCCCGAACCGGCGGCCGGCCGGATGAGAGAGACTGTAAGGCGCCAACTGGTCAGAGCACAGGGCGGGAAGATCACCCACATGAAGTATCGCCTCACCCAGTACGCCCACGGCGGCGGCTGCGCATGCAAGATCCCTCCGGGCGAGCTCGAGGCGGTGGTCGCCGGGCTCATCGATGCCGATCGCCCCGATGACCTGCTCATCGGGCTGGACGACGGCGACGACGCCGCCGTCGTGCGGATTCAGGACGGCCGGGCGGCGGTGGCCACGGCCGACTTCTTCACGCCGGTCGTGGACGACCCGTACGACTGGGGACGCATCGCCGCGGCCAACGCGCTGTCCGACGTGTACGCCGTCGGCGGTCTTCCCCTGATCGCGGTGAACCTTCTCGGCTGGCCGCGGGACACCCTGCCGATGGAGCTCGCGCGGGAGGTGCTGCGCGGGGGGCTCGACGTGGCCCGGCAGGCGCGCTGCCACGTCGCGGGCGGGCACAGCGTGGACGACCCCGAGCCGAAGTACGGCATGGCCGTGACCGGGCTCGCCGATCCGGACAGGCTGCTGCGCCTGAACGCCGGGCGCCCCGGAATACCGCTGTCCCTGACGAAGCCGCTCGGCATCGGCGTGCTCAACACCCGGCACAAGTCCACCGGCGAGGTCTTCCCCGAGGCGGTGGAGGCGATGACGACCCTCAACGCCGATGCGTCCCGCGCCGCGCTGGAGCGCGGCCACCGGTGCGCCACCGACGTCACCGGGTTCGGGCTGCTCGGCCACTTGTACAAGATGGCCCGTGCCAGCGGTGTCACCGCTATCGTGGACGCCTCGGCCGTCCCCTACCTCGCAGGCGCGCGCGAGGCCGTACGAGACGGGTTCGTCTCCGGCGGCACTCACCGGAACCTCGCGTGGGTGACGCCGCACACGGACTTCGGCGGCGTGTCCGAGGAGGACCGGCTGCTGCTGGCCGACGCCCAGACCTCCGGTGGCCTGCTCGTGGCCGGTGAGGTGCCCGGCGCGCCGGTCGTCGGCGAGCTCGTCGGGCGGGGAACTCACGCGTTGATCGTTCGATGAGAGATCACTGAGGGTACACAACAGTCACACTTGTATGGCCGTAGCGGAGATTCGGGGGAACCGCATGGCCACATCGGCAACGGAGGCACGGCAGGAACGCCGCTTCCTCGGCCACCCGCGGGGGCTGGCCACACTCTTCATGACCGAGATGTGGGAGCGTTTCAGCTTCTACGGCATGCGCAGCGTCCTCGTGCTGTTCCTCGCCGCCTCGGCGGCCGGCGGCGGTCTGGGGCTGCGGGAGGGCACGGCGAAGGCGCTCGTCGGCGTCTACTCGGCAATGGTCTATCTGGTGGCGCTGCCAGGCGGCTGGATCGGCGACCGCGTTCTCGGCCCGCGCCGCTCGGTGCTGTACGGCGGCGTCATCATCATGCTGGGGCACCTCTCGCTGGCGATCCCGGGCAGTGCCGCCTTCGTCTACCTCGGGCTCACACTGATCATTATCGGCACCGGCCTGCTCAAGCCCAACATCTCCACTCTGGTCGGCCACCTGTACCGGGAGGACGAGGACGCCCGCAGGGACGCGGGCTTCTCGATCTTCTACATGGGCATCAACCTCGGCGCGTTCCTCGCCCCCCTCGTCGTGGGCACGCTCGGGCAGAAGATCTCCTGGCACCTCGGCTTCGGGATGGCCGCGATCGGCATGGCCCTGGGCCTGGTGCAGTACGTCCTCGGTCAGAAGAACCTCCATGACGGCGAGCCGCCCCAGCGGCTGACGGAGAAGGAGCGGCGCCACTTCACGACCATCACCAGCGCCGGCTGCGCCGCCGTGGCCGCGGTCATCCTGGTAGGCCTGGCGACCCGCACGCTCACGCTGGACGCCGTGACCTGGGCGCTGACCGTCGTGCCCATCTGCGTCGCCGTCGCGTACTTCGCCTTCATGTTCTTCGGCAGCCACGAGATCACACCGGACGAGCGCACCCGGCTCAAGGCCTACATCTGGCTGTTCGTCGCTGCCTCCGTCTTCTGGATGATCTACGACCAGGGCGCCACCGAGCTGTCGACCTTCGCGCAGTACAAGACCGACCTGTCCGTCGGCGGCTGGGAGATGCCGTCGAGCTGGCTGCAGGCCGTGAACCCCATCATGGTCATCCTGCTCGCCCCGGTGTTCGCGGCCCTCTGGGTGAAGGCGGGCACCCGGCTGAGCACGCCGCTGAAGTTCTCGATCGCCATGGTGCTGTGCGGCCTGTCCTTCGTCATCATGATGTTCGCGGCCGCCCAGGCCGCCCACGGGGCGAAGGTGTCCGTGTTGTGGCTGGTGGTCACCTACCTCATCCAGACCACCGGGGAACTCTGCCTGAGCCCGGTGGGCCTGTCGGTGACGACCAAGCTCGCACCGAAGGCCTTCACGAGCCAGATGATCGGGCTCTGGTTCCTCGCCGTCGCCGTGGGCGACGCCATCGGCGGCCAGATGACCCGGCTCGCGGGGACCGTCCTGTCCGAGCCGACCTACTTCCTGATACTTGGTCTGATCGCGATCGCCACCGGCGCCGTCCTGGCGATGGCGGTCGGGCCGTTGCGCCACATGATGGCCGAGCACCACGAGCCCGCGACCGCGGACCGCTGACTCCGCCGCACGACCACGGGCCGCCGGCGCGACACCTCGTACGGCGCCCCGAGCTTCGTGCTCTGCCTCAAGAAGCTGTGAGGCGCGCGCGCTGGGGGACGACCGTGTACTTCGGGTCCTCGGCCGAGGCGATCCCGGCGTAGAAGACGCCGAAGCGGGTGCACAGCGCCCCGCCCGTGAGCGCCACGCCGGCCGCGACGGCGGCGGTACGACTCCGGCCCGCGGAGAGGGTGGCCGCCGCCCCCGCGGCCGTGAGCCAGCGACCGGATTTCAGCAGCGCGCTCGCGCGGCCGGTGCGGTACGGCTCCGAGACCAGCTCGGCCTCCTCACGCATGCCCGCACCGCGTTCGAGGGCACCGGCCACGGTGAGCTCCAGCCCGGCGCCGAGCAGCGCCATCCGCCGGGCCGGCCCGGCCTCACCGCGCGGTGTGCCGATCATCCCGGCCGAGCCGGCGCTGGCCAGCGCGCTGCCCGCGAACAGCAGCGGGAGGTGGCGGTAGGCCTCGTGCCAGGCGGGAACGGCGGTGTCGGCGATGAGCACGCCCGTGTAGGTGGCGAGCACCGGGCCGGTCACCGCGGACGCCGCCCCGGCGGCCCGGCCCAGCCATGGCGCGATGCCGGTGACGGCCGAGGCCGCCGACGCCCCGGTGAGCCCGCCGTGCGCGGCGAGGACCCACGATCCCACGCTCATCGGCGACGTCGGCTTGAAGACGCGCAGCATGTGCAGGAAGCGTTCGGGACGGCCCAGCTCGGCGACGAGCAGCCCGGATCCGGCCGCGGCGGCCGCCACGGCCGTGAGCTTGCCGGTCAGCGCGAGACGCCGCCGCCCGGTCGCGTCGGCCAGCGCCCCCATCGTCGAGGCCGCGCCCGACAGTCCGCCGAGGTACAGGTAGCCGGGCATGTGCGGTGCCTTCCAGCGCGGCTTCTTCAGCACCGGCCGGCCGTAGTACGAGCGGAACTCCGCCCGCGGGACCATGCGCTCCTCGCGACCTGCCTTACCCCCTCGGCCACCCCCCACCGCCTCCGAAGGCATCAGCGCCTCCCCAGGAACGACGCGGCCACTCCCCCGGCGAGGGCCAATGCGGCACCGCCGGCCCATTTCCACATGGCCGGCAGGTCACGCGTGGTGACGACCGGGTCGGGCGGCAGGCCGTACGCCTCCGGCTCGTCGAGTAGCAGGAAGAGCGCGCCCGTGCCGCCGACCCCGTCGTTCTCGTCCTCGCCGTACAGCCGGGCCTCGGCCACGCCTTCCCGGTGAAGATCGCCGAGCCGCTCCTGCGCCCTCGCGCGAAGCTCGTCGAGGGGGCCGTACTGGATCGAGTCGGTCGGGCACGCCTTGGCGCACGCGGGCTCCATGCCATCGCCCAGCCGGTCGTAGCACATCGTGCACTTCCACGCCCGGCCGTCGTCCTCGCGCCGGTCGATGACGCCGTACGGGCAGGCCGAGACGCAGTAGGCGCAGCCGTTGCAGATGTCCTGCTGCACGACCACGGTCGAGAACTCGGTCCGGAACAGCGCGCCGGTCGGGCAGACGTCGAGGCAGGCCGCGTGCGTGCAGTGCTTGCACACGTCCGAGGCCATGAGCCACCGGGTGCTGCCCGCGCTGTCACCGACCTCGCGCGGCGCGGTCTGCTCGATGAACGCGACGTGCCGCCAGGTGCTCGCCCCGAGCGCGCCCGTGTTGTCATAGGACATGCCGGTGAGCGCGAAGCCGTCGTCGGGAATGGCGTTCCACTCCTTGCACGCCACCTCGCACGCCTTGCAGCCGATGCAGACCGACGTGTCGGTGAAGAAGCCCGCCCGCGCCGGCGGGTCGGTGTAGCCCGCGTCCTCGGCGACGTTCGCGAGCGGCCCGTACAGGCTGTTCTCCATCATCAATCCTCTGGTATCCCCGCGATGCGGCGGTAGCGGCGCACGAGGGCCGGCAGCGCGGCGCCCTGCGGGCGGCGCCCCGGCCGGATGTCGCAGGTCGCCGCCTTGCTCTCCTGAATATGGGTGTTCGCGTCGAGCACGATCGGCAGCAGGTCGTTGGCCGAGTCACCGCGCACGATCCCGGCACTGCCCCAGTGATAGGGCAGCCCGATCTGGTGGACCGTGCGGCCCCGGATCCGCAGCGGCCGGATCCGGTCGGTGACGAGCACGCGGGCCTCGATCGCGGTCCGTGCGGTGATGATCGTCGCCCAGCCGCCGTTGACGAGCCCGCGCTCGGCGGCCAGTGCCGGCGATACCTCGCAGAACATCTCCGGCTGCAGCTCGGACAGGTACGGCAGGAAACGGCTCATGCCGCCCGCCGTGTGGTGCTCGGTCAGCCGGTAGGTGGTGAAGGCGTACGGGAAGACCTCACCGCCCACCGGGTTGTAGCGGTTTCCCTTGCGCGGGAAGACCTGCCGCACCGGGTTGGTCTGCTGGCCGTACAGCGGGTTGTCCACCGGCGACTCATGGGGCTCGTAGTGCGCCGGGAGCGGCCCGTCCACGAGTCCCTTCGGCACGAACAGCCAGCCCTTGCCGTCGGTCTGCATGATGAACGGGTCGGCGCCGCCGATCGCGTCCTGGGCCTTGGCGTCCGGCGGCGGGACGTACGACGGCGGCTTCTTCTTCTCGAAGTCCGGCACGTCGTGCCCGGTCCACTGCTCGCCGTCCCACCAGACGTAGGCCTTGCGGTCACTCCACGGCCGGCCTTCGGGGTCGGCCGAGGCGCGGTTGTACAGGATGCGCCGGTTGGCCGGCCACGCCCAGCCCCATTCGGGCGCCACCCAGGACTGCTCCGCGCCCGGCTTGCGGCGCGCGGTCTGGTTGACGTCGTCGGCATAGCTACCGGAGTAGATCCAGCAGCCGCAGGCGGTCGTGCCGTCGTCTTTCAGCGCGGTGAACCCGGAGAGGGTGTTCCCGTCGGCGTCGTAGCCGTTGATCTCCTTCAGCACCGCCGCCGCGGACGGGTCCCGCTGCGGACCTTCCTCCGGATAGTCCCACGTGAGGTCGAGGACGGGCCGGTCGATGGGGTCCGCCGAACCGCTGAGCCTTTCCCGGATGCGCAGGCCCAGGTGGTACATGAACCACAGGTCGCTGCGTGCGTCGGCCGGCGGCTCCAGCGCCTTGTGATGCCACTGCAGCAGCCGCTGCGTGTTGGTGAAGGTGCCGCCCTTCTCCACATGCGACGCGGCGGGCAGGAAGAAGACCTCCGTGCCGATCTCCTCGGCCGTCGTCTCACCGGAGGCGATCTCGGGAGAGTCCTTCCAGAACGTCGCGCTCTCGATGAGGTTGAGGTCGCGGACCACCAGCCAGTCGACTGAGGCGAGGCCCTGACGCTGCATCCGGCCGCCCGCCGATCCGACGGCCGGGTTCTCCCCCATCAGGAAGTATCCCTTGACCTTGCCGGCGATCTGGTCGAGCACGGTCTGGTACGTGCCGTGGTCGCCGGTCAGGCGGGGCAGGTAGTCGAAGCAGAAGTCGTTGTCCTCGGTGGCGGCGTCGCCCCACCAGGCCTTGAGCAGGCTCACCATGTAGGCGCGCTTGTTGCCCCAGAAGCCGGTGTCGCCGGCCGCCCGCTCCAGATAGGTGTCCAGATCCTCGTGCTCGTGCGCGTACGGCATCGGAAGGTAGCCGGGCAGCAGGTTGTACAGGGTGGGGATGTCGGTCGAACCCTGAATGCTGGCGTGCCCGCGCAACGCCAGGATGCCGCCGCCGGGCCGCCCGATGTTGCCGAGCAGGAGCTGCAGGATCGAGGCGGTGCGGATGTACTGCGCGCCGACGGTGTGCTGCGTCCAGCCGACGCTGTAGACGAACGCGGTCGTGCGCTCCCGTCCCGAGTTGGCGACGATCGCCTCCGCGATCTCGCCGAAATCCGCCGGGGAGATGCCGCACACGTCCTCGACCAGCTCCGGCGTGTACCGCGCGAAGTGCCGCTTCAGCACCTGGTAGACGCAGCGCGGGTGTTCCAGGGTGTCGTCACGGTACGGGGCCCGCCCGGTCTGCGACGGGGTCGCCTCGTACGTCGCGCCGGGGCCGTGTTCGTGGGAGAGGTCCCCGGCGCTCAGGTCCGGCGCCCTGCTGGACTCGTCGCGCCGGCCGCTCGCGGGCTCCTCGGAGGCACTGTCGTACCCCCACGTGGTGGGGTTGTACTCACGTTTCTCGGGGTCGTACCCGGAGAAGAGCCCGTCGAGGTCCTCGGTGTCCTTGAAGTCCTCGTTGATGATGGCCGCGGCGTTGGTGTAGTTGAGGACGTAGTCCCGGAAGTCGTGGCCGCCGCTCAGCACGTGGTTGACGAGCGCGCCGAGCAGGACGATGTCACTGCCGGCGCGGACGGGCACGTGACGGTGGGCCACCGCACTCGTACGTGTGAACCGCGGGTCGATGTGGAAGACCTTGGCACCGCGCGCCTTGGCCTCCATCACCCACTGGAACCCCACCGGATGGCACTCGGCCATGTTCGAGCCCTGGATGACGATGCAGTCGGCGTTGACGAGATCCTGCTGGAACCCGGTGGCGCCGCCACGTCCGAAGCTGGTCCCCAGACCGGGGACGGTGGCGGAGTGTCAAATACGGGCCTGGTTCTCGATCTGGATCGCTCCGAGCGCGCTCCAGAACTTCTTGATGAGGTAGTTCTCCTCATTGTCGAGCGTGGCCCCGCCCAGGCTCGCGATCCCCATGGTGCGGCGCACGGGCTTGCCGCCGGAGGTGTCCTCCCAGCCCTGCCGCCGGGCCTCGATCACCCTGTCGGCGATCATGTCCATGGCGTCGTCGAGGGCGAGCGGTTCCCACTCCGTGCCGTACGGCCGGCGGTAGAGGACTGTCGTCTGCCGGCCCGGCGACGTGACGAGCTGCTTGCTGGCCGAGCCCTTCGGGCACAGCCGCCCGCGCGAGATCGGGGACTCGGGGTCGCCCTCGATCTGGATGACCTTCTCGTCCTTGACGTACACCTTCTGCCCGCAACCGACGGCGCAGTACGGGCAGACCGAGGAGACGACCCGGTCGGCCTGCTCGGTACGCGCCACGAGCGCGTCCGTGCGTTTCGATCGCGCGGCCTCGCCACGGCCGAGCCGATCGGTGCCGGTCAGCTGGCGGAGAACCGGCCAAGACTCAATACCCACGCGCGCCATTCAACCGTCTTTGCTAATGATCGTGCCACTTTCGCGTGAATCCGGCGTGGCGCGATGAGCCGACCGCGGAGCGCGCCGGTACGGCGCGGCATGCCGGGCGGGCGGGATTCCGGACGGCCGGCGGCGATAACGTCGGGGCCATGGGCCGAGTGACCGTACGACGTCGGATCGCGCATATCGACGAAAGAGGGAGACGAACGCTCCCTGACACGCTCGTGGTGGAGGAGCCGCTGGAGATACGGCTGTCGGGGCGGCCGCTGTCGGTGACCATGCGCACGCCGGGGAACGACTTCGACCTCGTCACCGGGTTCCTCCACGGCGAGGGCGTCGTCCGTGCGGCGGACGACATCGCGGCGATGCGTTACTGCGCGGACACCGACACGTTCAACATCGTCGACGTGACACTCGCCGAGGGCGTGCGACCGCCGGAGGTCTCGGTCGAGCGGTCCTTCTACACGACCAGCGCGTGCGGCGTGTGCGGCAAGACGAGCATCGACGCGATCCGGCAGCGCACGTCGTACGACGTGCGCGAGGACAGGACCCTTTTCGACCCGGCGGTGCTGACGCTGCTGCCCGAAACGCTGCGAGCGGCCCAGCGGGTCTTCGAGCGGACCGGCGGACTGCACGCCGCGGGGCTGTTCGACGCGGCGGGGAGGCTGCTGGTCCTCCGGGAGGACGTCGGGCGGCACAACGCGGTCGACAAGGTGGTCGGCTGGGCACTGAAGGACAAGCGCGTACCCCTGACCGGACACGTGCTCCTCGTCAGCGGCCGGGCGTCGTTCGAGCTCACCCAGAAGGCGCTGCTGGCCGGCATCCCGGCACTGGCCGCCGTGTCGGCTCCGTCATCGCTGGCGGCCGAGCTGGCCGAGGAGGCCGGGATGACGCTCGTCGGCTTCCTGCGCGGCCCGTCGATGAACGTCTATGCCGGAACCGAGCGACTCGACCCGGCCGATGACCCGGACGGCGGAACGCCGCGCACCTGACGACTCGGCGTCAGTGTCCGCTTACCGTGTTCCCGCAGGTCATATGATGTGACAGGAGTCTCCGGTCCGCCGCGGACAGGCGGCTCCGTACCGACCGCGCGTTCGCGTCGGGCACCGCCGTGCACCGCCGTGCACCACGGCCGGCTCATATGGAACGTCGGCTCACGACACCGCCATAAGAGGAGGCAGTGATGCCCGCACGCCTGAAGGAGAACCTGAAGGAGAAGCTGACCAGGACCAAGAAGGACGACAAGCGATTCGATCCGACCGTCGCGGCGCCCGAGGTGAACGTCGCCGACTACGGTTTCGAGGGGCGTTTCGAGGACTGGTCGCAGGACGCCCGCTTCTTCGAGTACTCCAAGGCGGCCGACCCCATCGCCAGCGGTCACACGCCGCCTGTACCGATCGAGCGGTTCAGCCCCGAGCTGTACGCCGGGGGGCCGACCCGCGTCATCCCGCTGGACCTGTCGGAGCACCTGGGCGTCAAGGGCGGCGCGGCGACCAGCCCCGCCCTGCTGGCCAACTTCGTCCGAATCAACGCGGGTGATCGGGTGGCGACCGACCCCAACGCGACGTCCGAGCTCTACTACGTGATGGAGGGCGCAGGGTACTCCGACGTGAACGGGCGAATGATCCGCTGGGAGAAGGGGGACTTCGTCACCCTTCCGGCCGGCAGCCGCAGCACCCATCACGCGGCCCACGACACCGTCATGTACTGGGTGCACGACGAGCCGCTGCTGCGCTATCTCGGCGCGGAGGCCACCCGGCCCCGGTTCCGCCCGACGAAGTTCGCGCGTGCCGACGCGGTCGCCGAGCTGGAGCGGATCGCGTCGCAGCCCGACGCCGGCGAGAAGAGCAGGGTCAGCGTCCTGCTCGCCAACGCCGAAGAGGAGCAGACCCTGACCATCACCCACGTGCTGTGGGCGATGTTCGGAGTGCTTCCCGCGGGTCAGGATCAGCGTCCGCACCGGCATCAGTCGGTCGCCCTCGATCTGATCCTCGACTGCCCGCCCGGCTGCTACACCCTGCTCGGCGACCGGCTCGACGAGCACGGCGACATCGTCGACCCGGTGCGGGTGGACTGGGAGCCGGGAGGCGCCTTCGTCACGCCGCCGGGCAAGTGGCATGCCCACTACAACGAGTCGGGCCGCGACGCGCACCTGATCCCCGTGCAGGACGCCGGACTGCACACCTACCTGCGCAGCCTGAACATCCAGTTCGGCGACCGTCCGTAAGCGCGCCCCCGCCCGGCCCACGGCATAAATTGGACCGCATGTCCAACGAAGTGAGTTCGCGGCGCGTTCGCGGAGACGGCGTCGACCTGGCCGTCTATGAGCGAGGTCAAGGTCCCACCCTGCTGCTCGTACACGGGTACCCGGACACGCATGCCGTCTGGGACGCCGTGGCCGGGCGGCTGGCCGGGCGGTTCCACGTGGTGACCTACGACGTCCGCGGGGCGGGCGCGTCGTCGCGCCCGCGGAGCCGCGAGGCGTACCGGTTCGAGCACCTCGTGGCCGACATGCGGGCGGTGCTCGACGCGGTGAGCCCGGACGCGCCCGTGCACCTCGCCGGGCACGACTGGGGGTCGATCCAGTCCTGGGAGGCGGTCTGCGCGATGCCGGAGCGGTTCGCCACCTTCACCTCGATCTCCGGCCCCTGCCTCGACCACGCCGCGCACTGGATCCGGGCGGGACTCCGGCGCACCTCCGGAGTGCCCGCGGTCGCGCGGCAGATGCTCCACTCCTGGTACATCGCCGCCTTCCACACGCCGGTGCTGCCCGAGCTGGTCTGGCGGGGCCTCCTGGGCCGCCGCTGGGGAAGGCTGCTGGAGCGCACCGAAGGCGTGCCGGCCGGCGGCGCTCATCCCGCGCCCACGCTCGCGCAGGACGCGGCGGCCGGAGTGAACCTCTACCGCGCCAACATGCGCGGCCGTCGACGCGACCCGGGCGAGCGCCGCACGAACGTGCCCACGCAGGTCGTCGTCGCGACCCGTGACGCCTTCGTGACGCCGAGGCTGGCGGCCGAGGCGGCCCGGCCGTTCACCGCCGAGCTGACGGTGCGGCCGGTCCGGGCACCGCACTGGGTGCCGCTCACCGACCCGGTGACCATCGCCCGCCTCATCGGCGAGCACATCGAAACTGCAGGTAGATTGCCGGTCGACGACCCTTCGCCGTCGTGACGGCGAAAGCGGGTCCGACGCCGGCCGGGCCGCCGGGCGTCCGCGGCGACCCCCGCCGCTCGCCGGCGCCCGGGCGCCCGCCGCACGCCGGCGGCGCGTGACCGGCGAGCGTCCTGGAACCTGTACGCGACCGGAGGTGAGTGCGGATGCCTGAGTTCGATCTCGTCGTCACCGGAGGGGACCTGCTCGACGGCACCGGCTCGCCGGCCGTGCCGGCCGACGTGGGCGTGCGCGGCGACCGTATCGCGGCCGTCGCGGCCCCCGGGACACTGCCGGGGGCCGAGACTCTGGACGCCACCGGCCACGTCGTGGCACCCGGTTTCATCGACCTGCACTCCCACGCGGACTTCTCGATCCAGGGCCATCCCGGCGCGGACACCTGCCTTTACCAGGGAGTCACGACGCTGGTCGGTGGCAACTGCGGCTTCTCCCCCTTCCCCGTCGCCGACCCGGAGAGCCTGCGCCGCTCCGCCGCCTTCATGGAGGACGAGCTGCTCTGGGACTGGACCGGCTTCGACGGCTACGCCACCGTGGTGGAACGCTCCAAACCGGCCGTCAACCTGGTGGCGCAGGTCGGGCTGAACGCGCTGCGGATGGCCGCCGTGGGCGGTGACGAGCGGCCGGCCACGCCGGAAGAGCGCACGGCGATGCGAGTTCTGCTGGAGCGCGCCGCCGATGAGGGGGTGGCGGGCTTCTCCACCGGCCTGATCTACGCCCCGGGCAGCTACGCGCCGCCCCACGAGGTGACCGAGCTGGCCCGCGCCGCGGCACGGCTCGGACTGCTGTACTCCACGCACATGCGCAATGAGGCCGACCGGCTGATCGACGCCGTCACCGAGGCCCTGACCACGGCGCGCGAGTCGGGCGTACGCCTGGAGATCTCCCACCTGAAGGCGATGGGGCGGGCGAACCACGGGGGGGTGCACGAGGCCCTGCGGCTGATCGACGAGGCCCGCGCCCAGGGCGTGGACGTCACCGCGGACGTCTACCCCTACACCGCCTCCTCCACGACGCTGACGTCGCGGCTGCCGGGCTGGGCGATGGACGGCGGCGTCGAGCGGCTGCTCGAACGCCTCTCCGACGCGGGGACCAGACGCCGGATCGCCGCCGGCACGCACATCGACGCCGACGCCGTCGTCCTCGCCGAACTGCCACCCGGGCCGTACTCCGCGTGGATCGGGCGGAGCCTGGCCGAGCTCGGCGGCGAGCTCGGCCTGAGCGGTGCCGAGACGGCTCTGGAGGTCATCGCCGCACACCACGGCTCGGTCGGCATCGTCGACCACGCGATGTCCGAGGACGACGTGCGCGCGGTGCTGTCACACCCGCACGTCGGCGTGGCAAGTGACGGCTGGGTGCTGCGCCCGGCCGGCGGAGGGCGCCCGCATCCGCGCAGCTTCGGCACGTTCGCGCGGGTACTCGGGCGCTATGTGCGCGAGTGGGGGGTCCTCACGCTCGCGGACGCCGTACGGAAGATGACCTCGCTGCCCGCGTCACGGGCCGGCCTGGCCGACCGCGGCGAGGTCCGCGAGGGGCTGGCGGCGGACCTCGCCGTCCTCGACCCCCGCACCGTCGTCGACACCTCCACCTTCGACGACCCCTGGAAGCCGGCGGCGGGCGTACGCCACGTCGTCGTCAACGGCACTCCGGTGCTGCGTGACGCGGTCCTGACCGGAAAACGTCCCGGGCGCGTGCTCCGGCGACACGGAGCCTGAGGAGCACCCCCCAGATGAGTACGACGACGGCCGCCGAGACGGCGACCGCGGAGAAACACGCCGGCCGCGCGCCCGTGATCGCCGCCGGAGGTTTCGCGGTGGCGTTGGTCATCGGCATCCTGCTCGCGATGACCGGCGGCAAGGCCGGCCTGTGGGGGCTGGTGCCGATCGGCCTGTACGCGCTGCTCGCGGTGCTCGGCGTGGACGTGGTGCTGGCGACCATCGGCGCGCTGGTCATCGCGGCGGTGATGACGCGAACCGGCCCGATCCCGCTCGGCGCCCAGATGGCGACGTCGATGGGGTCGCTGGTCGCCGTCATCGGCATGATCATCCTGCTCGGCGCGGGCCTCGGCCGGGTGACCCAGGAGACGGGCGCGGCGCAGTCGCTCATCCGGTTGGTGATGGGCGGGATCGGGCTCAACACACGCACCCGCGTGCAGCTCGGCATCATGGTCTCCTCGCTCATCCTCGTGGGCGCGCTGGGCACCCTGGCCGGTGGGAACGCGATCCTGGCGCCGATCGTCATCCCGGTCGCGGCGCGAACCGGCTGGCGGCCGCCCGCCGTGGCGGCGATGCTGCACGCCGCCGGAGCGGCCGGCCTGATGACCGGCCCGTTCACCCCGCCCGTCGTCACACTCATGGCGGCGACGCGGCTGAGCTATGGCGGGTACCTGCTCCACGCGGGGCTGCCGGTCGCTGCGGTGACGATGGTGACGGGCTTCTTCATGGCGCGCTGGATCCAGCGCCACACCGACCAGGAGTACACCGCCGCGGACGCGGCCGAGACCGAGCCCCAGACCGGCGACGGAGCGGCCCGCCGGGCCGCGCTGGTCTTCGCCCTCGTGCTGCTGGCCCTCGCGATCTACGGTGTCGTGGAGAAGGCCACCTACTCGTACGCGCTGATCGTCATGATCGTCACCGCCGCCGCGACCGGCCTGGCCGGCGGGCTGGCCCCCAAGAAGGTCCTGGAGGCGGTGTACGCCGGCGCCGCCCGGCTGATCTGGCTGTTCCTGCTGTTCTGGATGCTCGACCCGATGCTCGCGCTGATCGACAAGACCGGCGCCTTCGAGACGGTGTTCGCCGACCTCAAGCCGATCCTCCCGGATGTCGGGCCGTGGCTGTTCCTGATGCTGATCGTCTTCCTCGGGTACATGCAAGCGGTGCCGGGCGCCGCCGTCGCCCAGGTCGTCGTGGTCAACAAGCTGTTCGGGCCGGTGGCCGCCGCGCTCGGCATAGCGCCCGGCGTGTGGGCGGTGGCCCTGGTCGGCACCTCCCAGGTCGACCAGCTCGGTCCACTTCCCGGCGCCGACATGATCGGCCAGATGGGCCTGGCACGGTCGAGTAGCCTGCGGCTGATGCTGTTCAACGGCTGGGCGATCATCACGGCCAACACGGCCCTGTTCGCCATGCTCTTCTGGATGCTGACATGACCTTGCGTGAGTCACTGGAGGAGCCGGCGGGCGAGCACGTCGCCGTCCGGTCCCCCGGCCGGCGACGACGCGGTCGAGGTCGCCGCCGGCCGCTCAGAACTTCAGCGTCGCCGAGGCGAGCCGGCGCACGAGCGCCTCGTCGACCTCGTGGCCGATGCCCGGCCCGGAGGGCACCGTGACCTGGCCGTCGATGGCCCGGATGGACGGCTCGACGACGTCGTGCGTGTAGTACTTGTCCGAGCCGGACACGTCGCTGGGCAGGGTGAAGCCGGGCAGCGAGGCGATGGCGACATTGGCGGCGCGGCCGACCCCGAACTCGTGCATCCCCCCGCACCAGACCTGCCAGCCGCCGGCGACCGCGCGGTCGTGCGCGGCGCGGGCCGCCGTCAGCCCGCCCATCCGGGAGACCTTGATGTTGAGGACGCGCCCGGAGCCCAGCTCGAGGGCCGTGTCGAGCTGGTCGAGGTCGTCAACGGACTCATCGAGGCAGACGGCCGTCTCGATCCGCTTCTGCAGCCGGGCGTGCGCGGCGAGGGCGCCGGGAGCGTACGGCTGCTCGATCATCGTCAGGCCGAAGTGGTCCAGCTCGGCGAGGACGTCGGTCTGCTCCTCGGTGTACGCGCCGTTCGCGTCGACGTGCAGGGCCAGGTCCGGGTGGGCCGCACGCACCGCGCGGACCGGCTCCACGTCCCAGCCCGGGGCGATCTTCAGCTTGATGCGCCGGTACCCCTCCGCGGTGTACCGGTCGACCTGGGCGAGCAGGTCGGACACGGTGGGTTCGATGCCCAGGCTGACGCCGGCCGAGATGGTCATGCGGTCACCTCCGAGCGCCCGCGCCAGCGGCGTGCCCGCCGACCGCGACCACAGGTCCCAGCAGGCGATGTCGAGCCCCGCCTTCGCGAAGTGGTGGCCGCGGACCCGCGCCCAGAGCGCACCGACCTCGGCGGGATGATCCCACTCGGCCCCGAGGAGCGCCGGGGCGAGGTACCGCTCGACCGTCAGCCAGCAGCCGTCCACGGTCTCCGGGCAGTAGTAGGGGTCGCTGGGCGAGGCGATCTCGCCCCATCCGACCGTCCCGTCGGCGTCCTGCGCGCGGACGAGGATGTGCTCGAGGTGCGACTTGCGGTGCGAGCTGGTCTGGAAGGCGTGCACGAGCGGCAGGCTCACCCGGAACGCCTCAATCGTGGATACGCGCGGCACGCGTTTCAATCCTCCTCGTCGAGGTCGGACACCATGGCGGTGCCACCTCTGCGGTCGAATGTCCGCCGGCGAACGGGTCGAGCACCGGCGTGGGCGGCGGCACGGTCACCGGTCGCCGCCCGCTTCGCGGTGCCGCCCGGCCCGGAAGCGGTAGACGGCCGTGTAGGGGTCGCAGGTCTGGCAGGAGATCGCGGTGTACCCCTCGCCGATCAGCCGGGTCATCTCGGTGGCCAGGTCGTCGCGCAGGTGGAACGCCGCGGTGCGGTCACGGCCGACCAGTGCCTCCCAGTCCCGCGGGACCCCGAGCAACAGGTCGCCGTTCTGCTGCCGCGTCTCACCCCAGCCGGTGTGCTGCGGAGGTGGAACGTCCCGCACCGGCGGTCCGAGCAGGTCCCACTCGACTATCAGCCGGTCGGTGCGCATCCCCTGGTCGCGGCCGATGTCCTCGACGCCGTACAGGTCGCGCGTGAACCAGCGGCCGGTGGCGCCCAGCACGTCGAGGTTGAAGTGGGCGTTGCGGGTGCGTACGGGGTCGAAGGCCCAGCGCATCACGGTCACGCCCGTGGACAGCACGTAGTCGCGCTGGCTCAGCTTGAGTGTCCGCCCCACGCCCCGGCCCTGCCAGTCCGGCAGCACCGCCGCCACCTGTGAGTAGTGGTAGAAGTTGCCGGAGTCGGAGCCGAGGAAGCCATAGGTGAAGCCCACGAGTTCGTCTCCCGCGAAGGCGCCGAGCACCGAGCCCGCGTTGCGCTGAAGCGCGGCGAGCAGCCGGGGACTGACCGCCGGGTCGGTGGCCGACAGGGCGAACGCGGCACGGTACGCCTCCACCCCGGCCCGCATTTCGGCGGAGGTGGTCAGCGGCCGTACGGTGATGGTCGAAGAGGGCGCCAATTCCTTCTCACAGTGAACGCTCGAACGAGCACAACGATCGCGACAGGGCAAGTTTAGTAGCATTGGCGCATGTCACTGCCGGTGCTCGGCCGATGAAAGGCGACATGACACCTGACCTCTCCGCCGCCCTGACCGCCGCCGCCGGCCGGCTGCTCCCCTTCGGCCGCGAGCGGCTCCGGGACTACGCCCTCGCCGAATCGCCCTCCGGGGACGCCGCCGCGCTGGAACGCTGCGCCGCGCTCATCGAGGCGGGCCACGTGGAGGCGGGCGGAGCCGTCTCGCGCGAGGACGGTCATCTCGTCACCCGGTTCGGCCCCGGTGACGGCCCGCACCTGCTGCTGGTCGGCCACTACGACACGGTCTGGCCCGCCGGGCGGCTGGCCACCATGCCCTACACCGACGATGGCACGACCATCGCCGGCCCGGGGACGTACGACATGAAGAGCGGACTGGTCGCCGTGGAGATGGCGCTGCGCGCGCTGCACGCCGCCGGGGCCGCGCCCGCCCGGCAGGTACGCCTGGTCGTGGTCGCCGACGAGGAGGTGGGCAGCCCGACCGGGCGCGCGGTGGTCGAACGGCACCTCGACGGCGCGGTCGCCGTGCTCGGCCTGGAGTCGCCGCATCCGGACGGTGCGCTGAAGAGCGCGCGCCGGGGCAGCACCCGGGTCCTTGTGCGGGTCCACGGGCGCGAAGCGCACGCCGCGCTCGACCCCGGCAAGGGGATCTCCGCCATCGACGAGCTCATCGACCAGGTCGCGGCGGCGCGGGACGCCGTGCCGGACGATGGCACGACGTTGTTCAACGTCGGCCGGATCCAGGGCGGCAGCCGGGCCAACGTCATCGCCGGGGAGGCGTCCGCCGAGATCGGCCTCCGTTTCACCTCCGCCGCCGCCGAGCGGCAGGTACTCGGCGCGCTGACCGGCGCGACGCCCCGGCGGACCGGCGCCGTCGTCGAGGCGACCGTGCTGTCCACCCGGCCCACCTGGCCGGAGCGCGCCGACGACCCGCTGCTCGACCGTGTCGCAGAGGTGGGGGCACTGCTCGGCCAGGAGATCACCGGCCGTCCCGCCGCCGGGGCCGGCGACACGAACCTTCCCGGTTCGCTCGGCCTGCCCACCCTGGACGGCTTCGGGCCACGGGGCCGGGGCGCGCACGCCGCCGACGAGGCGATCCAGGTCACGAGCCTGGCCGAACGGGCCGCGCTGCTCGCGGGCATCATGGTGTCTCGCCTGTGACGTCCCTCTCCGATATCCCCTCCGGTGTCCGCTCTGACGCCGCCCGGCCGTACCGGGCGGTCACGGAGCGGCGACCCTAGACGTACGCCCGCCGGGTGACCTGCGCGGCGTCCGCGTCGCGGCAGGCCAAGGCCAGCCGGGCGGCCGCCTCGCGCAGCCGCTCCGGCGGCAGGACGTACGGCACCCGCACGTGGTCGTCCAGGACCCCGTCGACGCCGAAGGCCGTACCCGGGACGATGTGCAGGCCGTGCCGGCCGGCGGCCGGCACGAGCGCCGTGCTGGACGTACGGGGCATCCGGACCCACAAGGACAGGCCGCCCGGCGGCACGCCGAACTCCCAGTCCGGGCACTCGCGTCGCAGCGCCTCGATCAGCACCGAGCGACGCTCGCGCAGGACGGCACGGCGCTCGGCGGCGATCGCGTCCATGCCGGCGAGCAGCTCGGTGACGATCAGCTGCTCGAGCACCGGGCTGGCCAGGTCCACCGTCTCGCGCGCCTCGGCGAGCCGGCGTACGAGGGCCTGGCCGGCCCGGATCCAGCCGATGCGCAGGCCACCCCACAGCACCTTGGCCGCCGACCCGATGCTGATGACCCGGCCGTCGGTGTCGTGGGCGGCGAGCGGGCGGGGTCTGACGACGTCGTCGACGGCCAGTTCGGCGAAGGTCTCGTCCGTCACCACGTACGCGCCCGCGTCCCGGGCGGCGGCCACGAGTGCGGCCCGGCTCTCATCGTCCATAAGCCGGCCGGTCGGATTCTGGAAGTCGGGGATCACGTACGCGAGCCGGGCCGCAGCCTGCCGCATGCCGCCGGCCATGAGCTCCAGGTCCCAGCCCGCGTTGACGCCGGCGGGGACGAGGCGGGCCCCCGCCCGGCGGAGCGCGCCGAGAGCGTGCGGGTACGTCGGTGACTCGACGAGCACGGCATCGCCGGGACGGACGAACGCCTGCAACACGAGGCACAGGCCGTTCTGGGCCCCGGTCGTCACCAGGACCTGCTCCGGCATCGTGGGCACGCCGCGGGCGGTGTAGCGCTCCGCGATCGCCTCGCGCAGCGCTCGCAGCCCCAGAGGCTCGTAGCCGGGACCGCCGGTGTGGCGCGGCAGCTCCGCGACGGCGGCGGCCACGCCCTCGTCGAACCCCGAGGGGGCGGCCGGAGCCACACAGGCCAGGTCGATGAGCGTCCGGTCCTCCGCCAGCCCGTGCCGGGCCGCCATCGGGCCGCCGCCGGGCAGCGCCGTCCAGCTTCCCGCGCCCCGGCGGCTCTCGACGTAACCCTCGGCCCGTAGCGCGTCATAGGCCGAGGTGACCGTCGTGCGGCTGACGCCGAGAGCGGCCGCGAGGTCCCGCTCGGCGGGGAGCCGTGTGCGCAGCGGCAGGCGGCCGTCGAGCACGAGGCCGCGCAAGGTCCGGGCAAGCGCCGCGTAGAACGGCCGGCCCTCCGGCGGGCCGCCCAGCAGCCGGGCGAGGGTCGGTGCGTTGATGGAGCGGACTGCCATAAGGCCACTTTCTTCGATTGGCTCTTACAATGCAAGCCATTCACCGGGCTCAATGGCGTACACCGCCGCTCGGCGGTCATGTCAGGGAGGGAAAGGTCCGTGATCGCACGCCGATTGGCTCAGCTGTACGTTGGATTGGCCTTGTACGGCCTTGGAATCGCGTTCCAGGTGTCGTCGGGGCTCGGCAACGACCCGTGGGACACCCTCCATCAGGGACTCGCCCGCCAGACGGGCCTGTCGATCGGCACGTGGATCATCATCGCGGGAGCCCTGGTGATGG
>JAOPYL010000349.1 GCA_025964625.1 Actinoallomurus sp. | reverse complement strand
GCCCGGCTCCGATCGCCCGGGTACGGGGACTCCAGGTCCGGTACGGCGCGGTGGCGGCGTTGCGCGGCGTCGACCTCGGCGTCGGACCAGGCGAGGTGGTCGCCCTGATGGGCCGCAACGGCGCTGGCAAGTCGTCGCTGCTCGGCACGCTGGTGGGCCTGGTCCGCCCGGCCGCAGGCCGGGTGGAGGTGCTCGGGGCGGTGCCGCACGAGCTGAGGGCCCGCGACATGGTGCGGCACGCGGGGCTGGTGCCGCAGGACTCCGCCGACCTGCTGTACGCCGAGACCGTCGCCGCCGAGTGCCGCGCCGCGGACCAGGACATGGGCGCGCCGAGGGGGACCTGCCGGACGCTGTTCGAACGGCTCGCCCCGGGCGTGGCCATGACCGACCATCCGCGGGACCTGTCGGAGGGCCAGCGGCTCTCCCTCGCGCTGGCCGTCATCCTCGCCGGGCGGCCACCGCTCGTCCTGCTCGACGAGCCCACCCGCGGCCTCGACTACGCCGCGAAGGCACGACTGGTCGAGATCCTCCGCGAGCTGGCCGCCGGCGGCCACGCGATCGTGCTCGCGACGCACGACGTCGAACTCGCCGCGGAGGTGGCCACCCGAACGGTGGTCGTCGCCGAAGGCGAGGTCGTGGCGGACGGTCCCACCGAGGAGGTCCTGGTCTCCTCCCCCGCGTTCGCCCCGCAGATGAGCAAGATCTTCGCGCCGGTGCCGCTGCTGACCGTGGCGCAGGCGACCGCCGCCCTGCGGAGCCCGGAGTGACCGCGGTACGGCTCCGGCCGCGCTCGGCGACCGCCATCGGGCTGGTGTCCCTGACCGGGCTCGTCGCCTTCGGCTGGCCGCTCGTGGTGGCGCCGGGGGCCGGACTCGCCCAGTCGGGGCCGGCGGCGTGGCTGTTCGTGGTCATGCTCCCGCTGCTGCTGGCCGTCGCGCTCGCGGAGATCTCCGAGGACGGCGTGGACGCCAAGGCGATCGCCCTGCTCGGTGTGCTCAGCGCGATCGGCGCGGCGCTGCGGCCGCTGGGCACCGGCGTGGCGGGGTTCGAACCCCTGTTCTTCGTGCTGGTGCACGGCGGGCGGGTCCTCGGCCGCGGCTTCGGCTACCTGCTCGGGTCGGTGACGATGTTCGCCAGCGCCCTGCTCACGGCGGGGGTCGGCCCCTGGCTGCCGTTCCAGATCCTCGGCGCGGCGTGGGTGGGATTCTTCGCGGGGTGCCTGCCGCGTCTGAGCGGCAGGGCGGAGATCGCGATGCTCTCCGGCTATGGCGCGACGGCTGCATTTATCTATGGATCGCTGCAAAATCTGGCGCTATGGCCGTTTGCAACGGGAGTATCTAGTTCGATCGCTTATGAACCAGGTGCACCGATCACGGGGAACCTCGGCCGCTTCGTGGCATTCGACCTTGCCACGTCGATGGGCTTCGACGTGCCGCGTGCGGTCACCACGGCGGTGCTGGTGGCTCTCACCGGCCGTCCGGTTCTGCTGGCGCTGCGGCGGGCCGCCCGCCGCGCCGCGTTCGAAGCCCCCGTAGAGTTCCGGCGTCCGTGACGGAGGCAGGATGACCGAGCCGGGCGCCCGCGTCGAAGGCGAGCTGACCATGGGCGGATTAGAGCTCCACCTGCTCGGCACGGCGGGTCCGCAGGGGTGGCCCGAGCCGGGGTGCCGCTGTGCCTCGTGCACGCGGATGCGCGCCGCGAAGCGCCGGCTGGAGCCGACCCGCGTGCTGCTGGACGGAGTGCCCCTCGACCAGTGCCGCCGCCGCGAGGTGCCCGGCGGATACGACGTGCGCACGCCGCGTGGCCACCGGGTGCTCTTCGCCTCCCGGCCGGGCGCCCGGCCGAAGCCCCCCTCTCCCGGGCCGTACGACGCCGTGCTCCTGGATCTGGTCGGCGACCCGTCGCACCTCGGCTGGCTACGGCGCATCGGCGCGGCCACCCCCACCACTCAGGTCGGAGCCGTGCAGGTCGACCACCGCATCGGCTCGCCGGCCGAGCTGGAACGCCGCCTGCGCCGGTGGACGCAGCCGGTACCGAGCCCGTGGAGGACGCTGATCCTGGGCGGCGCCCGGTCGGGGAAGTCGCAGGAGGCGGAGCTGCGGGTGCTGGCCTGCCCCGACGTGACGTACGTGGCGACGGGCATCATGCACGGCGACGACCCGGAGTGGCGTGCGCGGATCGCCGCCCACCGCGAACGCCGGCCCCGATGGTGGGACACCGTCGAGACGATCGACCTTCCGGGCCTGCTGCGGACGGCGTCCGGCACTCTTCTCATCGACGGTATGGGCACGTGGCTGACGGCGGTGTTCGACGCGCTGGGCGCCTGGGAGTATCCGCGCGCGGTCGAACCCCGCCTCGACGAGCTGATCAGGGCGTGGCGGTCCACCGAGGCGCACGTGGTGGCGGTCAGCGACGAGGTGGGGCTGTCGGTCATCCCGGAGACCGCCGCGGGGCGCGCGTTCCGCGACCTGCTCGGCCGGCTCAACCAGCGGCTGGCGGCCGAGTCGGAGGAGACCGCCCTGGTCGTGGCCGGCCGGGTCATGGAGCTGCTGTGATCGCCGACGGGCTACGGCTCGCCGTGTCGCTGCTCACCGTCTTCCCGGTGCGGTGCGAGCGGGTGGACCGGGACGCCGCCCGGTGGGCGATGACGCTCGCCGCGGTGGCCGGGCTTCTCGTCGGCCTGGTCGCCGCGCTGGTGCTCGTGGTGTCCCGCCGGGCCGGGTTCGGACCGCTGCCGGCCGCGGCTCTGGCGGTCGCCGTGATGGCGCTGCTGACCCGGGGCCTGCACCTGGACGGCCTGGCCGACCTCGCCGACGGCCTGGGCAGCGGACGCCCGGCCGACGAGGCCCTGGCGATCATGAAGAAGTCCGACATCGGGCCGTTCGGCGTCGTCACTCTCGTGCTGACGCTGGTGATTCAGGTCGCGGCGGTGGCCGAGGCACCGGCCGCCGGGGTCGTCGTCGCCGCCGCTACCGGGCGCCTCGCGGTCACCTGGGCCTGCCGGCCGGGTGTACCCGCCGCACGGCCCGAGGGGCTCGGCGCACTGGTCGCGGGGACCGTACGCCGCCGTGACGCGATCATCGCGACCGCCGCCACGGTGGCGGCCTCGGCCCTCGCCGGACCGACCGGCGGCGTGCGCGCCGCCGTGCTCGGGCCGGCCGCCGTTCTGGTGGGCCTGACGCTCTCCGCGGCGCTGCTCCGGCACGCGGTACGCCGCCTGGGCGGCGTCACCGGTGACGTGCTCGGCGCGCTCGTCGAGATCGCCGTGACCGCCGCCCTCCTCGTCATGTGCCTGCGGTGACGACCTGACCCGGCCTTCCGGTCCGCGCGATTCCAGCCGGCCGGACGAGGCCGGTGTCACAGGCGAAGCTGACCGCCCGCCGCCGGTTCGGTCAGCGACGCCGCACCCACGCGGCCGAGGCGGCCGAGGGCCGTCATCCGCGACATCGTCAGCGGGTGACGGCCGACCTCCCGGCGCAGTCGGCGGACGAGTCACGACATACGTACCCGCAGCTCACCGGCATGCCGGGCCGGCTCCGGCGTAACGTCCGTATCCTCAGCGTGCCCGAAGGTCGGGCACGCTGAGGATATTTCGGGCGGCCGACAGAGGCAGGAGAAAGGCCCTGGCGGCAGCACCATCAGTCTTGATCGAATGGACGAAACCGCTCAGTAGTGCGACTAGCATCGGGCCACGTGACGAACCTCAGGCTTGCCCGCCCGGAAAGTGCATCCCTTGACGTCGACGCGCTCGTGGTCGGTGTCGTGAACGACGACTCGGCCGTGCGCCTCGCACCCGGCGCCGAGGTCGTCGACCAGGCGCTCGACGGCAGCTTGGTCGCCGCGCTGACCGGCCTGGGGGCCACCGGCAAGCCTGGTGAGGTCACGAAGGTCCCGACGTTCGGCAAGCTCGCCGCTCCCGTCGTCGTCGCCGTCGGGCTGGGCGACTCCTATGACGACGAGGCCCTGCGCCGCGCCGCGGGCGCCGCGCTGCGCTCGCTCGCCGGATCGTCCTCGGTCGCGGTCCTGCTGCCCGCCGCCACGGACGAAGCCGTCGCCGCGGTCGCCTCCGGCGCACTGCTGGGCAACTACTCCTACCTGAACTACCGGACCGGCAACGGCCACAAGCAGCCGGTCGCCGAGGTCACGGTCGTCAGCGAGGCGGACGCCGACGACGCGATGCGCCGCGCCGAGGTCCTCGCCGAGTCCGTCACGCTGGTCCGCGACCTGGTCAACACGCCGCCGTCCGACCTCAACCCGGAGATCTTCGCGGAGACCGCCGGACGGGTCGGCGAGAAGGCCGGGCTGTCCGTCGAGATCCTGGACGAGAACGCGCTCGTCGACGGCGGATACGGCGGAATCGCCGGCGTCGGCCAGGGCTCGGTCAACCCGCCGCGCCTCGTCCGCCTGGGCTACCGCCATCCGGAGGCCGCCAAGACCGTCGCCTTCGTCGGCAAGGGCATCACGTTCGACTCCGGCGGCCTGTCGCTGAAGCCCGCGGACTCCATGGACTGGATGAAGTCCGACATGGGCGGAGCCGCCGCCGTGCTCGGCGCCCTCAAGGCGATCGCGAAGCTGGCGCCCACGGTGAATGTGGTCGGCTACCTGGCCATCGCGGAGAACATGCCGAGCGGCACCGCGCAGCGTCCTTCCGACGTGATCACCATCTACGGCGGCAAGACCGTCGAGGTGCTCAACACCGACGCGGAGGGACGTCTCGTCCTGGCCGACGCCCTGGTCCGCGCCGGTGAGGACGAGCCCGACCTGATCGTCGACGTGGCGACGCTCACCGGTGCCCAGCTCGTGGCGCTGGGCACCCGTATCTCCGGCGTGATGGCCAATGACGACGACGTCCGCGAGAAGGTCGTCAGCGCCGCCACCCGCGCGGGTGAGGCGGCCTGGCCGATGCCGCTGCCGGACGATCTCCGCAAGGGCCTCGACTCCGCCGTCGCCGACATCGCCAACATCAGCGGAGACCGCTGGGGCGGCATGCTGGTGGCCGGCGTCTTCCTCCAGGAGTTCGTGCCGGACGGCGTGCGCTGGGCGCACATCGACATCGCCGGTCCGGCCTTCCACAAGGGCGAGCCGTACGGCTACACCGCGAAGGGCGGCACGGGCGCGGCCGTCCGCACACTCGTCCAGGTCGCCGAAGACGTCGCCGCCGGGGCACTGTGACGCACCGGCGGTCACAGGTGGGAAGATGCGTCCCGGAAGAACAATCGCGCCGTGCCGGAGACGCACGAGTGAGAAGCATCGAAGGAGCGTTCTGTGTCGAATAGCCCCTATGACATCGTCGTCCTAGGTGGCGGCAGCGGCGGATACGCATGCGCCCTGCGTGCGGTCGAGCTGGGGATGAGCGTCCTGCTCGTCGAGAAGGACAAGCTGGGCGGCACCTGCCTGAACCGCGGCTGTATCCCGACCAAGGCGCTGCTCCACGCCGCCGAGGTGGCGGACCAGACCCGTGAGGCCGCCACCTTCGGCATCAAGGCCCGGTTCGAGGGAATCGATCTGCCAGGTGTGCACGCCTACAAGGACAAGGTCGTCAGCACCACGGTGAAGGGCCTGACGGGCCTGCTCAAGTCCAAGGGCATCACGACCGTGGAGGGCGAGGGCCGGCTGACCGGCCCCACCCAGGTGCGGGTCGGCGACACCACGTACGAAGGCCGTCACATCGTGCTGGCGACCGGTTCGGTGCCGAGGTCGCTGCCCGGGCTCGACATCGACGGCGAGCGCGTGATCTCCAGCGACCACGCGCTCACGCTGGACCGGATCCCGCAGTCCGTGGTCGTCCTCGGCGGCGGCGTGATCGGCGTCGAGTTCGCCAGCCTCTGGAGGTCGTTCGGCGCCGAGGTCACCATCGTCGAGGCTCTGCCGCACCTGCTGCCGCTGGAGGAGGAGTCCAGCTCCAAGCGCCTGGAGCGCGCCTTCCGGCGCCGCGGCATCAAGTACGAGCTGGGCGCGCGCTACGAGAGCGTCAAGCACACCGACTCAGGCGTCATCGTCACGCTCGAGGGCGGCAAGACCCTGGACGCCGACCTGATGCTCGTCGCCGTCGGCCGCGGCCCGGTCTCTGAAAGCCTCGGCTTCGACGAGGCCGGCGTCGAGACCGAACGCGGCTTCGTCAAGGTCGACGAGTACTGCCGCACGAGCGTCCCGACCATCTCCGCCGTCGGCGACCTGATCCCCACGCTGCAGCTGGCGCACGTCGGCTTCGCCGAGGGCATCCTCGTGGCCGAGCGGCTGGGTGGACTCGACCCGGCGCCGATCGACTACGACGGCGTGCCGCGAATCACCTACTCCGAGCCCGAGGTCGCGTCGGTGGGTATCACCTCCGCCGTGGCCGAGGAGCGCGGACTGGAGACGACCCAGATCACCTACGACCTGGCCGGAAACCCCAAGAGCAAGATCCTGGGGACCCAGGGCGAGGTCAAGGTGATCGCGCAGAAGGACGGCCCGGTCCTGGGAATCCACATGGTCGGCAGCCGTGTCGGCGAACTCATCGCCGAGGGCCAGTTGATCTACAACTGGGAAGCCCTGCCGTCCGAGGTCGCCCAGCTCATCCATCCGCATCCCACCCAGTCCGAGGCGCTCGGCGAGGCTCACCTCGCCCTCGCCGGCAAGCCGCTGCACGTCCACGGCTGATCCCGCCCCGTACACCAGCACCAGAGGAGTCGCTGAGAACCATGCCGGTCTCCGTAACCATGCCCCAGCTCGGCGAGAGCGTGATCGAGGGCACTGTCACCCGCTGGCTCAAGAAAGAGGGTGAGCACGTCGAGGCCGACGAGCCGCTTCTCGAAGTATCGACCGACAAGGTCGACACCGAGATCCCCTCGCCCGCCGCGGGCGTCCTGAGCAGCATCACCGTCGCCGAGGACGAGACCGTCGAGGTCGGAGCCGAGCTCGCGGTCATCGCCCAGGAAGGTGAGGCGTCCGACGCCGGCGCACCGCAGCAGGCCGAGCCGGCGCCGCAGCAGCCCGAACCCGAACCCGAGCCGGCGCCGCAGCAGGAGTCCGCGCCCGCGCCCGCGCAGCAGCAGTCCGCGCCGTCGTGGC
>JAOPYL010000273.1 GCA_025964625.1 Actinoallomurus sp. | reverse complement strand
ATCGCGGCCAGCCAGCGGCCGGCCGCGGCGGCGACCTCACCGTCGCCCGGCCGCTCGCCGGGCAGCGCCAGCCCGACCCGGTAGGCGGCGATCGACTTCAGCCCGACCGCGCCGGTACTGCGCTCGTGCAGCCGGGTGCGGAAGGCGTCGGCGAATCCTTCCGCACCCGGTCCGTTCAGGGCCACTTCCTCCGCGACCTGCTCGAGCCGCACGATCTCGTACGCCTCCGCGTCGGCGAGGGCGCCCATCTCGGCGGGCGGCAGGATCGGGCCGGGCGCGAAGCCGGTGTCGAGGCAGAGCGCCCCGGCACCAGCCGCCCGGAGGAACCGCCGGTTCACTTCGCCGGCTCCGAGGTCGGCGCGGCGTGCCAGATAGTCCTCGGCGGACGCGTGGGCGGGCAGGTCGAGGACCGGCGCGCACCAGCGGCGTACGGCGAATCCGATCTGGGAGTCGAAGAGCGTGACACCGAGCGAGCTGACGGCGTCCGCCTCGGTCAGCATGGACTCGAACTCGGCGCGGTCGAGGTCGCGGCGCACCACTCCGTGGCAGTGATGGTCTATGAGGCGGAGCGTCTCGACGCAGGGCAGGAGGGAGGGCACGCGGTCGGTCGCCTTTCCGTAGGGGTGGCTCGGTGCGGGTCGTCTCCGTACGGGTGCTTCGGTGGGGGCGTTGCTCAGCCGCCGGTGTCCGGCGCCACCACAGGTTCGGCCGGCGTGCTCTCGGCCGGGCTGATGCCTTCATTCTCGGCCAGTGCCCTGCCCAGGCGCCGGGAGACGCCCGGTGCCGCCAGCACCGCGATCACGGCGACGAGCAGCCAGCCCCCGGAGACCAGCGGGAACCATCGGGCCGCCCCTGAGTCGGGGTAGGGGATGACGTTGCGGTACAGCGTATAACCGAGTGTGACCAGAGCGGCCAGCGGAATCACGACCTGCCACATGGGCACCGGCATCCTGCGCCGCACGAAGATCAGCCGTATGGCGCCCACTGTGGTCAGCATGTACGCGACCAGCAGGATCAGCGTGCCGATGGTGCCGGACCAGACGAAGGTGTCCTCGGCCTTGGCGGAGAAGAAGGCCACGCAGACCGCGATGATCAGCGTCATGCCGGCGGCGACGAACCCGGCCGCGACGGCCGGCGTACCGGCCTTCGAGACCCGGCCGGGCCCGCGCCCGCCGGTGGTGTCGCGGGCCAGTGCGAACAGCAGCCGGGAGCCGCCGACCATACAGGCCAGGCAGCAGCCGAAGGCGCTGATCGCCGCGCCGAGCGTGATCACGTGGCCGACCCAGGATCCGGCGTAGGAACTGCCGAGGTCGCCGAGCAGGGACGGCGACTTCCCGAACGCCGCGACGCCCTTCGCGTCGGCACCGAAGCCCATCATCTCGACGGCGGTGACCACCACGAAGTACAGGCCGCCGAAGATCGCGGTGCCGAGTATGGCCCGTGGGATGTCCCGCTTCGGGTTGGCCGCCTCCTCCCCGAGCGTGGCCGCCGCCTCGAATCCCGCGAAGGACAGGAAGCCGAACACCACGCCCAGGAACAGCGCGGACGCGCCGGTGCCGGGTTGTACGGCGAAGACGCTGAGCGTGAAGTGATGGTCGCCCGGGGCGGAGCCCGAGACCAGCCGTATCAGGACGATGGCGCTGACGACCAGGATCAGCGCGACCGTCGCGCCCTCGACGGTGAGCAGGATGCTCGTACCGCGCTTGGCCGGGGAGACGGTGAGCGCCAGAGCCAGCACGATGGCGACCACGACGAGGATGAAGGGCGCCCACGTGGGCGGGTGCGGCCACACACCGACCTCTTGGAGGAACGCCGTTCCGAAGATGCCGGTGGCCGAAGAGGTCACGACGCCGTAGAAGGTATAGGTGCCGAGCAGGCCCCACCCGGCGACGACACCGGCCTGCGGCCCCAGTGTCGCGCCGACGAAGGCGTAGACCGAACCGGCGTGATGGAAGTACTGGCACAGCCGGACGAAGCCGTATGCCACCAGCAGGACGGCCACGCCGGCGAGAAGGAACGCCAGCGGTACGGCACGGCCGGCGGACGAGACGGTCCCCTGCGGGTTGATGTTGGCGGCCATGCTCGGCGCCATCAGCGCGACCGACAGGCCGACGGCCTGCCAGACGCTCAGTGTCCGGCTCAGCCCTGGACCTGATGAAGTCGGAGTCGGCATGTCGCTCCTCTGACGCAATCGTCGTCTCGTCGTATTTTGTGGCCTCTGTACCAAGTACGAAAGGGCCGATTTTTGCCGTAACACGCATTTCACAGCGAGACGCGTAGAGCCCGCTGGCCTCCTCGACCATGGTGCTGCTCACGACCAACATCGAGGGCCCGCCGCCGTTCTTCACCCTGGTGCCGGCGTTCGCCCTGGTCGAGACCCTGGTCCTCGGGGTGGTCGAGCGCGGCGGGCCCGTGAGGCATGCCGGGTGCGCTACGCGGAACGGGCCGGGTCGGAACCGCCGCTCCCTGAGATCCTCGGCGCGGCTTCGGGCTGGGTTCCCTGGCGGATCGGTGCCACCGGCCTGCGGCCTTCATCGCGGCGCCAGGTCTCGAAGGCGGCGGTGGTGGCCAGGACGATCGCGGCGCCGAGAATCCAGCCGGCGACGACGTCACTGACGTAGTGCACCCCCAGAGCCACCCGGCAGGCGCCCAGCAGAACGCTGACCACCGTGGCGGCCGCCCACGCCACCGCGCGCCAGGCTCCCCGCAGAACCGGGAGCAGGATGAGGACGATCGTCGCCGATCCCACGACCGCTGTGAGCGCGTGACCTGACGGAAACGAGCCCCCGGGAGCGTGCGCGATCGGGCTGGACAGCGCGGGCCGGGGCCGGTTGACGAGCGCCTTGAGTCCGCCCTCCAGGATGCCGGACGCAACCAGGTTGGTGACGGCCCAGGCGGCGAGCCGCCGCGCGCCCCGGTAGAACAACCACACCGCCAGCCCCGCCACGAGTACTCGGAACACCCAGGGGTGGAAGATGTACGAGGTGGCCCGCAGAGGGGGCACGAGCACGCGATGGTGCTGAAGGTAGGAGTGAATGCTCCTGGTCGTAACGTCGTCGAGGTGCCGCAGCGGCGCCCATCGGGTGTCCACCAGAGCCAGCAACCCGGCGAAGGGCACGGCCACGATGAGGACGGCCGAGCAGGCGAGGGTCATTCGCAGCCCGAGCCGGCCCTCCGCACTGAACCGTGCGTGTATCCAGCGGTCCACGGATTCTGGCAACATCCAATTTCCGTACCCGCCGATTCCGGGTCGTACCGCAGCCAAGGCATGAGCCTGACAGCGACGCCGGCGCGCCCCGGGCCTTACGAGCCGATGGCATGATTGCGCACATGAGCGACCCGACGGGAGTAGTACTGCGCAGGTACGCCCAGTTCATCGTCGATCGCCTCCTTGTGACGGTGCCCGCGATGGTCCTGCTGCTGTTCTGTCTGCACTTCGCGGTGCGGGAGCACCGGGCCGGTGGTCCGAGCGTGTTGCTGTACCTGACGCTGGCGCCCTTCCTGCTCGTCCTGGTGGCCGGGAACTGGTTCACCGAGGTGTGGCTTCCGCACCGGTGGCTCGGCGGTACGCCGGCGATGCGCTGGTTCGGCCTGCGGATCGTCACCGAGCGGGGGGAGGCACCGACGCTGCGGGCGTACACGATCCGGTGGCTCCTGGCGGTCGTGGACGGCTACTTCTTCGGGCTGGTCGGCGCGCTGACCATCGCGTTGAGCCGGCGGCACCAGCGTGTCGGTGACGTGGCGGCCCGCACTCTCGTGGTGCGGCGAACGGCGGACCAGGAACGACCGGCAATAGGACTGGCGGGCTCGCGGTCTCACTGATCCAACGCCCTGTTGCCGGTCGCTCCAAGCCGGATCAGCCGACCAGCCGGCTCTCCCACGCCCAGATCACCATCTCGGTCCGGTTGCGCACGCCGAGCTTGCGCTGGACGCCGCCCAGGTGCGTCTTCACCGTGGACAGCGAGATGACGAGCTCGGCGGAGATCTCGGCGTTGGTCCGGCCGCGGGCCACCGCGCGCACGACGTCGAGTTCACGGGCGGTCAGCGGGTCGGCCGGTTCCGCGACGCGCGACGAGGCCCCTCTCGCGAAGTGCGCCAGCAGGCGCGTGGTGACCGACGGGGACACGAGGGACTCGCCGTGGGCGGCTGCGCGCACGGCCTCGACGAGGAGCCGCGGGCCCGCGTCCTTGAGCAGGAACCCGCACGCGCCCGCGCGCAGTGCGGAGTACACGTTCTCGTCCACGTCGTAGGTGGTGACCACCACGACGCGCATCGGGTCGGGCACGTCCGGCCCGGCCAGCAGCCGGGTGGCCTGGATACCGTCCAGCCCCGGCATGCGGTTGTCCATGAGGGTCACGTCGGGCCGCCGCTCCCGGGCCTGGCGCACCGCCGCCTCACCATCGGCATCGTGGCCGTGCTGTCGCTGGTCCGAACCACGGAGGGCCTGAAGGTCTCCTCCGCCGCCGCGCACGGCGATAGGCCCAGCGCGCCTACGGCCTGCCGCGTCGCTGGATCGCGGGGGCTGCGCCGAGCCGCCCGGCCGTCACGCGCCGGGCGGCTCGAACTCCCGCGCGATCCACCGGCAGATGACGTCCACGACGTAGGCCTGCTCCCCGACACTCAGCTCCGGCCCCTTGGGAATGTGGTGCCAACGCTGGAGGCACGTACGGCAACAGGTGGCGGTCGCGTGCTGCGCGACGAACACCGGATGCCCGCGGTACGGGGTCTGCCTGCCGTCCTTGTACGGCTGCGCGCGGGCCAGCCGCTCGGCGATGAGCTCCCGGGCATGCGTGCGGATCGTCACGGGCCCGCGGACCTCGGCCATGGCCCGCTCACGGCCCCGTAGATGAAATCTCGCCCGGAACGGATGCCGCGTGATCGTGTCCAGCCGTCGATCGATGTCGTCCATGATGACCTTCTCTCCCAGGCTACGCCCGGCCGGCCATGAGCTTCTGTCGTCGGTGCCGGTCCGCGTGCCGGCTGGTGGGAGGGGCCTGCGATGCGCGATCGTGTGATCGACACCCACCGGAGGTCTCCATGGCGCGTGCCACACGCACGTTCTCGTTCGAGGCGACGGCGCACAGCAGCGCGGACGCCACCACGCTGTTCGGCCTGGCCACGGACGGCGGCCGATGGTCGGAGTGGGCAGGTCCGTTCGCCCCCCGGTCCTCGTGGGAACGCGAGGGCGATCCGGCGCCCGGCGGGATCGGCGCGATCCGGCGGCTCGGCCTGTGGCCGATCGTGGTGCGCGAGGAGACGATCGCCTACGAGCAGGACCGGCTGCACGGCTACGCCCTGCGGACGCGCGGTCCGCTCCGGGACTACCGAGCCGAGGTGGCATTCGAGCCACGGGACGGCGGCGGCACCGCGGTCGTCTGGCGGGGGAGCTTCTCCGAGCTCATCCCCGGCACGGGCCGGCTGGTCGAACGGGCGCTGCGTTCCACGCTCCGGTCGCTCACCCGGCGACTGGTGAAGGCGGCCGAACGCCCCGGCCGTCCCGGGTCTCAGGACGCGTGACCTCCGGGACGCGGTCCAGGCCGGGCCGCGAGTCCTACGACCGGAAGAGCGCGGTCTGCGGCCCCATGATCATCCGGTCGCCCTTGACGAGCGTGCGCATGATCGAGCGCAGCTTCGTCTCGTCGATCGCGATGCACCCGGTCGTCGGGGTCTCGCCGCCGACGTGGAAGAAGATGGCCGAGCCGTGCCCCCGGACGGGGTTCGGGCGGTTGTAGTCGATGACGACGGCCTGGTGGTACGGACCGCGCTGCATCGTGGCCGAAAGGTCCTCGTCCGTGGAACGGCAGCTACCCGAGTAGTACGCGTTGTAGTAACTCTTCCCAGGCGTGGCACCCCAGCAGTCACCGCTGGAGCGCAGCGTGCGGTACGGCAGACGCGTGCCGGGATCGCCCATGCCGAACGCCTCGGTGAGCGTGTAGGAGCCGGTCGGGCTCTTTCCATCGCCCTCACGCTTCTCGCCGGGCTCGGCGAACCCGTTCGTGGCGGCCCGCCCGGTGACGGCGGTCACCTGCTGCCACGAATGGCCGTTCTTCACGCACTCGGTGACGACCACATGGTTCGAGGAGTAGCCGGAGGAGACCGCGAAGACCAGGTGCGTCGCCGTGCCCGTGGAGTAGCGCAGGGTTCCGTGGGCGGCGGCCGAACACGGGTCGAACGCCGCGGCCTGCGCCGCGGGCCCCAGTGCTGCGAGCGCGGCTCCGCCGGCCAGCATGATCGACGAGAGCATCGCCGTACGCCTCTTGTTCACCGCTCCTCCAAGCGCGATCGCCGGTGTGGTCGAGAAGACTACGCAGCCTCAACCCGGCGATCTGGGCTGTGCGCGTGATGAATCCCCCGGAGCGGCGCGAGCTGCGCATCTCCGGTGCCGAACGGGACAATGCCGCGGCGATCATCCGCGAGGCCGCGGGAGATGGGCGGCTTGACCTCGAGGAACTCGACGAACGGCTCAGCGCAGTGTACGCGGCCAAGACGTATGGTGACCTCGAACCGAAACCCGCGGCACCTGTTCGATCCCGCCGTACGGTCACGCCCTGCCGGTCCGCCTCCGCCGCGGAGGCGGGTGTGCACGGTGGGTCGCCGCGTCAGCGCTCCAGCTCGGCCAGATGGGCGGCGGCCGCTTCGAGGGCGTCCTCGGCGAAGACGGCGATCCCGTGCCGCTCGAGCAGTGCGGTCGTCACGCCGGCACCGGGGATCTTCCGGCCGCTGAACGTCCCGTCGTGGACGCGGAGGCTGCCGCAGGACGGGCTGCCCTCCTTGAGAATCGCCATCCGGACGCCGTATGAGCGCGCCTGCTCGAGAGCCTGGCGCGCGCCGTCGAGGAAATGGCCTGTGACGTCGGAACCGTCACGGGTGAGCACCCTGGCTCGCCCGTCGAGCACATCCCCGCCGAGCCCGCCGGAGATCTCGGCGGCCGGCCGCGGCACGGGCAGCCCGCCCCGCACCTCCGGGCAGAAGGGGATGAGACGCCCTTCCGTTCGCCACTGCTCGAACAGCCGGTCGTGGCTGCGCCTGCCGGTGCCGTCGTAGCGCACCGGCTGGCCCAGCAGGCAGGCGCTGACCAGGATCTGCTCCATCAGGTCCAGAGTATCGACCGGTCACGCGCGCCCCGGCACAGCGGTGTGACGGCCGTCTCATACCT